>DATINO010000021.1:0-50524 GCA_035474195.1 Gaiellaceae bacterium
GAGAAGGGCTCGCGCATCCTCTGGATGGCGGAGCGCCTCCGCGCCGGCGTCGTCTGGGCGAACACGTTCAACCGGTTCGATCCCACGAGCCCGTTCGGCGGCTACAAGGAGTCCGGCTTCGGCCGCGAGGGCGGCCTGCACGGCATGGAGCCGTACCTCGACTTCTCATGACGCGGCTGCCGGTCAAGAAGACATACAAGCTGTTCATCGGCGGCGCGTTCCCGCGCAGCGAGTCGGGACGCACCTACGAGGCGCAGGGACAGAACGTCGCGCGCGCCTCGCGCAAGGACGTACGCGACGCGGTCGTCGCCGCGCGCGGCGCGCAACCCAAGTGGGCGGGGGCGACCGCCTACAACCGCGGTCAGGTTCTCTACCGGATCGCGGAGATGATGGAGTCGCGCGTGCCCGAGTTCGCCGAGTTGTGCAGCGGCGAGGACGAGGTGCACCGCTCGATCGACCGCTGGGTGTGGTACGCCGGGTTCGCCGACAAGCTCGCGCAGGTGCTCGGGTCGTCGAACCCGGTCGCCGGCCCGTACTTCAACTTCACGATCCCCGAGCCGACCGGCGTCGTCGCCGTCGTCGCTCCCGACGAGCCGCCGCTGCTCGGGCTCGTCTCACGGATCGCGCCCGCAGTCACGGGCGGGAATGCGGTGGTCGCGGTCGCGTCCGAAACGCAGCCGCTCGCGGCGATCGAGCTCGCCGAGGCGATCGCCACCGCCGACGTCCCCGGCGGCGTCGTCAACCTGCTCACCGGCCAGCGGGGGGAGCTCGCGCCGTGGCTCGCGAGCCACATGGACGTGAACGCCATCGACCTCACCGGCGCCGACGGCCTCCGCACCGATCTCGAGGTCGCGGCCGCGGAGAACGTCAAGCGCGTGGTCGTGGGCAAGCCCGACAGCCAGTCGCTCTACGAGATCTCGGCGTTCCTCGAGCTCAAGACCGTCTGGCACCCGATCGGCACCTGACCGATAGCCTTGCGCGCATGAGCGCTTTCTCGAACCCGAGTGACCTGGCCCCGATCAAGATCTGGGATGGTGTGGTGGCCCGCGCCGTTGCAGGAGCCGAGGCGACCTTCGCCCTGATCGACCTCGAGCCGAACACGCATGTCCCGGAGCACCACCACGTCAACGAGCAGACCGGGATCCTGATCGGCGGCTCGATGAGCTTCACGATCGGCGACGAGACCAAGAAGATCGAGCCGGGGGAGATGTGGGTGATCCCGGCCGACGTCCCGCATTCGGTCGTCTCCGGCCCGGAGGGCGCCCGCCTGGCCGAGCTGTTCGCCCCGCCGCGCGCCGACTGGGCGGGTCTCGAACGACTTCCCGCGACTCCGGTTACGCTTCCCTAGGAGCAGGTGCCGAGCACGCGACGTCTCAGCCAGCGCATCTCCGAGGGAGATGGGATCTCGATCATCGTCTGCGTCCACGACGCGGGCGCCGCCCAGGCGGCCGAAGCGCAGGGCGCGGAGGCAGTCGCCGTCACCGCCGAGATCGACGGCATCAGGGGTGCGACGAGCCTGCCGCTCCTCTGGCTCGGCACGGGCGCGCCGGGCGATGCCGATGCGGTCTGCATCCGCCCCGACGACGACTCCGATCTCGACCACCTCGAGGCGGTTGTCGACGTGCGGGACGAGGAGGAGCTCGAGCTCGCGCTCGAGCGGCTCGATCCCGAGATCTTCCTCCTGAACGCGCACGACATCGACGAGGACGTCGACCCGCTCGACGCCGTCCTCGAGTTGCTCCCGGACGTGCCGGCCGGGAAGCTCGCGATCGCGCAGGTCGAGGTGGCGAGCCGCGACGAGGTGCTCGCGCTCGAGCGCGCCGGTGTCGACGCGGTTCTCGTCCGCTCCCAGCGCATCAGCGAGCTGGTCGGCGACCAGCCCGTCTCCGTGTAGGAGGGCTACCATGGCCGCGATGAGAGGGCTGCTCGCGTTGTGCCTGCTCGTGGCGCTTTCCGGGGTACTCACGGGCTGCGGCAGTGAAGCCAAGCCGGCCGAGGCCGCACCGAAGATCGCGAAGCCGACGTGCCCGGACCCGGCCGCCTGGCAGAAGCTCGCGAACCGCGTCGGCGTCCCGGTGTACTGCCCCGGCTGGTTGCCCGACCCGCTCACCGGCAAGCTCGGCGCGGTCGACAACAACATTCATTCGGTGTCCGCCGACCGCAGCTACCTGCAGAGTTGGGTGTGGCAGGAGACCGGCGGCGGCGCCGCAGGCGGTGAGCTGCACGTCAACCTGCGCGCCTATCCGGGACGGACGAAGATCCCGACCTGCCGCACCGGCGGCTCCGACAGCCGCAACGTGCCGTGCTTCGCCTCGCCCGTCGGTCGCATCTCGGCGAACGGGATCAGCTCCGCCGTCTACACGGTGAACCAGGACGCAGACTCGTGGCACTACCTCGTGCTCTGGCGACGCAACGGCAGCCTCTACACGCTCTCCGAGCACGTCGCACCGCCGCTGACCGGGCAGAAGGTCCGTCAATACCTGAAGCGCGAGCTGGCGTCGCTCGTCCTCTTCCGCCCAGCCGCGAGCTGATGAAGCTCACGCGGCGGCAGGCGGTGATCGGCGCGGTCGCCGGCGCCGTCTCGGCCGGCGGGATCTACGAGCTCGTCGACCAGCTGGCCGGCGGAACGCCAAAACGCTCCGACGCCGCGACCGCGTTCCGCGAGCAGCACCTGCTCGACGGGATCCGCGTCGTGCGCTCGAACGGGATCGAGGTGCTCGTGCCGCCGCTCCATCACGAGGTTGTGACGGCGCGCGTGACCGCCTCGGCGAGCGATCTCCGTCACGCGCAGGGCGAGCTCGAGTCGCTGCTCGCATCGCTCGACCGCGACTACGCGCCGTCGCCGGCAGGTCTCGGCGTGACGGTCGCGTGGGGGCTGCCGTACTTCGACCGGCTCGTGCCCGCGCAGATGGGGCGGTTGCTGCCGCACGACCGGCGTGCCGGAAAGCCGGTACTCCTCGAGGCGCGCCGCTTTCCGAGCGACCCGCCCGACACGCGGCTCGAGCAAAACGACGTCGCGATCCTGCTGCGCTCCGACGTGCGCTCGCACATCGTCGACGCCGAGAAACGCCTCCGCGACTCGAAGCTCTTCGACTTCACCTCGATCCGCCGTGGGTTCGCCGGCGGCGGCTTCGACGGGGCACAGTCACTGCCGAAGAAGATGGCGCTCGCAGCGCAGATCCCGGGCGCCGACCTCATCCCCGAGACCTCCGAGCTGTTCCTCGGCTTCACCTCGACGCAGAAGGCCGGCATGGGTCCCGGGCCGATCGCGAACTTCGAGACGCTCGGCTACGTCGATTTCCGCGGCTCGGAGTACTTCCGCAACGGCACGCACATGCACCTCTCGCATATCCACGAGGACGTGGAGGCCTGGTACATCAACTTCGAGTTCGACGAGCGTGTCGCGACGGCGTTCCGGCCGAACCTTCAGGTGCGGCAGGACACGCAGACGATCAGGCAGGGGCCGAAGGACATGTCGTCGGTGGCGGCGGTGCGCCGCGACTACCGGAGCTCGGGTCGCATCGGGCACAGCGCGTCGATCCAGACGACGTCGCGGTTGCTGCGCGACGTGGTCGCTGCGGACGGCACGGTCTTCCCGAAGGGCACGGCAATCCCCGTGCGCGCCGACTTCAACACCCTCGACAACCCGTTCACGTGGTCGGAGCGTGCCGACGAAGTGGGCGTGACGCCGGCCGCGGGCGTGCACTTCGTCGTCTTCAACCCGACCGGCGACGACTTCCACCGGAACCGCCTCGCGATGGACGGGGTGCTGCCGGGCGGGAAGATCCCGTTCAAGCCGCGCGCACGCGAGCAGGGGTTCAACTCCGTGCTCTCGACGACGCACCGCCAGAACTACCTCGTGCCGCCGCGGCGGCATCGCGCATTCCCGCTCGCCGACGTCTGAGCGAATCCATCTGCGGCGCCCGGGCGTTGTGCCTAGACGCCCAACGGAGGAGAAGCCACGATGGCGAGACCGGAAGTCGAAGACGCAGCTCGCCGTACCGGCGAGGACGCACGCGAGAAGGCCGAGAGCGGGAGTGGGTGGTATGCCGTGCTCGCGCGGAGCGGCCTCGTCGCCAAGGGAGTCTCGTACGGGCTCGTGGGCGTCCTGGCAATCAAGTTGGCCGTTGGTGACGGCGGGAAGGCGACCAGCCGGCAGGGCGCTCTGCAGGCGCTCGCCCACCACGCGTTCGGGAAGGCCGTGCTGGTGCTGCTTGCCTGCGGCCTCGCGGGGTACGCGATCTGGCGGTTCGTCCAGGCAGCGGTCGAGGGTGACGAGGACGGCGACAAGGAAGCTTCGAAGAAGTGGGGAAAGCGCGCCGGCTACGCCGGGCGCGGCCTCATCTACGCGGGCCTGACCGTCTCGGCGGTGAAGATCCTGATCGGCAGCGGCGGCGGGCAGTCGCAGAGCGAGAAGGCCCACAAGACGACGGCGACGGTCTTCGACTGGCCGGGCGGTCGCTGGATCGTCGGCGCGGCCGGGATCGTGATCATCGCCGTCGGCCTCTGGAATGCGTATCGCGGCATCAGCCAGAAGTTCACGGACAAGTGGCGGACCGGCGAGATGAGTCACGCGGCGCACACGTGGGGCGAGCGCATCGGCTTGGTCGGTCACGTCGCGCGCGGCGTCGTCTTCTGCCTCATCGGCATCTTCATCACGAAGGCGGCGATCGAGTTCGACCCGAAAGACGCGATCGGGCTCGACGGGGCGCTGCACAAGCTCGCGCAGGCGAGCTACGGCCCGTACCTGCTCGGCGTCACTGCGGCCGGGCTGGTCTGCTACGGGATCTACTGCCTGGTCGACGCTCGCTATCGCGACGTCTCGGCCGGTTCCGGCGGCGGGCGCGCCGGCGGCGCGCGGGAGGGCCGCCTCCGGGGCGCGATCGCCGGCTGAATGGCCGCCGCCTCTCGCCGTAGCTTCCTGATCGTCAACCCGCGCTCCGGCGACGACAGCCTCTCGTGGGAAGAGTTGGTCGAAGCCGCAGGAGCGCTTGGGATCGACTGCCACGTTCTCGGTGAGGCGGACGACGTCCACGCGTTGGCGCGCGCAGCGACGGCGGACGCGCTCGGGATGGCCGGCGGTGACGGCTCGTTGGCGGCGGTGGCGACCATCGCGCTGGAGCGCGACCTGCCGTTCGTCTGCATCCCGTTCGGGACCCGCAACCACTTTGCGCGCGATCTCGGTCTTGACCGCGACGATCCGCTGGCGGCGCTCGCCGCCTTCGACGGCCACGAGCGGCGTGTCGATGTCGGTCGCGTCAACGGTCGGCTGTTTCTCAACAACCTGTCGCTCGGCCTCTACGCCGATCTCGTCGACGGCCGCGAGCATCACCGCCGTCGCGGTGAGGTGCTTGCGGGTCTCCGTGCTGTCAAGCGCCTGGCACGCGAGCACCACAGACTGCGCGCGCTGGTCGACGGTGAGCTCGTCGAGACGCGCGTTCTCCTCGTCGCGAACAACCCGTACGAGCTCAACCTCTTCAACATCGGCGAACGGCCGTCGCTGACCGAGGGTCGCCTCCATCTCTACACGAGCAGCGGTTTGCTCCCGACGAGGTGGGCCGATCGTGCCGGGACGCGCTTCGTCATCTCGCTCGAGGAACGCGACGCGAGCGCGGCGGCAGACGGTGAGCCAATCGAGCTTCGATCACCGCTCGAGATCGAATGCCTGCCGCGCGCGCTTCGCGTGCTCGTGCCGCGCAATGACGAGGCAACCTGAACGGGTCAGCCGTTGGGCTGCACGATGCAGAGCGCGTTGCCGTCCGGGTCACGCAGCCAGAACATCGGCGGGATGCCGGCGCCGTAGCGCGCCACCTCGGCGTCGACGTCGACGCCTGCGTCGTGCAGCGTCGCGTGGTCGGCATCGACGTCGGTCGTGTCGAGGATGATGCCCGTCTCGGCGCCGCCGGCCTGCTTGCCCGGCGGGGGCGGCGCGAGCGCGACCGTCGTCGGCGTGCCGGCGACTGCGACCTCGACCCACCGGGCGTCCGGCCCCATCGGCAGGTCGACGACCTTCTCGAAGCCGAGCGTATTGACGTAGAAGTCGAGCGCCCGGTCGGTGTCCGCGACGCTGACCGCCACGCGTCCGACCTGGGTGAGATTCAAGCTGGACATGTCGAGCCTCCTGGTCGTGATGTGTCGACAGTGAGACTCCGCGTCCTCTGCGAACTCATCGCTAGAAGATCAGCTTCAACGCGAGCACGATCACGACGACGACGGCGACCATCATCAGGATCGACGCGAACGCGATCCCGAGACCGCCGAGGGCGAGCTTCGTCGGGATCTGCGGTTGCCGGCCGGAAAACGCGTTCTCCAGCTGCTGCTCGACGTAGTTCTCGATGCGCTCCTCGAACCGCGACGCCATCTCGTCGGTGCGGCTCTTGCGCGGCACGTGCTCCTTCGCCTGCGGCTTGTACCCGGTCGAGCGTCCGTCGACCGCGACCTCGTAGATGTGCTCGTGCTGGATGTCCTTCAAATGCCGCTCGCCGAGGTCGAGCACCGCCACGCCGTCCGGGAGGACGTTCCCGAGCAGCGCGCGCGTCGTCTCCGAGATCAGGATCTGGCCGCCGGCGCCGGCCGAGGCGATGCGCGCGGCGCGGACGACGTCGATCCCGAGGTAGCCCTCGTCGCCGACGTGCGGCTCGCCGGTGTGGAGCCCCATCCGGACACGCACCTGGCGCCCGTCCGGCCACGCGTGCTCGTGCAGCGCGCGCTGCGCCGCGACCGCAGCGGTGACCGCGTCGCGCGCCCGCGGGAACGAGAAGAAGAAGGCATCTCCCTGCGTGTCGATCTCGCTCCCGCCGGCGGCGCCGAACGTGTCGCGGACGATCCGGCGGTGATCCCGCGAGAGCGCGCCGAACGCCTCGTCGCCGAGCTCCTGCAGCAGCTTCGTCGACCCTTCGATGTCCGTGAACGCGAACGTGACCGTGCCCGAGTGGAGAGCGCTCATGCCCCGCTCCGGCGCCGGCAAAGCCGGTGCCTCCGCTCTTTGCTGAGCTCCGTCGAGCCTACGCTCATGTGGCAACCGTACTCGACTCGCGCAGGCTCCGAACGTACGCTTGGACGGCGGTGCGCTGCTCCGTCTGCAACCAGGAGAACCCGGCCGGCGCACGGTTCTGCCTCGCGTGCGGCGTCGCGCTCCAACCGGAAGCGCCGCCGCAGGAGGAGCGCCGAATCGTCTCGATCATCTTCGTCGATCTCGTCGGTTCGACGGCCCAGGCGGAGCTGCTCGACCCCGAGGACGTGCGCGCGCTGCTCACGCCGTATCACCAGGTCGTCCGACGCGAGATCGAATCGTTCGGCGGTGTCGTCGAGAAGTTCATCGGCGACGCGATCATGGGTGTCTTCGGAGCGCCGATCGCCTACGGCGACGATGCCGAGCGCGCAGTGCGCGCGGCGTTCGTCGTCCGCGACTCGGTCTGCGCGATGCCCGGCAACCTGCAGATTCGGATCGCGGTCAACACCGGCGAGGCTGTCGTCTCGCTCAACGCGCGACCGGCGCTCGGCGAGTCGATGGTCGCCGGTGACGTCGTCAACACCGCATCGCGTCTCCAGTCGCAGGCACCGGTGAACGGCATCGTCGTCGGTGAGATGACGTACCTCGGGACTCGCGATGCGATCGGTTACGAGGCGACCGAGCCGATCGTTGCAAAGGGCAAGGCCGCGCCGGTCAAGACGTGGGTGGCGACAAAGGCGCTGACGGCAGCGGGGCAGCGCGCGATCCGCGACCACCGCGTCGTCGGCCGCGTGCCCGAACTTCGGCTGCTCGACGCGATCTGGGACCGCGTGCTCGCGGGACGGTTGCCGCACCTCGTCTCGATCTTCGGTCCGGCGGGAGTCGGCAAGTCGACCCTCCTCTCCCGTTTCGCGGAGTCCGCACGCGAACGCGGCGCGCGCGTCGTGTCAGGCCGGTCGCTGCCGTACCGCGAGAGCAGCGTCTATGGCCCGCTCTCCCGGCATGTGATGGGCATCTGCGGGATCTACGAGAGCGACGCGCCCGACGTGCTGATCGACAAGCTCCGCAGCCGGACGAAGGCGCTGCTCGACGGCTCCTCGACGCCTGCGGAGACGGTGGCCGAGCATCTCGGCGTGATCGTCGGCGTCGACGGGTGGGGCGCGAACGTGACCGACCGCGACGTGCTCTTCTCCTCGACACGCCTCTTCCTGGAGGCCGCCGCGCGCGAGCAGCCGACCGTGCTCGTCTTCGAGGACATCCACTGGTCGGGCTCGGCGCTGCTCGATCTGATCGATGCGCTCGCGATCGGGTCTCACGGCCTGCCGCTGCTGCTCGTGACGCTCGCGCGGCCGGAGTTCCTCGATACCCGCGACACCTGGGGTGGACGCCTTTCGAGCTACACGAGCCTCACGCTCGGCCCGCTCGACGAGAACGACTCCCGCGAGCTCGCGATCCGTCGGCTCGGCTCGCCCGATCGAGCGGACGACGTCGTGAAGATCGCGGAAGGCAATCCGCTCTTCATCGAGCAGCTCGCCGCCACGATGGAGGAGACGCACGGCGCGCTGCCGACGAGCATTCGCGGCCTCGTGGCCGCGCGCCTCGACGCGCTGCCGCCGCGTGACCGTGCGCTGCTCCTCGACGCAGCCGTCGTCGGCAAGGTCTTCTGGCACGACGCGTTGCTCGCCCTGAGCCCCGAGCCCGAGATCGACCACGTGCTCGAGGAGCTCGAACGCCGCGATCTGATCCGTCGCGAGGCGAGCTCGTTCATCGAGAACCAGCAGCAATGGACGTTCACGCACGTCCTCATCCGGGACGTCGCGTACGAGCTCCTACCTCGAGCCGACCGCGCACGACGGCACGAGGCCGTCGCCCAGTTCTTCGAGCGGTCGACCGGCTCGTCGACGGAGGCGATCGGTGCGCTGGCCCACCACTGGCGCGACGCGGGCGACTTCGAGCGGGCGATCGCGCAGCTGACGCGGGCCGCCGAGCAGGCGGAACGTGGTTGGGCGAAGGACCACGCAGTGATGCTCTACCGCGAGGCGCTCGGGCTCGTGCCCGAGGACGCGGCCGAGCAGCGCAGTGCGCTGCGCCGCCGCCTTGCGATCGCGAGCACGGCGTCGTTCCACCTGGACGACGTCAGGCGGCCGGGAAGTCCGCCGGCGTGACGTCGCCGACGATCTCGTCGATCGAGTCGATGCGGTGCCGACCCAGGCGGCTCGAGTGGTCGCGGACGACCGCTTCGCTCGGCGCCTCGTACACGCAGTACGTGCGGACGTTCCCGTCGTCGAGAACGACGACGTGGCTGAGCTCCCACGTGATCTCGGGCAGCTCGTCCTCGACGATCTCGCGCGAACGGCGGCCGACGGCCGGCATCTGGGACTCTCCGACGTCGAAGCTGCGGACGATCATGAAGCGTGGCATGCGCGCGATGATAGTGGCAGATGGACTCGGCTGAGCTCAAGTCGGCGCAGGCGCCGCTGAAGGCGCGCTACCGCGAGGACCCGGCCGCGGCGCTCGTGACGCTGCGAGCCGAAGGGCGGCTCGCGGACGGGGGCGTCTCGTGCAGCGTGTCCACCGGCCGTGCGCTCGTCGAGGCGGGGCTGCATCCGGCGACCGGCGGGACCGGCCTGCTCGCCTGCTCCGGCGACATGCTGCTCGAAGCGCTCGTCGCGTGTGCCGGCGTCACGCTGCGCGCCGTCGCGACGTCGCTGGAGCTCGACGTATCGGGGACGGTGCACGCCGAAGGCGACCTCGACTTCCGGGGGACGCTCGGCGTCGGCAAGGGCGAGGGCGTGCCGGTCGGGTTCACGGCGATCCGGCTCCGCTTCGACCTCGAGCACGACGAGGACGAGGCGGCGATCGCGAAGCTGCTCGAGCTCACGGAGCGCTACTGCGTGGTGTTCCAGACGCTGACCGGCGGCGTGCCGGTCGAGGTGTCGTAGCTACCAGGGCGCCACCGCGACGCCGCCCCATTCCCCGGGATCGACGTCGCGCACCGTCTGGGTCAGCTCCCAGCGATGGCCGGCGAGATCCTCGACGACGCACGACCGCTCGCCGTACACATGCGTCTGCGGCTCCTCGAGCACGCGGGCGCCGGCGTCGCGCGCGCGGGCGAACGCCGCGTCCACGTCGGCGACGCGGAACTTGATCAGCTGCGTCACGACGCCGCCCGACGGTGCGACCTGCGTGTGGCGCACGTCCGCGACGACGAACGAGCCGTCGTCGCCCGCCCGCATCTGCGCGCGGTGGTCGTCGCCGATCCGCACGCGCTCGCCGAATCCGAACGCCGCCTCGAGGAACGCGACGGCGGCCCGAACGTCCGGATAGATGAGGACGGGCGAGATCGTGGCGGGAGGTGCGGAGCGGTTCGTCTGCATCAGCCGAAGAAGGTCCTCGCGACGTCATACCACTCGAGGGGGACGGTCTTGAGCTCGGCCGTCGCGTCGGCGAGCGGCACGGCGATCACCGCGTCGCCACGGAGCGCAGCCATCTGCCCGTAGCTGCCCTCGACGACGAGATCGGCCGCCTTCAGCCCGAAGCGTGTCGCGAGGATGCGGTCGCGGGCGGTGGGGGAGCCGCCGCGCTGGATGTGCCCGAGCACCGTCACGCGCGTCTCATACCCGGTCCGGCTCTCGATCTCCTCGCCGAGCCGTTCGCCGACGCCGCGCTTTGCGAGCAGGCGGTGGCCGAACTGGTCGACCTCACCTTTGTCCTCGGCGCCCGGCAGCTCGCAGCCCTCGCTGATGACGACGATCGAGAAGTTCTTGCCGTTCGCGTGGCGGCTCGCGATCTCGTTGCAGACCTCGTCGAAGTCGACCGGGCGCTCGGGGATGAGGATCACGTCGGCGCCGCCGGCGATGCCGCTGTGCACCGCGATCCAGCCGGTGTGGCGGCCCATCACCTCGACGACCATGACGCGGTTGTGCGACTCCGCGGTCGTGTGCAGGCGGTCGATCGCCTCGGTGCAGATGGCGACCGCCGTGTCGAAGCCGAAGGTGTAGTCGGTGCCGGAGAGGTCGTTGTCGATCGTCTTCGGGACGCCCACGACAGGCGCGCCGAAGTCGGCGTGGAGTCGGGCGGCGACACCAAGCGTGTCCTCGCCGCCGATCGCCACGAGCGCGTCGATCTGGCCGAATCCCTTCCGGACCGCGTCGACACCGCCTTCGAGCTTGTACGGGTTGGTGCGCGAGGTGCCGACGATCGTCCCGCCGCGCGGCAGGATCCCGGAGATCTGCGAGCGGCCGAGCGGCTCGAACAGCTGCTCCACCATCCCGCGCCATCCCTCGCGGACGCCGATCACCTCGTGGCCGTGAGCCCACGATCGCCGCGCGACCGCGCGGATGACCGCGTTCAGGCCGGGACAGTCGCCGCCGCCGGTGAGAACTCCGATCCGCAATATGTCCCCGAGTTTACGGACGCTCAACACGCGCTCAATCAGTACCCCCGCAGAATCGCCGCGTGTCGTTCCTCGCGCTCGCGCTTTCCCTCGCCCTTCAGATGACCGGCCCGGCGCTGCGCGACTCTGCGCCGTGCCCCGGCCCGAGCGGCTACACGTGCTCGACGCTCGACGTGCCGCTCGACCGTACCGGCCGCCACAAGGGAACGCTGCACCTGCGGGTCGGTGCCTCCGACAACGTCACGGCGCCGCACGGCGTGCTGCTCGTGCTCGCGGGCGGGCCGGGGCAGCCCGGTCTGCCGATCCTCGACCGCTTCGTCGACAAGGCGCTCGCCGCCGAGAAGCAGACCTACCGGATCGTCGTCTTCGACCAGCGCGGGACCGGCGCCGGCGCGCTCGACTGCGGAGCGATGCAGCAGCAGATGGGCTCGTCGGATCTCTACCCGCCCACCGCCGCGGCGGTGCGAGCCTGCGCGGCGAAGATCGGCGACCGCCGGCAGTTCTACGGGACGGACGACGTCGTCGCGGACATCGATGCGTTGCGGCAGGCGCTCGGCGTCGACAAGATCGCGCTCGACGGCATCTCGTACGGCACGTACGTCGGCGAGCGCTACGCGCTTGCGCACCCGGATCACGTGTCGAAGCTCGTGCTCGACTCGGTCGTGCCGCACGTCGGGCTGAGTGATCTCGGGGTCGTCGAGTTCCGTGGGACGGCGCGCGTCCTTCGCAGTGTGTGCGGGCAGCGCTGCGTCGATGATCTCGCAGCTGTGGTCAAGCGCTACCACAACGGCGTCGACATTCTCGACGCGCTTACCACCGACAGCATCGTCGACCCGACCTACAGGGTGTACTTCGGCGTCCGCGCCGCGCTGCGCGCGGCGCGGATAGGAAACCCTGCCCTCTTACAGTCGTTCGTGAGGGCCATGCACACGGGCGGTGCTGCGCCCGCCGATGCCCTCGACCAGGGGCTGCACGCGAGCGCGCTCTGCGCCGACTGGCGCTATCCGTGGGGCACCTCGGCGGCGCCGGTCGCCGGCCGAGCGGCAGCGCTGAACCGAGCGGTCGCGAGGCTGCCTGCGAGTGCGTTGTTCCCGTTCGACCGCACGACCGCGACCGGCAACGGCTTCATGCGCCAGTGCCTTCCGTGGGCGCCGACGCCGCCGACACCGCTCGACCGTGGAAGGATCACGGTCCCGACGCTCCTCGTGAACGGCAACCACGACCTCTCGACGCCGCTCGAATGGGCGAAGCAGGAGCTCGCGCGCACGACGCACGGCAAGCTCGTCGTCGTGCCGGGCGCGGGGCACTCGACGCAGTCGCGTTCGGCCAGTGACGTCTCCCGGAACGCCGTCGCGGCGTTTCTCAATGGGTAACGTCGTACCGTGATCCCCGAGGCGCGACTCGAGGACGACGGGCACGGCCTCGTTCCGCGCGGCGAAGGGTGGTTCGTCGTGGGGAGTCGTGAGGCCCGGTGGCGCTATGGACCGACCCGCGGCGCGCTGTGCTTCTACGAAGGCGATGTCGGCTTCCCGCAGCTCGGGATCAACGTCAGCGTGCTCGAGCCCGGCCAGGTGATGTCGCTCTACCACTGGGAGGCCGACCAGGAGGACTTTCTCGTCGTCTCGGGTGAGGCGCTGCTCGTCGTCGAGGGTGAAGAGCGGCCGTTGCGCGCGTGGGACTTCGTCCACTGCCCGCCCGGGACGAAGCACACGATCGTGGGAGCGGGGGAGGCGCCGTGCGTCGTCGTCTCGGTCGGCGCGCGGGTGCTCTCGATCACCGACGACTGGGGCGGATATGTGCCCGACGAGGCGGCGGCGCGCCATCGCGCAAGCGTCACTGAACCGTCGACCGATGCCGAGACGGCCTACGACGAGCTCGGGCACCGCGCGCCCGCGCGCTACGACGGCTGGCTGCCGGGGTAGCCGGCGACGAGCTCGGCCTCGACCTCGTCGGCGACGACCGCGGGATCGCCGTCGCGCTCACCGAGGTCGCGCCACTCCCACTGCTCCAGGTAGGCGTCGCTCCCGAGCAGGCCCTGCTCCATCGCGACGCGGTCGATCTCCTGCTGGAACCACTCGGGCAGTTGCCGCTTCGCGTCGCCGACGCGGACGACGGACGGAACCTCCTGCCAGTAGAGAACCTGCACGCGGGCCACGGGAGAACGGAGGTTAACCCGACCCGGCAACACCGGCACGTCCCATGTCGTGCGGTTGCGGGCCGCGGCATGCTTGGCGGCATGAAGACCTCGCTGCGCTCGCTCGCCTACCTCGCCTCGGCGCTCGTCACCGGCACGCTCGGCTTCGGGCTGCTGCTCGCCGGGTGGCTCGTCACCGGGCTGCTCGCGTTCACGCCGCTCAGCGTTCCGGCGCTCATCGCGTTTCGGTCGGGCGTAGGGGCGCTTGCCGGGCTCGAAGCGCGGCTCGCGCGGCTGCTCGGGGTCGACGTCGGCCCGCAGCGGCTCACCTCGGGCGGTGCCGGCTACTGGGGCCGCGCGAAGGCGATCCTCGCCGACCGCAGCTTCTGGCGGCAGCACGGGACCGTGGTCGCCCGGACGTTTGTCGGCTGGCCGCTCGCGGTCGCCGCGGTAGCCCTAGTCGGGTCGGCGGGGTGGTTCGTCTTCCTGCCGGTCTACTACCCGTGGGTCGACTTCCACGTCGGCTCGTTCGAGGTCGACACGATCGCGAAGGCGCTGCTCGGCATCCCGTTCGGCATCGCAGGGATGATCGTCGCGCTCGCACTGGTGCACTGGACGGCGCGCGGCTGGGCGCGCGTCGTGCTTCCGTACCTCGACGTTCCGCGCAGCCCCGCGAAGAGCTTCTTCGTGCCGCGCGCCGCGCTGGTCGCTGTCACCGACGTCGTCGTCCTCGTCGTGTGGGCGTCGGTCGGCGGCCCGTTCTGGCCGAAGTGGGTGCTCGCGGCGACGACGCTGACGATCTCGCTGCACGCCTGGCTGCTTCGCGCCCCGAGCGCACTGGCGCGCATCGCGGGCGTCGCGGTGTTCCTGGAGGCGTTCCAGATCGCCCTGTGGGTGTTCGGCGGCGGCGGCTACTTCTGGCCGGCGTGGACGGCGATCGGCTTCGCCGCGGCCGTCGCGGTCGCCGCCGTCGTGTTGCGCCGGGGGCGCCTCGAGCATCGCATCGAGGTGCTGGAGACGACGCGCGCCGGCGCGGTCGACGTCCAGGAGACGGACCTTCGGCGCATCGAGCGCGACCTGCACGACGGCGCGCAGGCGCGCCTCGTCGCTCTCGGGATGAATCTCGGCCTCGCGGAGCAGAAGCTCGCAGGCGATCCGGAGGCGGCCCGCGATCTCGTCGCGGAGGCGCGTGCTGGGGTGGAACAGGCGCTGCGCGAGCTGCGCGACCTCGCGCGCGGCGTGCATCCGCCGGTGCTCACCGATCGCGGTCTCGGCGCGGCGGTCGCGTCGCTCGCTCACGCGAGCGCGATCCCGGTCGTCGTCGAGGAGGACGTTCCCGAGCGGCCGCCGGCGGTGGTCGAGACGGCCGCCTACTTCGTCGTCGCCGAAGCGATGGCGAACGCGGCGAAGCACGCCGAGGCGACGCAGATCACGGTGCGGATCGTGCGAGCGGCATCGCGGCTCGTCGTCGAGATCGCCGATGACGGACGCGGCGGCGCCGACGTCGCCGGCGCCGGCCTCGTCGGCCTGCGGCGTCGGGTCGAGGCGCTCGACGGTACGCTCGCCGTCACGAGCCCGTCCGGTGGTGGGACGGTGCTGCGTGCCGACCTGCCATGCGAGTCCTGATCGCCGAAGACCTTGCGCTCCTCCGCGACGGCCTGAGCCGTCTGCTTCGCGACAACGGCTTCGAGGTGGTGGGCGCGGTCGACAACGCGGATGCGCTTGTCCACGCGGCGCGGGCCGAGAAGCCGGACATCGCGATCGTCGACGTCCGGCTGCCGCCGTCGTTCCGGGACGAAGGCATCCGCGCGGCGCTCGAGCTGCGCGCGACCGTTCCCGAGACGGCGATCCTCGTCGTCTCGCAGTACGTCGAGCACGAGTACGCGACGGAGCTACTCGCCTCCGGTGAAGGCGGAGTGGGGTACCTGCTGAAGGATCGGATCATGAACGTCGACGACTTCGTCGACGCGGTGGGGCGCGTCGCGGCCGGCGGTACGGCGCTCGACCCGGAAGTGGTCGCGCAGCTCTTCTCACGCCGCGGGCCTCTGGAGGGGTTGACGCCGCGGGAGCTCGAGGTGTTGTCGCTGATGGCGGAAGGACGCTCGAACGCCGGCATCGCATCGGGGCTCTTTTTGAGCACCGGCGCGGTCGAGAAGCACATCGCGAGCATCTTCACCAAGCTCCGGCTCCGTCCGACCGGGGAGGATCACCGGCGCGTGCTGGCGGTGCTCGCGTACGTGCAGTCCGACGCATAGCTCGGCGCGTCGGACGCAAGGACGGTCGCGCAGACCACCCAACGGGTGTCTGACACCAAGAGTGTCAGACACCTCTTCGAAGTGCGCTCCGGCGTCGTTTCGCAACACTCGCCCATGCGAGTTGCTATTCATCTGGCATGTCTCGTTCGCAGTACCGGATCGCGCTGTATGACGAGTCGGGCGATGTGATTCGGGGTGCGTCGTACATGCACGTCAGCGACGAGACGCCGATGCCGGGGTTGACGATCGACTTCCCACACGGAAGATGGTTCGTCCACGAGGTAGTCGCGGACTGGAACGAGGACCCGTCCTCTCGGCTCATCGGTGCGAACCCGCCTGTCGCTGGGACGCTCATCTGCCGTCCGGCCCCGCCCGCGACCTTCGATAATCCGAAGGCTCAGGCGTCTGTCCGCACCACCGGCGCAGACCACCCAAAGGGTGTCTGACACCAAGAGTGTCAGACACCTCTTCGAAGTGCGCTCAGGCGTCGTTTCGGAACACTCGCGCAGCTGGGCGTGTCGGTCCTTGGCTGTCAGCCGAGACAGGCGGCAGCTGTGCCCTGCGGCTGTAGCCGCCGCACTACTTACCGACGACGCAGAATCGATTGCCGTCGGGATCGACGAGGACGACGAAGTCATCATCCGGACCGACCTCGCGCTCGTAGCGCGTTGCGCTGAGCCGGAGCAGCCGCTCGACCTCTGCCTCCCGATCTTCCGTGTACAGATCAAGATGCACCCTGCTGACTTCGCCGAGTGGCGGTGGGTGCTCGACTCGGTCGAGGGAGATATTCGGGCCTTTCCTGCTCGGATCCGTGAGCACGACCCACCCGTCCCCCGGCGGCTCCCGCGGGACATAGCCCAGTGCCGACTGCCAGAACGCGAGCATCTCGTCGAAGCGACGGCAACGAATAACGATCGAGCCGACCCGGATCTGCACGCTAGATGCGTCTGCCGGCTCGGTATCCACACGACCAGTCTACGACGAGCAGCGCAGTTCCTCAGGGTGTCGTGGTGAACGCTCGCACAGACCACCCGTCGTTAGCGAACCGACGTCAGCGGATATGTCCGGACAACGCTTCGCAGCGGAGCAGATCGATTCGAAGGAGTCTGCATGAAACCTCACATCGCGATCGTCGGCGTTGGCGTTCGGGATTTTGAACGGGCGAAGGCGTTCTATCGCGACGGGCTTCATTGGCCGATTCTGCAAGAGCATGGAGAGTGGGTTTGCTTCAGCCTCGGCGATGGCGCTTCGGCGATGACGCTCTAACCCTGGGATCAACTGGCAGGCGACGTGGGCGTACCTTCGGAGGGAAGCGGGTTTCGTGGAATCACGTTTTCCTACAACGTTCGCTCGGAAGAACGCGTCGAGGACGTCCTCGCTGAAGCCCGCGATGCCGGTGCGAAGATCACGAAGCCTCCGGAACGAACGCCATGGGGCGGATTCAGCGGTTCGTTCGCAGATCCAGAAGGAAACGTCTGGGAAGTCGCCACGGGTGCCGAGAAACTCCCGTTTTCCGAGTAGCAGAAAGAAGTTCAGGTCATCGGCGCGCATTGACGGCGCTCTGCGAAGGCTCGGATGCAGCCTGCAACGTTTTTGCAACCCGCCTCCGTCACCCTCACTGTCACCTGGGGGTTCTCCCAGTGACGAAATCGCGACGGATGGATCGGAGGATCATGCGTGGAATGTGGCTGACGGTTTGTGCCGTCGCAGCGGCAGGCGGCTGCTGGGTCTCGGTGGCAAGCGCCGGTTTCTCGGGCGCTCTCTGCTCGGTTCTCAGCGCCAAGCAGGTGTCGAACGCAGGCGTCACGCCGCTGAAATGCCGAGCGAGCGCTCCCGTGAAGACGCCGTACGCCACCACCTACATCGGCTATTGGGGCAGCAGCGCCAACGCGCCGACACATCTGATCATTCAGATCAACAAGGTCTCGAATGCGGGATCTCTCTCCACGTTCAAGGCTCTGATGGCGAAGAGAAGAGGCTGGGTTGCCACTCCAGCAAAGGTGGCCGGAGTCGGCAGCATCGCCTACGAGGCGCGAACAAACGATATCGGCGAGATCCAGTTCATCACAGGGTCGTATTTCGTCGGGCTCACGCTCTACTCGAAGTCGCCGGCTCGAGTCACTGCGCTTGCCAAGGCGGTCGCCACCAAGCTATGAGTCTCCGCGCATTCCGGAATCCTGGGGCAGCCGACGGCTTCCGCTCGCCCCGTCAAGCCTCACCGTAGGGATCGCCGGTGAAGAGACTCGATTGGTCGGTCCGTCAGGGTTGCCAGGCTATCGGGCGCTACGAACACGGCCCTGCGTCGCCGGTGAAACGGTCACAGTCGGGATCTCAGGCCGGCGAGCCCGCTTCGCACCCATTCGGACTGCTCGGTCCTTACGCCGTACTCGACCTCGAACCACGGCCCCAGCCGATAGTAGATCCGCGCGCGTCGGCGCACGTCATCGTCGACGTCCCAGTCCGGAAATGGCCCGTTCAGCAGCCATGCATAGTCGACCGCTGGGTCACCGACCTTCGCGTCACCCCAGTCGATCACGCCGACGAGTCGCCCGTCGCGGCAGAGGAGGTGCGCCGGCCCGAGATCGCAATGCACGAGGGTGGACACATAGCCTGTCAGCGTCTCGATCTCCGCGAGGACGGCCTCCGCCTGGCGCCGCTCATCAACGTCGAGGAGAGGGAGGACGACCCGCTGCCAATCCTCCGCGTGGGCTCGATAAATCGCGAGCCAATCGGGACGGCGTAGCTGGATACCGTCGGATTCGAAGCCATGTAGCGCATCGAGAAACGCGCGAACGCCACCCGGGTCCTCATCGTGCAGCGGCTCGCCGTGGATCAGCCTGTAGAGGACGAACCAGGGCTCGCGCGAAACCTGCTCGAAGGACGGGATCTCGACCGGCAGCACGGAACCGAGAGCCGACAAGAGCCGAACCTCACTCTCGATCTTCTCGACAGAACGCGCCGACCGCGGCATCCGCAGCACCCATTCACCCTCAAGGATCACAACCTTGAAGTCCCAGCCGGCGTCGATCTCGCGGAGCGGTGCCTCGATAAGAGAAACGCTACCCCGAGGGGCCGCCACGGTGGCCCATCTCGGGACCGTGTCAGGGATCGTTCCGGAACCTTTGCTCAGCCCTTCCGTCCGCCGCTACGGCTATCGTCTGTGCTGACAACAGAGCTGTGCCATAAGCATTTGCAATGCGAGCAACACGCTCCAGGTTCCGCGGAACCGCGGAAGGCGGGCAAGCGGCTCAGTGCGTCTCGACGAACCTGTAGCCGAAGCGACCCTTCACGCAGAGGTTCCCGAGCGTGACGTCGTGGTCGTCCGGTGACGTGCCGTTCACGATCTCGCCCTCCTGCACGTGCAGCTCGAGGTTGCAGCCGACGCCGCAGAACGCGCACACCGTCGTCACGACCTCCTGTGCCGACTCGTCCCACGTCCCGTCCTGCCGCATGTCGTACTCGCGCTTCGACATCAGCGCGCCGGTCGGGCACACCGTGATGCAGTTCCCGCAGTAGACGCACGCCGACTCCGGCAGCGTCACGTCGAGCTCCGTCGAGATGTGCGCATCGAAGCCGCGGCCCGCGACGGCGATCGCGAACGTGTTCTGGTGGTCGACGCCGCAGGCTTCGACGCAGCGGTAGCACAGGATGCACTTCGAGTAGTCGCGGACGTACAGGTCGTTGTCGATCTTCACCTCGTGCTCGACTCGCGCCGCGTCCGGGCCGAAGCGGTCGGGCTTCGCGTCGTACTCCTCGATGTAGGCGAGCGCCTCGGGTGCAGTCGACAGATCGACCGACGAGCCGAGCAGCTCCAGCACGAGGCGCCGCGACGTGCGAACCCGCTCCGAGTCCGTGTGGACGACCATCCCCGCCTCCGCGATCCGCGAGCACGACGGCACAAGGGTCCGCGCTCCCTCGAGCTCGACGACGCACACACGGCAAACGTTCACCGGCGTCAGCGTGTCGCCGTAGCAGAGCGTCGGCGTCTCGATCCCGAGTTGCCGGCATGCGTCGAGGATCGTCGAGCCCTCGAAGACGCGAACCGCCTGCCCGTCGACGGTCAGCTCGATCATCTTCTTCGCAGTCAGGAGCATGGTCATGAGAAGACCTTCAGGTTGGCGATCGCCGATTCGACCGCGTTCGCGGCAGTCTGGCCGAGGCCGCAGATGGACGCGTCGCGCATCACCTGCGCCACCTCACCGAGCGTGTGCAGCTCGCCCTCGTGCGGCCGGCCGGCGGCGAGACGTTTCAGCGCCTCCTCCTGCCGGACCGTGCCGACGCGGCAGGGAACGCACTGCCCGCACGACTCGTCGCGGAAGAACTCCGCGATGCGCAGCAGCGCAGGCACGAGCTCCGCCTCGTCGTCGTAGACGATCACGACGCCCGAGCCGAGCGTCACGCCCGCGGCGCGCGTGTCTTCGTGCGTCAGTCTCAGGTCGAGCTGATCCGGGCCGACGAACGCTCCGGCGGCGCCGCCGAGCAGCACCGCCTTGATGGTGCCGGCGCCCGCGAGCTCCAGCAGCTCGCGCAGCGTCGCGCCGAACGGCAGCTCGTAGAGCCCCGGCCGCTCGACGCAGCCGGAGAGGCAGAAGAGGCGCGTGCCCGCCGAGCCCTCGGTCCCGGTCTCCGCATACTCGGCGCCGCCGATGCGGAGAACCTCGAGCACGTTGAAGAGCGTCTCGACGTTGTTGACCGCGGTCGGCAGGCCGAAGAGCCCGACCTCGACCGGGAACGGCGGCTTGTTGCGCGGCTCGCCGCGCTTGCCTTCGATCGACTGGAACAGCGCCGTCTCCTCGCCGCACACGTACGCGCCGGCGCCGATGCGAAGCTCGAGCTCGAACCCGTCGCGATACGCCGCCGTCTCGTCGATCGCGTGCTGCACGCGCAGATGAGCAAGCGGGTACTCGGCTCGTATATAGACGTAACCCTTCTGCGCGCCGGTCGCGAAGCCGGCGATCGTGAGTGCCTCGACGAGCGCGAACGGGTCGCTCTCCATCAGCACGCGGTCCTTGAACGTGCCGGGCTCGGACTCGTCGGCGTTGCAGACGACATATCGCGTCTGCTCGGCCTGGTCGCGGACCGCGCGCCACTTCGTGCCGGTCGGGAACGCGGCGCCGCCGCGGCCGAGCAGCCTCGACTCCGTCACCTCCGAGATCACCGCGTCCGGCCCAAGCTCGCGCGCCCGCGCGAGCGCCTCGAACCCTCCGGCCGCGACGTACGCGTCGAGCGACGTCGGGTCGACGCCGTCGGCGATGCGGCGCAGCAACCGCAGCCCCTCCCGCTGCGGCAGCGGCAGTGACTCGGCGGGGATCTGCTCTTCGAAGGGCGCCTCGCCGGCGACCGTGCGGTACTTCGCCGGCGCGCGCTCGCAGAGACCGAGGCATGGGCTCGGATGCTCGCCAGGGCCGACCGTCGCGCCTTTCAGCGCGCAGGAGAGATCGGTGCACGCGTGGGTGACGTCCGCAGGCCGCTCCTCGAGCGCGAGCAGCGCGTAGAAGGTCGCGACGCCGTACGCCTCCGCCGGCGGCACCGACAAGCGCCGCGACGCGTACCCGAGCGCGCCTTCGCTCACCCAGCCGACGCGCCGCTGCGCGGCTCGCAGGGCGGGGAGCAGGAGGTGGCGGCTCGTGCGGTCGGCGCGCGACGTGCGGTGACCGTTTGCCTCGACCGGCGCGCCGAGCACCGCGTCGATCGCCGCGCGCTCCGCGTCCGAGGGCGGC
Organism: Gaiellaceae bacterium; assembly: GCA_035474195.1. Classification (GTDB taxonomy): domain Bacteria; phylum Actinomycetota; class Thermoleophilia; order Gaiellales; family Gaiellaceae; genus PALSA-600. Next base: position 21,458 of record DATINO010000021.1, read on the forward strand.
GCGTCGAGCAGCTTCAGGTCAGCCAACCGGAGTCACCCGGATTGCTGTCGCCTTGAACTCCGCCGTGCCCGAGCGCGGGTCGGTCGCGTCGATCGTCAGCACGTTGGTGTCGACGAGCTCGGGGAAGTGCAGGTTCATGAACGCAAGCCCGGGCCGCAGTGTCCTGTCGAACGCGACAGGCGCCTCGACCTCGCCGCGGCGCGATGCGACACGAGCGCGGCCGCCGTCGACGAGCCCGTAGCGCGCGCCGTCCTCCGGTGAGACGCGCAGCGCCTCACCGTTCAGGTGCAGCGGGGACGAGAACCTGCCGGTCTGGACGCCGGTGTTGAACGACTCGAGGCGCCGTCCGGTCGTCAGGCGAAGCGGGAACTCGTCGTCGAGCACGTCCACCGGCGGGGAGTGGTCGACTGCCATGAACGGCGCGCGCTCGACGACGACGTCGTCCCACAACCGCCCGTGGATGAACTGCTCGCCGGGATGCTCGTCGTCCCAGCACGGCCACTGGATGCCGCCGAGCTCCTCCAGCCGCGCGTAGCTCATGCCTGCGTGCATCGGCGAGAGCGAGCGCAGCTCGTTCCAGATGTCCTCGGCCTTCGTGCTGCCGAGGTCGTGGCCGAGACGGCGCGCGAGCTCGTAGACGATCTCGATGTCGTCGCGCGCCTCGCCGGGCGGGTCGAGTGCCTTGCGCACCCGCTGCACGCGGCGCTCGCTCGACGTCACCGTCCCTTCCGACTCGGCCCAGCCCGCGCAGCCGGGCAGCACGACGTCGGCGAGCTCTGCGGTCCGCGTCAGGAAGAGGTCCTGGACGACGAGGTGGTCGAGTCCACCGAGCAGGCGCACCGCACGCTGCTTGTCGGCCTCCGACTGCGCGGGGTTCTCGCCGATCACGTACGCAGCCTTCAGCGTGCCGTGCTCCATCGCCTCGAACATGCCGGTCAGGTGAAGGCCGGGCTCGCGCGGGATCCGCGCGTCCCACGCCGCCTCGAACTTCTCGCGCGCGGCGTCGTCGTCGAGGTCCTGGAACCCCGGAAGCTTGTTCGGGATCGCGCCCATGTCGCCGCCGCCCTGCACGTTGTTCTGGCCGCGCAGCGGCTGCAGCCCCGCGCCGTAGCGGCCGACACCGCCGACCACGAGCGCGAGGTTGATCAGCGCGAACACGTTGTCGACGCCGTTGTGGTGCTCGGTGATCCCGAGCGTCCAGCAGAGCTGCGGGTTCTTCGCGTTGCCGAAGGCGTGCGCCAGCTCGCGGATCGCTGCAGCGGGAACGCCCGTGACGCGCTCGCCCTCCTCGAGCGTCCACGGCTCGATCGACTCGCGGAACGCGTCGAAGCCCGTCGTCGCGCGCGCGACGAACTCCTCGTTCGCAAGTCCGGCGACGACGATCTCGCGCGCCACCGCGTTCGCGAGCGGGATGTCGGTGCCGACGTCGAGGCCGAGCCAGAGGTCGCCCCATTGCGCCGACGTCGTCCGCCGCGGGTCGACCACCATCAGCTTCGCGCCTCGGTGCACCGCTTTCAGCACATGGTGGAAGAAGATCGGGTGTGCCTCGCGCGCGTTCGAGCCCCAGAGCACGATCAGGTCCGCGACTTCACGCACCTCCTCGTAGGAGCTGGTCCCACCGCCTGCACCGAACACCGTCGCCAGACCGACGACGCTAGGAGCGTGTCAGGTGCGGTTGCAGCTATCGACGTTGTTCGAGCGGAGAACGACCCGGCTGAACTTCTGCGTGGCGAAGTTCAACTCGTTCGTGGTCTTCGAGCAGCTGAAGAGCCCCGTCATGGCGCCCTCGTCGAGCACCTTGCGGAAGCCGGTCGCGGCGCGGTCGAGCGCCTCGTCCCAGCTCGCGGCCCTCAGCTCTCCCCGGTCACGAACGAGCGGCTGGGTCAGCCGCGTCAACCTTGGAGCCATGCCGAGAACCTAGCTGAGCTGCCAGCCAGCCGGTTGTCCGCCTGCGGATGACGTCCTCGTCCCGAAGCGCAAGCTCGCGTGTTCGCGCCCACGTGTCCTGCGCCCGGAGATCGGGACGTCCCGCGACGAGCGGCTCGAGCAGCGACGGGTCGTCGAGGGCGGGGCGGACGACGTCCGCTGCGCGAGAGCCGTAGAGGTGCAGCAGGTGGGTGCGCGTCGGCGCGTCGAGCTCGACCGGCCAGTCGACGTTCGCGAGGCCGATCGCACCGGGCAGTGGCCGCGGTGCGCGGTTCAGGTTGCGGACGCCGAGTTGCTCGAGCGCGTCGAGCGCGATCCGGCGGTATGTCGTGAGCTTGCCCCCGGCGACGCTGAGCATTCCGGTCGGGCCGCGCGTATAGACGGTCTCGCGGCGCGCGTTCGCGGTGGCGCCGGGGCCGCCGGGCAGTACGCGCAGCCCGAGGAACGAGGCGCGAAGCGCACCGATCCCGTCGATCGCGCTCGCCGCCTCGTCGAGGATCGTGCGCACGTCGTCGTCGGTGACGCGCGCGTCGTCGGGCTCGCCCTCGTGCAGCGTGTCGGTCGTCCCGAGCAGAAGCATCCCCTCCCACGGGATCGCGAAGCTGACCCGCACCTTGCTCTGCGGGATCGTGACCGCGGCGCCCCAGTCTTCGCCACCGTCGACCACCACGTGCACGCCTTTCGACAGCCTGATCGACGGTGCGGCGGCGGGATCCTCGAGCCGCCGGATGTGGTCGAGCCACGGCCCGGTTGCGTTCACGATCATCGACGCGCGCACCGTGACGTCGACGCCGTCGACGTGGACGTCGGCGCCGTCGGGACGGATGGCGGTCACCGTTGCGTAGTTGAGGGCGACGGCGCCGCGCTCCGCCGCTGCGACGACGTTCTCGACCGTGAGCCGCCCGTCGTTCGTGCGGGCGTCGGCGTAGAGCGCGGAGGAGTGCAGCAGCTCGGTGCGCAGCTGCGGGACGAGCTTCAGCGCGCGCTGCTCGCTGATGCGGCCGTTCAGCCGCGCGCGGGCGAGCGTGGAGTAGAGGAGCACGCCCGTGCGCACGACGATCGGCCGGTGCGGACCGCCGGCGTACAACGGGAAGAGGAACGGCAGCCGCTCCACCAGGTGCGGCGCCACCACGTTCATCAGATAGCGGCGCTCCTGGTGCGCCTCGCGCACGAGGCGCACGTCGCCCATCTGCAGGTAGCGCAGGCCGCCGTGGATCAGCTTCGACGAGCCCGACGACGTGGCGGACGCGAAGTCGCCCTTGTCGACGAGCGCGACGTCGAGCCCGTGCGCCGTCGCCGCTTCCGCGATCCCGGCGCCGATGATGCCGCCGCCGACCACGAGCAGGTCGAACTGCCGCGCCGCGAGTTGCTCGATCGCCGCTATGCGGTCCACAGCGGGTTCGTCCAAGCCTTCGTTCCGTCGGCCGCTCGCACTTCGACGCGGCCGTAGGCGCCGCCGTCCCACGGTCGCTGCAGTACCACTCGGGTGATCAGACCGTCGTCGTTCCGCTCGAGGATGCGGCTCAGGTTCGGGTAGCCGAGACGGCCGGCGTTGGCGCGTGCACCGCGCGTGCGGCCGCAGTAGAGCGTTACCGACTCCGCCGGGCTGCAGTGCACGACCACGTCGTCATCCGAGACTTCGGCGGCGCGGATCTCCGGGCCGGTCGAGCCGTAGAACGCACCGGCACGGAGCGCATCCAGCACCGCCGACTGCGAACGCTCCGCGGCGCGCACCCATGTCCACGCGAAGCCGCTGTCGTAGCCGGGGTGGTGCGAGTCGTCCGTCGCGAGCGCCTGCAGCGCGCGCCCGCGCTCGAGCGCCTCGTCCCAGTGGATCGACGAGTCGCCGCGCCCGAGCTCGAGCTCGCAGCCGGAGTTCCAGACCTCGAGCCCGTAGAGGCCCGGGCAATCCCACCACTGCTCGGTGCGAAGCCCGCTCCAGTATGTGTGCGCGATGTACGGCAGTCCGCCGTTCGCCTCGATCCATGCGACGACGTCGGGAAGCGGCTCGAAGTCGCCGGACGGCGCGACCGGATCCGCTTCGACGCCGAGGGCCAGGACATGGACGTCCTCGCCGTCGCCGACGACCGCGTTCAGCTCGGTCGACGGGATCACGAGGATCGTCTTCGTGGACGCCTCGGCCGTCCTGACCCAGTGGTCGGTGATCGCGAGGACGTCGTAGCCCGCCCAGTCGTAGTGCCGGACGAGGAACTCCGGCGCGAGCTCGCCGTCCGAGTTCGTGGTGTGCGCGTGGAGGGCGCACCGGAGCCAGGCGCCTGGAGCGTCGAACGGTGACATCCGTGGCGACCATATCCATTCGCCCGCCGACCCGAAATTCGGTGTCCATCTGGTCGCGATTTTGTGAACCCGCGCACTCGGCCTATTGAAATAGGGGGCCGTTCCATGATCTGCTTGTCGGGCAACCGACGCTTGGAGGGGACGCATGGAGGACTACGAGGCCCAAGAAATCGAGTTCTGGGCCAAGCTGGAAGAGGAGGGGATGAGCCGGTCGTCGATGCTGCGCCGTAGCGCGGCCGCGGCGTTCGGGCTCACGATCGTGGGCAGCGCGTCGACGGCGTTCGCCGCGAACAAGGCGGCAGCGGCGGCGCCGACGCACATGACCAAGGCAGGGCTGAAGGCTCTCGTGGCAGCGGCCAAGAAGGAAGGCCACCTGAACACGATCGCCCTCCCGCCCGACTGGGCGAACTACAAGGAAGCCCTCCACAACTTCCCGCGCAAGTACGGGATCGGGATCACGAACGACAACCCCGACGGCAGCTCTGCTCAGGAGAACGAGGCGATTCGCTCGCTCAAGGGCGACAAGCGCGCTCCTGACGCCGTCGACGTCGGCATCTCGTTCGCGATCTCCGGTGCGAACGAAGGGCTGTACGCGCCGTACTTCAACTCGAACTACAAGACGATCCCGCGCTCGCTCAAGAACACCAAGGGCTTCTGGATGGGCGACTACTGGGGTGCCGTCTCGATCGGTTACAACAAGACGCTCATCTCGAACCCCCCGAAGACGTTCGCCGACCTGAAGAAGCCCGAGTACAAGGGCAAGGTTGCGATCAACGGGAGCCCGCTCGCGTCGAACTCGGCGGTCTCGGTCGTGATCGCATCCGCGCTCGCGAACGGCGGCTCGTTGCAGAACGTGCAGGCCGGTATCGACTTCTGGGCGGCGCTGAAGAAGAGCGGGAACTACATCCCGGTGCAGACCACCCCGCAGACCGTTGCGTCGGGGCAGACACCGATCTCGCTCGACTGGGACTACAACAACATCGCCTACGTGACGGAGTTCCCGGCGGCCAACTGGGGCTTCACAGTCCCGGCCGACGGCGTGTACGGCGGGGCGTATGCACAGGCGATCAACGCCACTGCACCGCACCCGAACGCGGCTCGCCTCTGGGAGGAGTTCCTCTACTCCGACCAGGGCCAGATCATCTGGCTGAAGGGCGGTGCCCACCCGGCGCGGTTCGCCGACTTGGTCGCCCGCAAGGTGATCCCGCCGGCTGTCCTCGCCAAGCTGCCCGCGTCCGCGATCTACAACAGGGTGAAGTTCGCATCGATCGGCCAGCAGACTGCGGCGAAGAACCTGATCGCCCAGAAGTGGCCGACGCAGGTCGGCGGGTAGGCATCTCGACCGAAGCTGCACCGCAGGCACTCCGGCCGGACCTCGTGTCCGGCCGGAAGCGCCTGTCGCTCGCGTGGGTGGCGACGCTGCCCTTCTTCGCGTACACGATCGCGTTCCTGTTCCTCCCGGCGGCGTCGGTGATGGTCGGCGCGTTCCAGGACAAACGCGATCACGCGACGTTCTCGAACATTCGGCTTCTCTTCCAGCACCCGTACATCGACGCGTACTGGGGCAGCCTGCGGATCAGCCTCGTCACCGCCGCAATCGGCTGCGTCGTCGGGCTGTTCGTCGCGTACGCGGCGATCCGGGACGGCACTCCACGCTGGATCCGGTCCGTGCTGACGACGTTCTCGGGGGTCGCGGCGAACTTCGGCGGAATCCCGCTCGCCTTCGCGTTCATCGCGACGCTCGGCCCGCTCGGCGTCGTGACGACCTGGTTCCGAAACGCGGGTTACGACACGAGTGTCCGGTGGCCGCACTTCCAACTCTTTTCCGAGCGCGGAGTCGAGCTCGCGTACCTCTACTTCCAGCTGCCGCTGATGATCCTCGTCATCGCGCCGGCGATCGACGGTCTCAAGCGCGAGTGGCGCGAGGCGGCCTCCAACCTCGGTGCGAAGCAGTGGCAGTTCTGGCGGCACGTCGGCATCCCGGTGTTGATGCCGTCGTTCCTCGGAGCGTTCATCCTCCTCTTCGGGAACTCATTCGCGGCGTACGCCACGGCGTACAGCCTGAACCAGGGCCAGAACATCGTCCCGATCGTGATCGGCAACTACTACACCGGCAACGTGCTCGACAACCCGCACCTCGCTCAAGCGCTCGCCTTCGGGATGTTCGTCGTGCTCGCCGCGATGATGGTGATCTACATCCCGCTGCAGCGCCGGGCCGCGAAGTGGGCCAAATGAGGCTCAGTCGTCCACGGATGGCGCCGAGTGCGGTCGTCTGGCTGCTGATCGCCGGCGCGTACTTCATCGTGCCGCTCTACGCGACGTTCGATTTCAGCCTGAAGAAGAACGCCGTCGGCGCGCCGTGCTGCACGCTGCACAACTACGGCTGGGTGATCCACAACGGCGACTTCTGGCACACGATCAAGATCTCGTTCATCCTCGCGCTCGAGACGATCGTGATCAGCCTGCTCCTGTTCGTGCCCACGATCTACTGGGTGCACCTGAAGGTGCCGAGGCTGCGGCCCGTGCTCGCGTTCATGGCGCTCGTGCCGTTCGTCGTACCGCCGATCGTCATGGTCGTCGGGCTGCTGAAGACGTTCAAGGGGGCGCCGCACTGGTTCTACGGCACTCCGTGGGGCTTCCTGGCGACGGCGTACGTCATCCTGGCGTTCCCCTACACCTTCTTCTCGCTCGATGCGGGGTTCCGCGCGATCGATGTGCACACGCTGACCGAGGCGTCGCAGAGCCTGGGCGCGACCTGGACGACGACGCTCTTCAAGGTGATCCTTCCGAACATCCGCACCGCGGCCCTCGGTGCTGCGTTCCTCACGCTGGCAGTCGTCATGGGCGAGTTCACGATCGCGAACCTCGCCGCGTTCCATACGTTCCCGATCTTCCTGCAGTACGTGAACGAGTCTCAGGGCTTCCCCGCCGGCGCCCTGACGCTGCTGTCGTTCATGATCACGTGGGGCGCGATGCTGTCACTGCTGCTCGTCGGCCGTAAACGAGGCGCCCGCGGCGCCGTGATCGCGGGAGCGAGATGAGCTACCTCCAGCTGGAGAACCTCCACCGCCAGTTCGGCAGCTTCAAGGCGCTGAAAGGCATCGACATCTCGCTCGGCGAGGGCGAGTTCCTGTCGCTGCTCGGACCGTCGGGTTGCGGCAAGACGACTGCGCTGCGCCTCGTCGCCGGGTTCGACCGCCCGAACGTCGGGCGCATCCTCATCGAGGGCAAAGACCTCGCGGGCGTCGGGCCGAACAAGCGCGACATGGTGATGGTGTTCCAGGCGTACTCGCTGTTCCCGAACATGACGGCGCGCCAGAACGTCGAGTTCGGGCTGAGGATCCGCGGTCGCGACAAGGCAGACCGCTCGAAGCGCGTGAACGACCTGCTGGAGCTCGTCGGTCTCGGTCACGCGGCCGAGCGCTACCCGCACCAGTTGTCGGGCGGCATGCAGCAGCGAGTCGCCCTCGCGCGCGCCCTCGCGATCGAGCCGCGCGTGCTGCTCCTCGACGAGCCGCTGTCGGCGCTCGACGCAAAGGTGCGCGTGCAGCTTCGCGAAGAGATTCGCCGCATCCAGCTCGAGCTCGGGATCACCACGCTCTACGTGACGCACGACCAGGAGGAGGCGCTCGCGATCTCCGACCACGTGGCGGTCATGTACGGCGGCGTGATCGAGCAGATGGGAACGCCGGCCGAGATGTACACCGCGCCGAAGACGCCGTTCGTCGCCGAGTTCATCGGGACGATGAACCGTCTCGAGGCGCACGTGACCGACGGCGCAGCCGGTGAGGTCGAGCACGCCGGGACGCGGCTGCGCATCGACGCTGCCCGCGGCCGGTCGAACGGCGAGCGTGTGCTGATCCTGATCCGGCCGGAGACGCTCGAGCTTCAGGCAGCCGGCAACGGCGCCGTGAACGGCAACAACACGCTGACGGCGGAGGTCGTCACGCAGACGTTCCTCGGGCCTGTCACTCGCGTGAAGATGACGGGCGGGTTGATCGCGGACATGTCGACAGCGCGTGCAGCGGCGCTCCCGGTCGGCGCGAACGTCGTCGCGCAGGTTCCGACCGAAGGCGTGCAACTCCTGACGCTCGCCGCCGACGAGGCGCTGCCGGACATCGGCGAAGGCACCTAGCCCAGCGTGGGGTGGGTGGGGTGTCTGACACCGGAAAGTGTCAGACACCAGTTCGAAGTGCAGCGAGAGCCCGTCTTGGGTCGTCCGTGAACACCCCGGTAACCCCAAGCTCGCGCAACTCCAGCATCCGGGCGACGTCGTTGACCGTGTAGACGGTCGTCTCGAGGCCGAGCGTCTGCGCAGCTGCGATCCCGCGGCGCGTGACGCGTTGATCCTGGAAGCCGACCGCCCAGCCGCCGGCCGCGCGGCGGATCGACACGCCGAAGCCGACGTGCTGGACCGTGCGCAGCCGAGGTCGCAGGCGGCGTGTCTCCTCGATCGCCCGCCGCTGGAACGAGACGACCACATCGTCGTCCGCGAGTAGGCGCAGCACACGTTCGACGGTGTCGCCGCGTGGCCGCTTCAGCTCGACCATCAGGCCGATGCGCCCGCGGCAGAGCTCGATCACCTCGGCGAGCGTCGGATACGAGCCTCCGCGCTCCGGTGGCGCGTGGGTCACCTCGAGGCCGTTCCAGACGTCGAATTCGATGAAGTCCGCGCCGATCTCGATGGCCCGCTCGAACGCGGGCAGCGTGTTCTCCGGAAGCTCGGCCGAAGCTCCGCGATGGGCGATTACGAGCACAGTCGCTCGACGAGGGCGACGTCGACTCGGTCTGCGAGCTCATCTGCCTCTCGCATGCGCTCGGGACCGAGCGTGCGGGTGAGGCCGACCACGTAGGCCCCGGCAGCTTTCGCCGACGTCACGCCGATGTCGGTGTCCTCGAGCACGACGAGCTCCGACGGCGCAAGGTCGAGAAGCTCCGCCGCGCGGAGGTACGGCTCCGGGTGCGGCTTGCCGTTCGTGACGTCGTCCAGCGCGACGACGGCGGTGAACGCCGCGCGCAGGCCGGTCACGTCGAGTACCGGGTCGATCTCGGACCTGTAGGCGCTCGACACGAGCGCGACCGGGCCGCGCGTCGCCGCGACACGGACGGCTGCGCGGGTCTCCTCGTCGACCGTCGACCCATCGGCGACCAGCGCCTGGTAGCGGCGGATCCGGTCTTCCATCATGTCCGGGTCGGCGACGCCGAGCCAGCGAGTGAACATCTCGGGATCAGTGTGGCCCGCGAGCTCGCTGAGATACTCGTCGGCCGTGATCGGCCGGCCGACCTCTTCGAACAGCTCCTGATACACGCGCATGAGGACGGGTTCGTCGTCCGAAATCGTCCCGTTGAAGTCGAAGACCAGCGCCTTCATCTGCCGGCGAGGATAGCGTCGGCACATGCCGGCAACTGCACTCGCGTTCGCGCTCACGGCGGCGGTGGTTCACGCGGTGTGGAATCTGCTGCTCGCGCGCGCGCCGGACGTGGAGACGGCCACCGTGGTGGCTCTCCTCACGTCCGAGCTCGTGTTCCTGCCGATCGTGGTCTTCAAGTGGCACGTCGAGCCGGCAGTGTGGCCGTGGCTCCTGGGTAGCGGAGTGCTCGAGCTCGCGTACTTCGCGTTGCTCGCGGCGGCGTACCGGCGCGCGCCCCTTTCCGTCGTCTACCCGATCGCGCGCGGCGGGGCGCCGGTCCTCGTGCTCGTCGTCTCCGTCGTCGTGCTCGGCCACGCCACCAGCGCGCGCCAGGCGGCCGGCGTGGGTCTCGTCGTCCTCGGCATCCTGCTCGTGCGCGGTCTCGCCCATCCCGACCCGGTCGGGCTCGCATTCGGCGTCGCGATCGCCTGCTGTATCGCCGGCTACACGCTGATCGACAAGCAGGGGATCAGATATGCCACGCCGCTCCCGTATCTCGAGCTGTCGATGATCCTGCCGACGGTGGCGTACGCGGGCATCGTCACTCGCCTCCGGTCGGCGGCGGCGGTGCGTGCCGCGTTCGGGCCGGCTCCCGTCGTCGCAGGCATTGCGACGTTCGTCGCCTACGGCTGCGTCCTCGCGGCGCTCTCGCGCGCCTCGGCGGCCAGTGTCGCGGCGGTCCGGGAGACGAGCGTGGTCATCGCGGCGGCGCTCGCCGCGGTCGTGCTGAAGGAACGGGTGACGCGCGGGCGCCTGATCGGCGCGTTTGCCGTGGTCGCCGGGATCGCCCTGCTCGGTTAGGAGGCTCGGCGGACGTCGTCGAGCAGCCGCTCGAAGTCGGGGCCGTCGAACTCGGCGACGGCGCGCTCGTACTTCTCCATCGCCCAACCCCAGAAATCGAAGTCGAGCTCGGAGATCCCGTCCTGGATCGACCCCCACAGCGTCCAGCCGTACTTCGACAGCAGCCCCCAGATACGGCAGCGGGCGACCTTGTTCGCGAGCGGGGCACCGTAGTACTCGGCCACGAGCTGCTCGAGCTGCTCGAGCGTGAGGTTCGACTCGCTCCACACGTTCCCGAGCTCGAACGACGGCTCGTTGTTGCCCGAGTACTCGTAGTCGATCAGCCTCAGCTCTCCGTCGCAGTCGATGAAGTTCTCCGCGAGCAGGTCGTTGTTGCAGGGGACGGTCTGCTCGGGCTGCGCGTGCATCGCCGCCTCCAGCGCGCGAACCTGAGGCTCGAACTCGAGGTAGCGGTCGGGCAGCCGGAAGCCGCGTTCCCGGACGACGCCGAGATACCTGCGCTGGATCTCGAACATGTCGAAGTCGGCCAAGAACCGGGCGCCGCCGTGGAGGCGGCGGCACGCGCGCGCGACTGCAGGCAACCGGTCACCGCGGCGGAGCGCCTCCGGGCTCATCACCTCGCCGACGAGGAACTCGAGCACGAGCGCATCCTGAGCGGGCACCCACGCGACGAACGGGGCGCCGACGCCCGTCTCCGCGGCGCGCCGCGTGTTGTGCGCCTCGTTCTCGCGGTCGATCGCAAGCAGGCCCGTGTCCTTTCCCGAGACGCGAACCACGAACGTGCCGCGCGGCGAGACGACCTTGTAGTTGACGTTCGTCAGCCCGCCGGCGAGGGGCTCCACCGAAGTCGCGTCGTGCAGCTCGGGGACGGTTGCCAGGACGGCCTCGAGCGACACGGCGCGATCCTAACCTGGGATAGTCGTTGCGTGATCGAGCGGGCCAGAGCAGTGGTAATCGGCGGCGGCGTGATCGGCTGCTCGATCCTCTACCACCTCGCGAAGCAGGGGTGGCAGGACTCGGTGCTCGTCGAGCAGTACCAGCTCACGCACGGGTCGACGTGGCACAGCGCGGGCCTGGTCGGCCAGCTGCGCAGCTCGATCTCGCTCACCCGGATGATGCAGTACTCGGTCGGGCTGTACGCCGAGCTGAAGGAGCTGACCGGCAACGATCCCGGCTGGCACCAGCTCGGCGGCCTGCGGCTCGCCTCGTCGGAGCCCCGCCACGAAGAGCTGCGCCGGCAGGCGTCGTGGGCGAAGACGTTCGGGCTGCCGATGGAGATCGTGAGCGCGCGCGAGGCGCAGGACCTCTTCCCGCCGATGTCGACCGACGGCGTGGTTGCCGCCGCGTTCATCCCCGACGACGGCTACCTCGATCCGAGCCAGCTGACGTTCTCGCTCGCCGCCGCTGCCCGGAAGCTCGGCGCTCAGATCGAGCTGCGCACGACCGTGACCGGGATCGAGACCCGAGACAACCGCGTCGTCGCCGTCGAGACGGACCGGGGGCGGATCGAATGCGAGGTCGTCGTCAACGCGGCCGGCATGTATGCCCCGGAAGTCGCGAGGCTCGCCGGCGTCGGACTGCCGATCATCCCGTACGGCCACCAGTACCTGATCACCGAGCCGTTCGAGCCGGCGCTCGAGGCTCTCCCGACGCTGCGCGACCCCGACAACCTCGTCTACTTCCGGACCGAGGTCGGCGGCCTCGTGATGGGCGGATACGAGCGGAAGCCCGCGCCGTGGGCGCTCGACGGCATCCCGCCCGGGTTCGAGGCGAAGCTCCTGCCGGAGGAGTGGGACCGGATGGAGGAGCTCTTTGCCAACGCGATCCGCCGCGTCCCGGCGATGGAGAGCGCCGAGGTGAAGATGTTCTTCAACGGGCCCGAGGCGTTCACGCCCGACGCCGACTTCCTGCTCGGGGAGACGGACGTGCGCGGCTTCTGGGTCGCGGCGGGCGGGTGCGCGCACGGGCTCGCCGGCGCGGGCGGAATCGGGAAGGTGATGGGGGAGTGGATCGTCGACGGGCAGCCCGAATGGGATGTGTGGCCGCTCCACCTGCGCCGCTTCGGCCGCCAGTACGGCAGTCAGGCGTACACGCTCGCGCGCTCGTACGAGGCGCTCTCGCAGTACTACGACATCAAGTACCCAGGCGCGGAGAAGCAGGCCGGGCGGCCGCTCCGCGTGTCCCCGGTGTACCAGCGCCACCGCGAGCTCGCCGCGGCGTTCGGCGAGAAGGGCGGCTGGGAGCGCGTCAACTGGTACGAGTCGAACGCTGCGCGCGGCGACGAGTCGCTGCGTCCGCGGGGCTGGGCGGGCGAGAACTGGTCGCCGGCGATCGAGGTCGAGGCGCGCGCCGCGCGCGAGGCGGTGGCGCTGTTCGACCAGTCGTCGTTCTCGAAGCTGGAGGTCAGCGGCCCGGGTGCGCTCGCGTTTCTCGAGCGGATGTGCGCAAACCGGATCGACCGCCCGGTCGGGACGATCGTCTACACCCAGCTCCTGAATGCGCGCGGCGGGATCGAGGCGGACCTGTCGGTGATGCGTCGTGACGAAGACCGGTTTCTTCTCGTCACCGGTACTGCCTTCGGGACGCACGACCGCGCGTGGCTCGCGGCGCATGCGCCCGCGAATGTCGCGATCGCCGACGTCACGTCCGCGTACGCATGCCTCTGTCTCTGGGGCCCGAAGGTGCGCGAGGTGCTCGACCTCGACTTCCCCTACATGAAGGCACGTGAGATCTCGGTCGGAGAGGTGCCGGTGATCGCCTCGCGCGTCACCTACGTCGGCGAGCTCGGCTGGGAGCTGTACTGCCCCGCCGAGTACGGCCTTCGGCTCTGGGACACGCTGCACGTCGACGGCGTGACGCCCGGCGGCTATCGCGCGATCGACGCGCTCCGGCTCGAGAAGGGCTACCGCGCATGGGCGAGTGACCTGACCTCCGAGACGACGCCGTACGAAGCCGGTCTCGGCTTCGCCGTGAAGCGCGACAAGGGAGACTTCATCGGCCGCGAGGCGCTGGACCCCGATCCGGCTCAGCGGCTCGTCTGCCTCACGCTCGCCGATCCGCGCTCGATCGCGCTCGGCTCGGAGCCCGTCCGCACGGATGCGGGTGAGATCGTCGGCCGCGTGACGAGCGGCGGCTTCGGCTACGCAGTCGGCGCGAGCATCGCGTACGCGTACGTCCCGGCCGAGCTCGCCGAGCCGGGCCGGCGAATGTCGGTCGACATCTTCGGTGAATGGGTCGATGCCGAGATCCGTGCCGAGCCGTTGTATGACCCGAAGGGCGAGCGGCTGCGCGCGTGAGCGTAGGCTTGACGGAGCTCACCAAAGAGCGCAGGTGCCGGCTTCGCCGGCGCCGGAGCGGGAGATGACCGTCGTCGTGATCGGCGGCGGTATCGCGGGCGTCAACTGCGCATACCACCTCGCGAAAGCCGGACGTCACGTGGTGCTACTCGAGAAGGGCGAGCTGACGAGCGGCTCGACGCACCACGCTGCAGGCCTCGTCACGCAGTTCAACCCGTCCCCGACGATGATGCGGTTCCGTCGCTACAGCGTCCAGCTCTACGAGGCGCTCGGCGTGTTCGACGCCGTCGGCTCGCTTCGGATCGCCTCGAGCCGCGAGAGCTGGCTCGAACTGCAACGCGGCGTCAGCCGGGCGCACGGCATCGGCCTCGACGCCGAGCTCGTCGGTCCGGACGAGGTTCGCCGGCTGTTGCCCGAGGCGTCGCCCGACGCGCTCTTCGGCGCGGTGTGGATGCCCGGCGACGGCTACGTCGATCCGCATATCGCGACGTACGCCGTGGCTGCCGCGGCGCGTGAGCTCGGCGCGGAGATCCGCACCCGGACGCTCGTCACCGGGATCGCGGTTCGCGACGGTGTGGTCACCGGTGTCGACACCGAGCACGGCCGCATCGATGCGGACATCGTCGTGAATGCGGCGGGGCTGTGGGCACCGCGCGTCGCCGAGCTCGCCGGCGCATTCCTCTGCTCGATTCCCGTCGATCACCAGCACATTGCCTTGCGCGCCGTCGACGGCCACATTTTCCCGCGCGAGACGCCGTGCTTCCGAGACACGGACAACCTCGTCTACGGCAAGGCGGAGAGCGGTGGCGTCCTGTTCGGCGGGTACGAGCCGAACCCGGTGTCCCGCTGGGAGAGCGGTGCGCCGTGGGAGCATGGCGCAGAAGCGCTGCCGCCGGACCATGCCCGGTTCCAGCAGCTCATGGCCGGAGCGGTTCGGCGTTTCCCGTTCCTCGACGACGCGGGCGTGGTCGCGCTCGTCTGTCACCCCGACGCGATGACCCCGGACGGCAACCCGCTCCTCGGGCCGATGCCGGGGGTGCAGGGGCTCTGGGCCGCCGCCGGGCTCTCGCTGAACGGCTTCGGCGGCGCGGGCGGTCTGGGCAAGGCGCTCGCCGAGCTCGTCACCGAAGGGGAGGCCGAGGTCGACGTCCAGCCGTACCGGCCGTGGCGCTTCGGAGGCCCGTACCGCGACGCCGATTTCGCCGCAGCGTCGGCGCGCGAGGTCTACAAGTACTACTACCGGCTCCGCTACCCGCTCGATGCGTCTCAGGCGGGACGGCCCAGGCGCCTCAGCCCGCTGCACGAGCGCCTCGAAGCGCTCGGGGCGGTGTTCGGGACGAAGAACGGCTGGGAGCGGGCCGAGTACTTCCGTCCGGGCGAGCCGCCCCGCCTTGCCGGCGAGGACCAGCGAGCCGTCGGCTGGGCGCGCCCGCCTTGGCACGACCGCGTCGCGTACGAGCACCGTGCGATCCGGAAACGGCTGGGGATGATCGACATGACGTCGTTCGGGAAGCTCGAGACCGGCGACGTCGACGTGCTCGAGCGTGTCTGCGACAACCGGATCGACCGTCCGGTGGGCGCGGTCGTCTACACGCAGCTCGTCGACGAGCGAGGGTGCATCGTCGGCGACGTGACCGTCACCCGGCTTGCCGCCGATCGCTTCCGCCTCGTCACCGGTGCCGGGGCGGTCGACAGCGACCGCGGGTTCCTCGAGCTGAACGGCGCCTCCGTCGTGGACGTCACGGACGACCACGCGGTGATCGGGATCTGGGGGCCTGAGGCGCGCGCTGCGCTCGCCGCCGTGACCGAGGTTGACGTCTCGAACGCTGCGTTCCCGTTCCGTACCGCCAAGGAGCTCGAGTTTGGGCTCGCGCAGCGCATCTCGTACGTCGGCGAGCTCGGATTCGAGCTCTACATCCCACGCGAGCAGGCGGTCGCGGTCTGGGACGCGCTGACCGAGGCCGCGTCACCGGAGCCGGTCGGCTACCAGGGTCTCGACTCGCTACGGATCGAGAAGGGCTACCGCTCCTTTGCCGACATGAGCGGCTCGGAGACGCCGTTCGAGGCGGGACTCGGCTTCTGTGTGGCGGCCGGCAAGCTGCCCCATCTGGAGCGCGACCCGCCGCTTCGCTTGCGCACGCTGCTCGTCGGCGGCCGTGAGTACTTGACGGTGTACGGGGGCGAGGCCGTCCATGCCGACGGAGAGGTGATAGGCCGCGTGCGAAGCGCAGCGTATGGCTTCACCCTCGAGCGCAACGTCGCGCTCGCGAAGATCCCCGCAAACCTCCCGGTAGGTACGGACGTTCGAGTCGACGTGATGGGCGACCTGGTCCCGGCAACCGTCTGCGCCGACGGCCCGCTCGTGAGCTAGCGAAACGTGGGGCGCCGGAATCGGCGCCCCACGTTTCGCGGATGGGTGGTTACTTACCGAGCCACCGATTGACGACGGCCATGTGCGACTTCACGTACTTCTCGGCCGCCTTCTGCGGATCCATGTGCTGGCCTGCGATCCAGCTCGAGACCATGTTCTGGTCGTTGTTCGACGGCCACGCCCACCGCTTGAGGACGGCGACGGCAGGGGAGCCGCTCGAGACGAACTTCTTGCTGAACACCTTCTCGAGCGGGTAGGACGAGTAGGCGCACCGGTATTGCGCGATCGGTGCATTCGTGCTTCCGTCGTCCTGGCAGTTCTTCGGCCGCGCCGGCAGCTTCACCTCGACGAGGTTGAGCTCGGCGTTCCGGTACTCCGGCGTCCACCAGTAGAAGATCACCGGCTTCTTCTGCGCGATCAGCTGGCTGAAGCGCGCCACCTCGGCGGTCTCTGCGCCGACCGTGACGTGCTTGAGCTTCAGGCCGAGCGCCTGGATCAGCTGTGTGTCCTTCTGCTCGTACGACGGATCGCCGCCGAGGAACATCCCGCCCGGTGCCTCCGGCGAGGCGAACACCTTCTCGTGACCCTTGATCCCTTTCCAGGTCGCGAACGACGGGTACTTCTGGAGCAGGTACTTCGGGATGAACCAGCCGATGTGCCCGGTGAGCCCGTTCGAGCCCTCCAGCACAACCGTCTTCTGCTTGGTCGCGTACTGCTTGTACTGCGCGACGTGCTGCCAGTCCTCCAGCACCGCAGAGACCTTGCCCTGCGCCATTGCCTGGTAGACCGGGATCTCGGCGATGTCGGTGACCTTCACCTTGCAGCCGAGGTACTTCTCGAGCACGTACTTGGCGACGTAGGTGTTGGCGGTCGAGCCCGTCCACGCCTGTTCGTTCAGCGTGACCGTGCCGCAGCTCGCCTTCGCCGCTGTCGGACGTGCCGTCGCAGTGCTCGCGACGATGAGCCCCGTAACCGCGGCGAGAGCCGCGACGACGCCAACCGTTCCGTAGAGCCACTTCCCCCTCAACTCCGACCTCCCTTCGCTGCACTTCGATTGCCTCTTGTGACCCGGTCGAGTGCGATGCCCATCGCGAGGATGGCGATCGACGCAACCACACCGATGCCGAACTGGCCGCGTTGCAGGCCGGCGGCCACCGCATAGCCGAGCGCGCCGGAGCCGACGAGCCCGGCGATCACGACCACGGCGAGAACCATGATGATCCCCTGGTTGATCCCGAGCATGATCGCGTCGCGCGCGAGCGGGATCTTGACCTTGACCAGGGTCTGGAGCCGCGTCGCGCCGAACGCGCCGGCGGCCTCGACCGTCTGCGGTGCGACGTCGCGCACGCCGCGCTCGACCAGCCGCACGACGACCGGGAACGCGTAGAGCACCGACGCGATCAGCCCGGGCACGTACGAGATCGGGAAGATGTAGACGAACGGGATCACGTACACGAGCTGCGGCAGGGTTTGCAGCACGTCGTTGACCGGCCGGATCGCGCGGCTGACCCAGGAAACCTCCGCCGCGAGCACGCCGAGCACGATCCCGATCGCGACGGCGATCGCGGTGGCGACGAGCACTTGCGAGAAGGTGTCCATCGCGTCCTGCCATTCGCCGATGACGCCGATCAGCACGAACATCAGGATCGTCGTGAGCGCGGGGCGCAGCCCGCTCAGCACGAAGGCGATCGCGGCGAGCCCGGCGAGCGTGATGAACCACGGCGTCTGGACGAGGAACGTGTCGAGCGGCTGCAGCATGTGCGCGACGAGGAAGTTGCCGACCGGGTTCGTGAAGTCCTTGAAGAGGAACGTCGTCGGCTTCTGCACGTAGTCGAGGGCGTTCTGGACCTGGGTGCGCAGCCAGTCCTGCGCCGTCCAGCGCGTGTAGGCGGAGCCGGCCGAGAGGAGGTGCCCGACGATCGCGGCGACCGCGACGCTCCCGACCACCGCGCCGGTCGCGAGCCGGGCGCGCCTCCTGGCCTCGACATCGAGATGCCGCTTGGCGGGGTCCGTCCGCTCGGCGATCGCCTCGGTCACCCGGTCGAGCGCGATCGCCATCACGACGATCGCCACGCCGGCGAGGATCGCGAGCGCGGGGTCGGAGTTGAGCCCGTTCGTCACCGGAGCGCCGAGGCCGCCTTCGGTGTTGATCAGGCCCGCGATCACGACCATCGAGAGTGCGAACAGGATGGTCTGGTTGACCGACAGCAGCAAGAGCCGTCGCGCGAGCGGCAGCTGCACCTTCCAGAGCAGCTGTCGCTTCGTCGAGCCGAGCGCCAGCGCAGCCTCGACGGTGTTGGCCGGCACGCTCCGGATCCCGAGTGCCGTGATCCGCACCGCGGGCGGCACCGAGTAGACCATGGTCGTGATCACGGCGGCCGCCGGGCCGACCGAGAAGAAGATGACGACCGGCATCAGGTACGCGAACGCCGGGATGATCTGCATCGCGTCGAGCACCGGGGTGATCAGCCCGTTGAACCGGTCGGAGCGTCCGGCGACGATCCCGAGCGGCACGCCGACGAGCAGCGAGAGCGCGACGGCGACGAGCATCAGCGCCAGCGTCTGCATGCTGTCGTCCCAGAGACCGAGCGCGGCGAACGACGCGAAGCTCGCGACCATGATCGCTGCGGCGCGCCGGCCGCCGAACCGCCATGCGAGGAGGCCGCCGAGCAGCGTCGTCCCCGGCCACGTCAACCACGACGAGAGCAGGTGGTAGAGCCACCGGACGAGCGCGTCGAGGCCGCTCGAGACCCAGTGGATCAACCGGTACACCAGGTTCGGGTGCGTCTTTGCGCTCTCGGCTGCGAGCCAGTTCTGGATGTTGTCGAGGTAGTGGTTGAGCGAGTGCCAGACGAGTGAGTCGGGCCAGCTCAGCGTGCGCGACAGCGCCAAGTGGCAGATCACCATCACGCCGACGACCGCGCCGACGATCGTTGCGCGGCTCCGCCACCACGGCCGGTGCTCGAGGATCACCCTGGGGCTGGCGGCGATGGTGGAGGCGGTCACTACTCTTCGCCCGCGATTGCGGTGAGGACTGCGTCCTTGTCGACGACGCCGACGACCCGGCCGCCGTCGACGGCGCAGCACGGCCGCTCGCTCGACGCGATCACGGACACCGCGTTCCGTACGGTCGTCGCCACATCGAGCTTCGGCCCGTCCTCCTCGCCCGCGCGCGCGTCGCGCATGATCCAGCGCAGCGTCAAGACGTGGCTGCGCGGGATGTCGCGCACGAAGTTCTCGACGTAGTCGTCGGCCGGCGAGCCGACGAGATCCTCCGGTGTCCCGAGCTGGACGATCCGGCCGTCGCGCATGATCGCGATGCGGTCGCCGAGACGAAGCGCCTCGGGCAGGTCGTGCGTGATGAAGACCGTCGTCTTGCCGGTCTCTTCCTGCAGGCGAATCACCTCGTCCTGCATGTCGCGCCGGATCAGCGGGTCGAGCGCACTGAACGGCTCGTCGTAGAGCAGCACCTTCGGGTCGACCGCGAATGCGCGCGCGAGCCCGACGCGCTGCTGCATGCCGCCGGACAGCTCACTCGGGAACTGGCTCGCTGCGTCTTCGAGGCCGACGAGCTTCAGGATCTCGGCGGCGCGTGCGTGCCGCTCCGCCTTCGACACGCCCTGCACCTCGAGGCCGAACGCGACGTTGTCGAGGACGGTGCGGTGCGCGAGCAGCCCGAAGTGCTGGAACACCATCGACGAGGTGTGGCGGCGCAGCTGCAGCAGCTCGTCGTGGGACGCGGCGGTGACATCGCGGCCGTCGATCTCGATGCGCCCGGCGGTCGGCTCGATCAGCCGGATCAGCGTGCGGACGAGCGTCGACTTGCCGGAACCGGAGAGGCCCATGACGACGAACACCTCGCCGGGGTACACGTCGAACGACACGTCCCGCACCGCGGCGACGCAGCCGGTCTTCTCGCGCAGCTCCGCCCGCGGCAGGTCCGCGTCGGGCGTGCCGATCACCCTGTCCGCGTTGCGGCCGAAGATCTTCCAGATCCCCTCGGCGCGGATGAGCGGCTGGCCGTTAGAAGAGGCCGACGGTCTCACCCCGTTCGTCGATGTCGACGTTCATCGCCGCAGGCGTCTTGCCGTAGCCCGGCATCGTCTGCATGTCGCCGCAGAGCGCCACGATCCACCCGGCGCCCGTGTAAGCGCGCAGGTCGCGCACGCCCACGGTGAACCCCACCGGCGCGTTCGCAAGCTTCGGGTCGTGCGAGAGCGAGAGATGCGTCTTCGCCATGCAGATCGGGAGCCCGGTCAGGCCGAGCCTCGTGAACTCCTTGACCTTTGCACGTGCGGCCGGCTGAAGGAAGACCCCGTCGGCCCCGTAGACGCGCTTGGCGATCGCGTCGATCTTGTCTTCGATCGTCGCGTCGAGCGGATAGATGAAGTCGAAGTCGGTCGTCTCGTCGGCCGCCGCTGTGACGATCTCCGCCAGAGCCGCCGCGCCGGCACCCCCGTTCGAGAAGCCGTCGTTCACCTCGCAGCCGTAGGCCCCGCCCTCGAGCGCGAGCTTCTTCACGAGCTCGACCGACTCGTCGGAGTCGTCCGGGAACCGGTTCACCGCAACGACCGGGTTGATCCCGAACTCGCGGACGATCCCGATGTGGCGCAGCATGTTCGCGGCGCCGGTCTCGATCGCGTCGAGGCCGCCGTCCGGGTCGCCGGCGTGGTGCTTGAGCGCCTTGACCGTCGCGACGAGGACGACCGCGTCCGGCCGGATGTTCCCGAGCCGGCACACGATGTCCATGAACTTCTCCATCCCCATGTCGGAGGCGAAGCCGCTCTCGGTGACCACATAGTCGGCGAGCTTCAGCGCGACGCGGTCTGCGACGAGCGAGTTGTTGCCGTGCGCGATGTTCGCGAACGGGCCGCAATGGACGAACGCGGGCTGACCCTCGAGCGTCTGCACGAGGTTCGGCTTGATCGTCTCCTTCAGCAGAACGGCCATCGATCCGGCCGCACCGATCTGCTCCGCAGTCACCGGTTCGCCGCTGCGGCTCTGCGCGACGGTGATCGCCCCGAGCCGGCTGCGCAGGTCGAAGAGATCTGCGGCGACGGCGACGATCGCCATCACCTCCGATGCCGCGGTGATGTCGAAGCCGGTCTGCCGCGGATACCCGTTCGCCTTTCCGCCGAGGCCGAGGACGATGTCGCGGAGCGCACGGTCGTTGATGTCCATGCACCGGCGCCAACTGACGGAGAGCGGTTCGATGTCGAGTGCATTGCCGTGGAGGATGTGCGCCTCGACCATCGCGGCGAGCAGGTTGTTCGCCGCGCCGATCGCGTGGATGTCACCCGTGAAGTGGAGGTTCAGGTCCTCCATCGGGACGACTTGCGTGTACCCGCCCCCGGCTGCGCCGCCCTTGATGCCGAACACCGGCCCGAGAGACGCCTCGCGCAGGCAGAGCGCGACGTTCTTGCCGAGGTGGCCGAGCCCCTGCGTCACGGAGACCGATGTCGTCGTCTTCCCTTCGCCTGCCTTCGTCGGTGTGATCGCCGTGACGTTGATCAGCTTCCCGTCCGGCCGGTCCGCGAGGCGGTCGAGCACGTCGAGCGACACCTTCGCCTTGTACTTGCCGTACGGATCGATCTCGTCCGGCAGGAGGCCCGCGGCCTCGGCGATCTCGGTGATGGGACGAAGGGTCGCTTGCTGCGCGATCTCCAGCGACGAGGGCATCGTGGCCGACAAAGGCGGTCCTTTCACGAGGGGAGGCCTAATATATCTCGATGGCGAATGCAATCCTCTCTCCGCGCGCGGGGGAAGCTGCGTCGTTCGCCGACCGCGCGTACTACGCGATTCGCGAGCTGATCGTGACGCTCGAGCTGCCGCCGGGGGCGGTCGTCCGCGAGCCCGAGCTGACCGAGCGGCTCGGCATCGGGCGCACGCCGGTCCGCGAGGCGCTCCGCCGGCTCGCGCAGGAGCGCCTCGTCGAGGTGTTCCCGCGGCGAGGGATGTTCGTGACGAAGGTCGAGGTCCGCGATCTCGTGCGCCTGTGCGAGGTGCGCGTCGCGCTCGAGCCCGAAGCCGCGCGGTTGGCCGCGGAGCGCGCGACACAGGCTGATCTTGCCGAGTTGCGCGCCGTTCTCGCCGAGCTCGACGGCCGGCGCAAGCGCGACCCGCGCGCGCTGATCGACCTCGACGAGCGGATCCACCGGGCGATCTACCACGCGAGCCACAACCCGTACCTCGCGGAGACGCTCGAGCAGTACTACACCCATGCGCTCCGCATCTGGATGGTCGCGCTCGCGCGCACCGACATCGGCGCCGCGGTCGGCGGCCACCACGCCGTGCTCGAGGCGGTCGTGCGCGGGGACGGGGCGCGCGCAGCGCGGCTGATGCGCGAGCACGTCGAGTCATTCGAGGAAGCAGTGCGTGACGTCCTCCTTGCGGAGTGATATATCACCAGCATGACCGATTCCTCCTCGCTGCCCGCGAGCGCCCGGGCCGCCGTCGTCGGCGCCGGGATCGTCGGGAACAGCCTCGTCTATCACCTCGCGAGGCTCGGCTGGCGCGACCTCGTCCTGATCGACAAGGGGCCGCTGCCGAACCCGGGTGGCTCCACCGGCCACGCGTCGAACTTCATCTTCCCCGTCGACCACTCCAAGGAGATGACTCAGCTCACCGCCGACTCCGTGCGGCAGTACAAGGAGTGGGACGTCTTCACCGAGAGCGGCGGCATCGAGGTCGCGCGCACCGAGGAGCGGATGCAGGAGCTGCAGCGGCGCATGTCGTCCGCGAAGGCGTGGGGGATCGAGGGTTGCGAGATCATCACCCCGGCGCGCGTGAAGGAGCTCGTGCCGTACATCGAGGAGTCCGTGATCGTGGGCGGCTTCTACACACCCGGCGTCGGCATCGTCGACTCGCTGCGCTTCGGGACGATCGCGCGCGAGAAGGCGCAGGAGCTCGGCGCGCTCCAGGTCTTCGCGAACACCGAGGTCCTCGCCATCGACGTCGAGGCCGGGCGCGTCACCGGAATACGCACGTCGAAGGGCGACATCGCCACCGACACGATCGTCGTGTGCTGCGGCGTCTGGGCGCCGAAGGTCGCGCGGATGGCGGGCGCGTCGATTCCTCTGACGCCGGCGGTGCACCAGATGATCGACGTCGGGCCCGTGCCGCACTTCAAGGACACGAAGGGTGTGATCGAGTTCCCGATCGTCCGCGACATGGACACGAACATGTACGAGCGCCAGGACGGGAGCGGGCTCGAGGTCGGCTCGTACGCGCATCGCGCGATCCTCCACGACCCCGAGGACATCCCGTCGAACGACGAGGCGGCGCTCTCGCCGACCGAGCTGCCGTTCACCCAGGAGGACTTCGAGAAGCAGATGGAGGACGCGCTCGAGCTGATCCCCGAGGTGCTGAACGACGAATCGGTCGGGATCAAGTACGCGATCAACGGGCTGCTGTCGCTAACGCCGGACGGCCTGCCGCTCCTCGGAGAGACGCCAGAGGTGAAAGGGCTGTGGTCTGCGGCCGCCGTGTGGGTGAAGGAAGGCCCGGGCGTCGGCAGGGCGATGGCCGAGTGGATGACGCACGGCGAGTCGGAGATCGACCTGCAGTCGTCCGACGTCGCGCGGTTCTACGAGTGCCAGAAGTCGCGGACGAACATCCGGGCGCGCGCCGCGGAAGGCTTCAACAAGACGTACGGCATCGTGCATCCGGCCGAGCAGTGGGAGTCGAACCGGCGTGTGCGCCTGTCGCCGTTCTACGAGCGCGAGCAGGCGCTCGGTGCCGTCTTCTACGAGGCGGCCGCCTGGGAGCGCCCGCACTGGTATCAGTCGAACGAGAAGCTGCTGGAGGAGTTCGGCGACCGCATCAACATGCGCGAGGCCGAGTGGGAGTCACGCTGGTGGTCGCCCATCATCAACGCCGAGCACCTCGCGATGCGCGAGCGCGCGGCGATGTTCGACCTGACCGCGTTCTGCATCTTCGACGTGATCGGCCCCGGCGCGCTCGAGTGCGTGCAGACCGTCTCGACGCGCCAGATGGACGTCGGGCACGGCAAGGTCGTCTACACCCCGGTGCTCTCGCCGAGCGGCACGTTCAAGAGCGACCTGACGGTGATGCGCCTCGGCGACGAGCACTTCCGCGTCGTCACGGGCGGCGCGCACGGGATGGCGGACATGAAGTGGTACGCCGACCACGCGCCCGAAGGGACGACGGTCATCGACCTCACCTCGGCGTGGACGACACTCGGTATCTGGGGCCCGCGCTCGCGCGACATCCTCGGTTCGTTGACGCGCGACGACGTGTCGCACACGGGTTTCCCGTTCGGCACGTGCCGCACGATCGAGCTCGACTCGCTTCGTGTGCTCGCGTCGCGCATCTCGTACGTCGGCGAGCTCGGCTGGGAGCTGTACGTGCCGATCGAGCAGGGTGCGAAGCTGTGGGACGTGGTGTGGGAGGCCGGGCAGGCGCACGGGATCGCACCGGCCGGGATCGGCGTCTACGGCACGACCGGCCGCCTGGAGAAGTGCTACCGCGCGTTCGGCTTCGAGCTCGATGCGGACTTCACCGTCGTCGAGGCCGGCATGACACCGCCGAAGGTGAAGGGCGCGGACTTCATCGGCAAGGAGGCGCATCTGCGCCATCGCGAGTCCGATCCGATCGCGGTGCTCTGCACGCTGACCGTCGACGACCACACGTCATCCTCGGGTCAGAAGCGCTACATGCTCGGGCGTGAGCCGGTCCTCGCCAAGGACGGCTCGCGGCTCGTCGACGCGCACGGCCGCGGGTCGTACGTGACCTCTGCCGGTGCGGGGCCGTCGATCGGCAAGCACATCCTGATGTCGTACCTGCCGCCCGAGAATGCGAATGTCGGCGAGGAGCTCCTGGTCGAGTACCTCGGCGAGCAGTACCCCGTGACGGTGCAGTGCAACGACGCGACCGGCGTCTTCGACCCGGAGAACACGAGAGTGCGCGCGTGAGGATCCTCGTCTGCGTCAAGCGCGTGCCGATCACGGGTGGCCGGATGGTGCTGACCGCGGACGCGCAGTCGATCGAGACGAAGCATCTCGGCTTCACGATCTCGCCGCACGAGGAGTGCGGCGTCGAGGAGGCGGTGCGGATCGTCGAGGCGGGCGGCGGCGAGGTCGTCGTGCTCACGCTCGGGCCGGAGGAGTCGGCGGAGCAGATCCGCGACTGCATGGCGATCGGCGCCGACCGCGGCATCCATCTCGTGAGCTCGGAGGAGTGGGACGCGCAGGGCACGGCCGGGGCGATTGCCGAGGCGATCCGCGGCGAGGAGCCGTTCGACCTGATCGTGTTCGGCAACGAGTCGGCGGACGCCGGCGGCTACCAGGTCGGCATCCGGGTCGCGTACGCGCTCGGCCTGCCGGTCGTGACTGGGCTGAAGGGCCTGACGGTCGACGGCGGTCGCGTGCGCTGCGAGCAGGAGGTGCGCGGCGGCCGCGACGTGTACGACCTGGCGCTGCCGGCGGTCGTGACGGTGAAGGAAGGCTTGAACCTGCCGCGGTATCCGTCGGTGCCGGCGAAGCTGCGCGCGAAGTCCAAGCCGCTGGACGCGCGTCCGGTCGAGCGGCCGGCGTCGAAGCTCGAGAAGCTTCGTCTCGTCGTGCCGGAGGGATCGCGAAAGCAGGCGGAGGTCCTCGGCGAAGGCCCCGCTGCCGCACCGCGGGTGGTCGAAGTGATGCAGCAGCTGGGAGTCGCATGACGCTCGTCTTTCTCGAGAGTGTCGACGACGAGCTGTCGCGGCAGGCGCTGACGCTTGCGGAGTCCCTCGGCCGCGACGTGCGTGCGGTAACCGTCGACGGCGCGTACGCACCCGCCGCGTGGGCGGCTGCGATCGTCGAGGCCGCGGGTGACGACGACATCGTCGGGCCCGGCTCCGACCGCGGGAACGAAGTGCTCGCGCACGTCGCCGCGCAACTCGGCCTGCCCTTCGCGGCCAACGTCTCCGAGGTGCGAGGCGACGAGCTGACCCGCATCCGCTGGGGTGGGACACTCCTCGAGGAGGCGAAGCTGCACAGCGACCGCCGACTCATGACGTCGGCGCCGTTCGCGCTCGACGCAAGTAACAGTCTGTTACAAGCCGCTGTTCTGACGCCGTCTCTTGACGGAGCTGTTGCAGTTGTCGATCACGTCGCTCCGGACACGGGCGGGAAAGTCTCGCTCGCAGACGCGAAGGTCGTCGTGTCGGGTGGGCGAGGCGTCGGTTCCGCCGAAGGCTTCGGGATCCTCGAGGAGCTCGCTGCGTTGCTCGACGCGGCGGTCGGCTGCTCGCGAGTCGTGACGAGCGCGGGGTGGCGGCCGCACTCCGACCAGGTCGGGCAGACGGGCACGAAGGTGTCGCCCGACCTCTACATCGCGTGCGGGATCAGCGGCGCGACGCAGCACATCGCCGGCTGCAAGGGCGCGAAGGCGCTGCTCGCGATCAACGCCGACCGGGAGGCGACGATCTTCGCGGACGCCGACTACGCGGTGATCGGCGACCTGCACGAGATCGTCCCGGCGATCACCGCCGAGCTCCGAAAGGTCAAAGGCTCATAGCGGCCGTCGCCGGCGCCGTCGCCCTCGCGGCGCTGCTCGCCGTCGCCGGTCGGCTGTTCACGCGGCGCGCGCTCTTCCTCCTGAAGCTCGTCCGCGCGGCGCGGCCGCTCAAGCGCACCGACGACGTTCCCCGCCGGGTGAGAAACGAGGCGACGATCGTGCTCGGTCAGCGCAAGCTGTTCCAGCGGCTCGTGCCCGGCGCGATGCACGCGCTGATCTTCTGGGGCTTCCTCGTTCTCTTCCCGACGATCCTGATGGCGGGGATCGGCGCAATCGACCGCGACTGGTCGTTCCCCTGGCTCGGGCGCCAGGGCTGGTACATGGCGATGGTCGACGTCTTCATCCTCGCCGTGCTCCTGGGCATCGTCGCGGCCGTGTGGATCCGCAAGATCGTCAGGCCGCATCGTTTCGACGGCTCCCACACAGGCGAGGCGGACCTCATCCTCTTCATGATCGCGCTCGTCGTCCTGACGCTGCTCGGCTGGCACGCCTCGCGCATCGCCGCCGGGCTGAACGAGTGGCCCGCGCACTGGTCGTTCCTCTCGGACGCCGTCTCTCATCTCGTCGGCTCAGGCGCATCGGCGCGTGAGCGCATCTTCGTGTGGGCGCACGTAGCCGTGATCCTCACGTTCCTCTGCTACCTGCCGTACTCGAAGCACCTCCACATCGCGACCGCGGCGATCAACGTCTTCTTCTCGCGCACCCGGCGGCGCGGACGGCTCGAGCCACTTCGCTTCGACGTGCCGGAAGCAGAGATGCGCTTCGGCGCCGGCACGATCAAGGATCTGACGTGGAAGGAGATGGTCGACTCGTTCTCCTGCACCGAGTGCGGTCGCTGTCAGGACGTCTGCCCTGCGTACGCGACCGGCAAGTCGCTCTCGCCGAAGCTCGTGATCATGGGCATCCGCGACCAGGTGTTCGCGGAGGGGCCGAATCTGCTCGCGGGCGGTGAGCTCACGCCGATCGCCGGCAACGGCGTGCCCGAGGACATGATCTGGGACTGCGTCACGTGCGGTGCCTGTGTGCACGAGTGCCCGGTGTCGATCGAGCACATCGACCACATCGTCGACCTGCGCCGCGACCTCGTGATGATGCAGTCGAGCTTCCCGAGCGAGGCGGAGTCGATGTTGCGCGACGTCGAGCGCGTCGGCAACCCGTGGGGAAAGCCGCAGGGCGATCGCGAGTCGTGGGCGGAAGGGCTCGGCGTTCGCGTCGTCGCCGAGGGCGAGCCGGCGCCGGAGATCCTTTACTGGGTCGGCTGCGCGGCCGCGTACGACGAGCGCGCGCGCGTCGCCGCAGAGTCGACGGTGAAGCTGTTGCAGAAGGCCGGCGTCGACTTCGCAATCCTCGGCGCGCGCGAGTCGTGCACCGGCGATCCCGCTCGTCGCATGGGCAACGAGTACGTCTTCCAGGCGTACGCCGAGCAGAACGTCGCGACGCTGAACGAGACTGGCGTGACGAAGATCGTCGCGAGCTGCCCGCACTGCCTCAACTCGCTCGGCAACGAGTACCCGGATTTCGGCGGCCGGTACGAGGTGATGCATCACACCCAGCTGCTCGCGGAGCTCCTGCGCGACGGCAAGCTCGAGCCGGCGAAGAGCGACACCGAGATCACCTACCACGACTCGTGCTACCTGGCACGCCACAACGACGTCGCGGCCGAGCCGCGCGAGCTCGTGGCCGCGGTCGGCAAGCCCGTCGAGATGGAGAAGCACGGCAAGCAGACGTTCTGCTGCGGCGCCGGCGGCGCGCACATGTGGATGGAGGAGCGCGGCGGAGCGATCAACGAGGAGCGTGTCCGCCAGGCGACCGACACCGGCGCCGAGACGCTCGCCGTCGCCTGCCCGTTCTGCACGGTGATGCTCGACGACGGCGTCCGGTCGATGGGCAAGCAGCTGCGGGTGGTCGACGTCGCGACACTGCTCGTCGAGTCGATCGAGGAGCCGGCTCCTCTGGAGACCACCTAGCCGAACAGGTTCTGCAGGCTGAAGCCGCCGCGGACCAGCTGGTCGATCGGCGTGTCCTTGATCAGCCGTTCCAGGAGCGGCGCCGCGAACGACGGAACGTCGCCGCGCTGGACAGCCTCCGCCAGCGATCCCAGCAGGCCCGCGCGCACGGCTGCCGTGACGCTCGCCTGCGTCAGGTGCGGCCCGCCTCCGGCGGAGCTCCCCGCGATCGAGAGCACGACCGCCTCCCGCGAGGCTCCGAGACGGCATGCAGCATGGTCGAGCCCCACGAGGACGACCTGCTGCACCGTCCCGTCGAGGCCGCTCATGGCAGGCAGCGTGCGGGGCCGGCAGGGGTTGGCGATCCGAACCGGATGGCTCGAGTGCCCGCGCGCTGCCTCGAAGCCGATCAGGAGCACTGCTCCCACGATGAGGCCCGCAAGGATGGTCGTGGCGGCGCCGAGTCTCACGCCCCGTCCTTGCGGCGGACGACCGCGGCCAGC
>DATINO010000022.1:0-18336 GCA_035474195.1 Gaiellaceae bacterium
CTGGGCCGTGTCTCAGTCCCAGTGTGGCTGATCGTCCTCTCAGACCAGCTACGGATCGTCGCCTTGGTAGGCCGTTACCCCACCAACAAGCTAATCCGCCGCGGGCCCGTCCTTGGTCGGAGGCCGAAGCTACCTTTTCCAACCGCCCCGAAGAGCTGTTGGGCCATCCGGTATTAATCCGGGTTTCCCCGGGCTATCCCGGTACCAAGGGTGGGTTACCCACGTGTTACTCACCCGTTCGCCGCTTTCCCCAGGCCCGAAGGCCAGGTTCTCGCTCGACTTGCATGTGTTAAGCGCGCCGCCAGCGTTCGTCCTGAGCCAGGATCAAACTCTCCGTGAAGAATGGTTGCCGGCCGAAGCCGGCAATCCTCACTTTGAGCTTCGTGCTCAAAGGTCCGTCCCGAAGGACAGACGAGGTGTTGATGACTGGACCGACCGAAATCGGACCAGGTCTCGACACTCGAAGAACGTTCGCTGTTGAGTTTTCAAAGACCGGTGCCAGTCGTTCTGACGGCGTAAAAAAGCCTCCGACACGCGCCAGAGGCCAACCGAGCAAGCGATTCGTATCGGATACGAGTCGGGCCGGATGGCTCCTTGCGTTGATTACAGGGACTTGAGTACGCCGACCTTACGGACGGCCGAAGGAGTCTAGCACCCCTCCCTAGGGTGTCAACCGAGCGAACCGGCGCTTCCCGACCTGCAGCAGCGCTCCGGCCAGCATGTCGCGCCCGATATCGAGGCCCGTCGCGGGGTCACCGTTCACCTTGACGCCGCCCTGCTGGATCAGCCGGCGTGCCTCAGAGGTCGACGAAACGCCCATGCGGTCGACGAGAAGCGCCGGCAGGTGCACGGGATCCCCGTCGGGGAGCGCCACCTCGGGCACGTCGTCGGGTGCCCCTCCCTCGCGCACCACGCGGGTGAAGTGCTCCTCGGCCGTCCGCGCGCCGTCGTCGCCCCACGAGCGTCGCGCGATGAACCGCGCCAGCTCGAGCTTGGCCTCGAGCGGGTCGCCCTCCGGGACAGGCTGCTCCCTCACGAGCCGGTACCACTCCTCGAGCTGGTCGTCGGAGATCCGCATGGTGCGGCCGAACATCTCCTCCGCCGGTGCGGTCAGCGGGATGTTGTTGCCCTTCGACGAGCTCATCTTGGTGCCGTCCCACGACAGAAGGAGCGGCGTCGTCAGCACGACCTGCGGCTCGAGGCCGTAGTGCGGCATCACCTCGCGACCGGCGAGGAGGTTGTAGAGCTGATCGGTTCCACCGAGCTCGACGTCGGCTTCGATGGCAACCGAGTCGTAGGCCTGCATCAGCGGGTAGAGAAGCTCGGAGATCGAGATCGGCTCCTGCGCCTTCATGCGGTTCGTGAAGTCGTCCCGCTCGAGGATCCGGGCGACCGTCACCGTGCGCGCGAGCCGCACCACATCTGCGTAGGTCAGCTTGGCGAGCCACTCGCCGTTGTACCGCACCTCCGTGCGGTCGGGATCGAGGATGACCATTGCCTGCTCGATGTAGGTCTTGGCGTTCAGGTCGATCTCCTCGTCGCTCAGGATCGGCCGCTCCGCCGAGCGCCCCGACGGGTCGCCGATCCGGGTCGTGTAGTCGCCGACGATCAGGACGCCGGTGTGGCCTTCATCCTGGAACGCCCGCATCCGCTGGAGCGGCACTGCGCGGCCGACGTGGATGTCGGGCGACGTGACGTCGATCCCCAGCTTGACGCGCAGCGGCCGGCCCAGCTTGAGCTTTTCCTCGAGGCCGCCTGCCGGCAGCACGTCGACCGCGTTCCGCGTGAGTTCTCCGAGCGGCATGAGGGGGCTAGACTACCCCGGTCCTGGCGCTCTTTCGGAGAAAACAGCGCCGGCCGAAGCGTCGGCGGATCCGCAAGCTCAGACTTCTCTCGCTCCTTGCAGTTCTCGGAGTCCTGGGCCTGTCGGCATTCACCTTCGGGCTGCTCGCGGCGCTCGCCGCGAAGCTGCCGCAGCTCGAGCCGAGCGCGCAGCAGACGCAAGCGAACACGTACGTCTACGCGAAGAACGGCCAGTCGGTCCTCGCCATCCTGCGCGGCGACCAGGCACGGATCATCGTCCCGTCCGCCCGCATCAACCCGTGGATGAAGCACGCGATCGTCGCGGTCGAGGACAAGCGCTTCTACGAGCATCGCGGGGTCGACCTGCGCGGCATGGCGCGCGCCGTGTGGGCCGACATCACGCATCGCGGCACCGTGCAGGGCGGCTCGACGATTACGCAGCAGCTCGTCAAGAACGCGTACCTGACAAGCCAGAAGACGATCGCCCGCAAGCTCACCGAGGCGGCGCTCGCCTGGCAGCTCGAGCAGCGCTGGTCGAAGGACAAGATCCTCACGGCCTACCTGAACACCGTCTACTTCGGGAACGGCGCCTACGGCGTCGAGCAGGCGTCGAAGGTGTACTTCCACCACAGCGCACGCCTCATGAAGCCCGCCGAGGCGGCGCTCCTCGCCGGCATCCCCGAGGACCCGAGCGCATGGGACCCGGTCGCGCACCCGCAGGCGGCCGAAGGGCGCCGCAATCTCGTCCTGCGTCTCCTCTACCAGCAGGGCTACCTGACGGCGAACCAGTACGCGAACTCGCTCAAGTACCCGATGCCGAAACCGGAAGACGTCTCGCTCCCGGGCACCCAAGGTCAGTTCGCCCCGTACTTCGCCAACTACGTCAAGGACCAGCTCGTGCAGCAGTACGGCCCGAAGGTCGCGTTCGGCGGCGGGTTGAAGGTGACGACGACGCTCGACACCGGCTTGCAGGCGATCGCGCAACAGGCGATCGCGAAGGTGCTGCCGCAGAACGGCACGAACCCGGCTGTCGCGCTCGTCGCGATCGACACGCAGACCGATCCCGGCGCGATCCGCGCGATGGTCGGCGGTGCGAATTACCACAAGAACCAGTTCAACCTCGCGACGCAGGGCGAGCGCCAGCCGGGGTCGTCGTTCAAGCCGTTCGTCCTCGCGACGGCGTTGAAGGAGAACGTCTCGCCGTCGTCGATCCTCACCTCGTCGAAGCAGGTCACGATCAACGCCGACGGGCGGAGCTGGCTCGTGAACAACTACGAAGGCGAGGCGCTCGGCCCGATCAACCTCTCGCAGGCGATCGCATACTCCGACAACTCCGTGTTCTCGCAGCTCACCGCGATCGTGGGGCCGCGGAATGTCGCGGCGACCGCACACCAGCTAGGGATCACGTCCAAGCTCAACGGCTACTTCGCGATCGGGCTCGGCGCCGAGCCCGCAACTCCGCTCGAAATGGCGCGGGCGTACGCCTCGTTCGCGGACGGCGGGAAGCGCATCGACGGCTCGATCTTCGGCAACCAGCCGCGAGCGGTCGAGACGGTCGACGCCGGTGACAAGCACCAGGTCAACGAGCCTGTAGCGCACGACGTCCTCACGTCCGACCAAGCGGCGACCGTGAACCAGCTCCTGCAAGGCGTCGTCCAGTACGGCACCGGCCGCGCCGCCGCACTGCCGGGCTGGCAGGTCGCGGGCAAGACAGGGACGACCGAGAACTACGGGGACGCCTGGTTCGTCGGCTACCTCCCGCAGATGGTCGTCGCGGTATGGGTCGGGTACCCGGACAAGCTCGTGCCGATGACCTACCAGTACCACGGGCATCCGGTCGCCGGCGGCACGTTCCCTGCGCTGATCTGGAAGGCGTTCATGCAGCAGGCGATCCCGTACCTGAAGCTGCAGCCGCAGACGTTCCCGTCCGCGCCGTCGCTGTACGCCTCGGCGGTCACCGTCGTGAATCGGGACGGCATCCTCGAGCGCGACGACGGCGTGTGCAAGAACACGTACCAGCTCGCGTTCTACGGCGGCGAGCCGCTACGGACGAACGGCAAAGCGGCGCCCGACGCGACCTGCAAGCCGAACGAGGTCGAGATCCCCGACGTCGTCGGCCGGTCGCTCGCCTACGCACGCACGCGGCTCGGAGGCCAGCCGCTGACTCCTGCCGTCGTCTACAAGCCTGCGAAGACCGGTGACCGCGTCGGCTACGTCGTCGGGCAGTTCCCGCGGCGGGGCACCGCATCGGCGTACGACAAGATCACGCTGATCGCGGAGAAGTCGCTCCACGGGGTCGTGCCGCGCGTGATCGGCCTTCGCGCCGCCGGCGCGAGGGCCAAGCTCGAGCGGCTGCACCTGAAGGTGTCGCTAAAAGGCGGTGACACCGGCAAGGTGACCGCTCAGTCGGTGCCGGCGAGCACCGCGGCCGAGCCGGGCCTCGAGATCACGCTCACCGTGAAGCCGAAGCGCTGAACGGCTTGCTCACGTAGCGCGAGCCGGCTAGGCCGTATCGCCACGGCTTCTCCGCAGCCTTGGTGATGCCGATGCGCGGTCCCGTCACGACCTCACACGGTTGCGCCCGTGCGACGAGCACGAACGGCTGCTCGTCGAGCCGGAGCCCGTCGTGCTCGCGTGTCACGCCGAGCGCCTGACACAGGCGTCCCGGCCCGGAGCACAGCAGCCTGATGTCGGCAAGGCCGCGCCGCCGGCGCATCTCGAACACGTTGCGTGTCGGCTTGAGCGCGCGGATCAAGACCGCCCCCGCGACGCCCACCTCACCGCACACGAAGTTGAGGCACCAGTGAATGCCGTACGAGCGGTACACGTACGCGCGACCGCCGCCCAGGAACATCGACCCGTTACGTTCCGTGCGCCGATTGCCGAACCCGTGCGCGGCCGGGTCCTCGTGGTCGTACGCCTCGACCTCGACGATCACGCCGCCGACGCCGCTTACGTAGAGCTGCGCCCCGATCAGCTCGGGCGCGACGTCATGCGGGCTGCGTGTCAGATCGAGCGTCATAG
Source organism: Gaiellaceae bacterium (assembly GCA_035474195.1). Taxonomy (GTDB): domain Bacteria; phylum Actinomycetota; class Thermoleophilia; order Gaiellales; family Gaiellaceae; genus PALSA-600. The sequence goes on from DATINO010000022.1 coordinate 4,828, forward strand.
TTCAAGAATCGCGGTAACGCGAGCGCCGTGACGGCGCACCCGGCGATGCAGGCGACACCGCCGGAGACGATGGAGAAGCGCAGCGAGGTGAGCGACGCGAGCACCCCCGCTTCGAGGTCGCCCAGACTCGGCGCGCTCGCGACCTGCATGAACTCGATCCCGAGTAGGCGCCCACGGAGGTGGTCCGGCGTCGAGCGGAGCAGCATCGTCGAGCGAAGCACGGCGCTGTAGAAGTCGGCGCCGCCTGCAACCGCGAGCAACACGAGCGCCGGCCAGAGCGACGTCGTGAACCCGAAGCCGGCGATCGCACCGCCCCAGAGACACGCCATGATTGTGATCCCAAGGCCCATGCGCCGCACGTGCGAGCACCAGCCGGAGAGGAGCGAGCACGCGAGCGCGCCGGCGTACGGCGCTGCGTAGAGGTAGCCCACGGTCGACGCCGTTCCGTGCATCCGGTGCAGGGCGATCGCCGGGAAGAGCGCGTTCGGCATGCCGAAGACCATCGCGTTCGTGTCGATCGCGAAGATCCCGATCAGCGCCTGTCGGCCCTTCAGGAAACGGAACCCGTCGACGATCGACCGGAAGCTCGGCCGGTCGACCTCTTCGAGAGGCGGCAGCTTCGGGAGCCACCCGATCACGAGCAGCGACGCGGCGTAGGTCGCGGCGTCGAGCCCGAACGTCCACGGGACGCCGGCGGTCGCGATGATCACGCCGCCGAGCGCCGGCCCGGCAACGCTCGAGAGCGAGCTGTACACGCTCGTCAGCGAGTTCGCCGCGGCGAGCTCCTCGTCGGGAACGAGCCGCGGCGCGAGCGACGCCAGCGCGGGCCGTCCGAAGCTGTACACGGCGACCGCGAGCCCCTGCAGCACGAACAGCGCCCACACCCGCGGGCTCGGGAGCAGCGCGTTCACGAGGAACAGCCCGGAGACCGCGGCGAGTCCCGTCTCGGTGACGAGCACGACCGTCCTGCGGTCGAGCGCGTCGGCGAATGCCCCGCCGATCAGCGGGACGAACAGCAGCGGCACGAGCGAGGCAAGTCCGAGCAGGCCGACGAGCGCGGTCGAGCCGGTGAGCTTGTACACCTGGAACGGCACCGCGACGACCGCGATCTCCGCGCCGATCGTCGACACCATCTGACCGAGCCAGAGGTTGCGAAAGTCACGCCGCCGCAACGGGCGCGTGTCGACGTGCAGCCTGCGCCAGTCCAACGTGAAGAACTTAGAAGAGGTTCTCGTCTTGCGGGCTCGGCTTGGCGCGCGGCGGGACGACGCCCATGTCCGCAAGGATCGCCCGCTCGCTGCGCGACGCGATCACGGCCTCCGGGATCCCCTCGACCCAGACCCGCGTCCGTGCGCCCGAGCCGCGCTCGTCGCCGGGCAAGGGCTCGATGCCGTAGATCCGATCCGCCCGGATGTACTTGCCGAAGCCGAGGAACACCATCTGCTGGGCCACGAGCGGATCTTAGATCTGGCGCCACGCGTGCACTCACGTCACGGTGCCTGGCACCGGACGTGCCTCGCAAAGGCACGCACCGTCTGCGCTCTGCTCCTGGCTTCGTTTCGAACTCGGCACACCGGCGTGACACTCTCGACACGGTGCCTGGCACCGCTCGAAGCGCGACTCCGCCGGCCGCGGTCAGGCTGCGTCGAGCGCCGCCCGGAGCCCCTCTACGACCCGCTCCTGATCCGCGCGCTCGAGCCGCGCGTGGAACGGCAGCGCCATCGTGCGGGCACTGCAGTCCTCACTCACCGGAAGCATCCCCTCCGAGAACCCGTACCGCTCGCGCATGTACGACTGGAGGTGGATCGACGGGAGGTACGGCGCCGTCGCGATGCCCTGCGCCGCCATGCGCTCCATCACCCCGCCGCGGTCGGCGCCGGCCGGAAGCTTCACGACGTAGACGAACCACGAGCGGATGTGATCGGCGTCGTCCGCGAGAGGCGTCTCGACGTCGACCCCCTGCAGCAGCTCGCCGTAGCGTGCTGCGACGTCGCGGCGTGCCGGCAGGATGCGGTCGAGCTTCTCGAGCTGCCCGATCCCGAGCGCAGCCGACAGGTCGTCAAGGCGGTAGTTGTAACCGAGCCGTCCGTGCTGCAGCCACGACGACGTCTCGAGGCGGCCCTGGTTGCGCAGCGACGTGAGCAGCTCGTACTCCTCCGCGTTGCCCGTCGTAACGGCACCGCCCTCGCCCGTCGTCATCTGCTTGTTCGGATAGAACGCCCACACGGCCGGATGGCCGTGCGAGCCGAGCGGCTTGCCCTTGTACGTCGCGCCCAGCGCCTCACACGAGTCCTCGACGAGCGCGATCCCGTGCTTCTCGCAGAGCGGGATGAGCTCGTCGTACTCGGCCGGGTAGCCGAAGATGTCGACCGCGACGAGCGCCTTCGTCCGCGGTGTGATCGCCGCCTCGACCGCAGCCGGGTCGAGGTTGAACGTCCGCGGGTCGATGTCCGCAAACACCGGTGTCGCGCCTTCGTAGATCGCGCAGTTCGCGGACGCGACGAACGAGTACGGCGACGTGATCACCTCGTCGCCCGGCCCGACGCCGGCGAGCCGCATGCAGAGATGCAGGCCGGCGGTTCCCGACGAGACGGCGGCCGCGTACGGCACGCCGATCGAGTCGGCGAGCAACGACTCGAAGCGCGGTCCCGTCGGGCCGAGCGACAGCCAGCCCGAGCGAAGCACCTCGAGGACGAGCTCCTCGTCGCGCTCGTCGATCCACGGTGCGCTGAGGTTGATCCTGTCGGTCGCGACTTCCGTCACGAACGAGCCATCTGCGGCACGGGGTCGAGCCACTGCGCCCACCGCTCGCTGTGGCCGCGAACCGTGTCGAGATACGACTTCTGGATCTGCAGCGTCACCTCACCGACACCGATCTCGTAGTCGTCGATCGAGCGCAGCGGCGTCACTTCGGCGGCGGTGCCGCACATGAACGCCTCGTCCGCCAGATAGAGGTCGGAGCGGATGATCGACTTTTCGATCACGGTGTAGCCGAGGTCCTGTGCGATCTGCTTGATCGTGTCGCGCGTGATGCCGGGCAGGATCCCCGTCGCGAGGTCGGGCGTGTAGATGATGCCGTCGCGAACAATGAAGATGTTCTCGCCCGAGCCGTCGGCGACGAAGCCCTCCGGCGTGAGCAGGATCGCCTCGTCGTAGCCGGCGTTGTTCGCCTCCGTGACGGCCAGCATCGAGTTGAGGTACACGCCCGTCGCCTTCGACGCGTGGGGGACGATGTTCGGTGAGACGCGCTGCCAGGACGAGATCTTCGCCCGGATGCCCGTCTTCAGGCTCTCCTCGCCGAGGTACGGCGCCCACGGCCAGCTCATGATCGCGACCTCGACCGGATTGCCGCGCGCGGCGACACCAAGCTCGCCGTAGCCGTAGAACGCGATCGGGCGCAGGTAGCACTCCGGCAGCCCGTTCGCGCCGATCACCTCGTTGCACGCGGCCTTGAGCTCCGCGGCGCGGTACGGGAGCTCCATGTAGAGGAGCTTCGCCGAGTTGTGCAGCCGCTGAAGATGCTCGTCGAGGCGGAAGACCGCCGGCCCCTTCGGTGTCTCGTAGCAGCGGATCCCTTCGAAGACGCCGGTGCCGTAGTGCAGGCCGTGCGTGCCGACGTGGATCTTCGCGTCGGCCCAGTCGACGAGCTCGCCGTTCATCCAGATCTTTTCGGTCTCCTGCACCGCGCGCGCTCCTTTGTCTGGCCGCCGGGAGATTCGAATTCTACCCGGACGCCCCGAGGTCAACCGTCCGCGCATCGGCGAGGCGGGCGAGCTCCGCCGGCTGCAGACAAGCCATGTGGTGCGGGGTTCCGGCCCCGATCCAGACGACGCCGTGTGCGAAAAACGATGAATCGATGAGCGTTTGCGATACATCCCGCTGCGGGAACGGCGCTACGCCGCCCGGCTCGAAGCCCGTCGCCCGGACAACCTCGTCGGCCTTCGCCACGCGGACCGAGGTCGCGCCGACCGCCTGAGCGACTGCCTGCTCGTCGGCGCGCCGGTCGCCGGGGACGAGCGCCAGCACGAACGCGTCGTCGCAGACGAAGACGAGCGTCTTCACGATCTGCGAGAGCTCGCACGCGATCGCGTTCGCGGCGTCACGGGCGGTCGGGGTGCCTTCGTCGAACTGCTCGATGCGCGCGTCGATCGCCGCAGCCCGCAGCGCACCGGAAACCCGCTCGACGGGCTCGGGCCAGGTCCCGCTCACCCGATCACGTAGGCGTCGTCCATGCCTTCACAGAGCTTCGCGCGCAGGCCCTCGGGCACCGGCGAGTCGATCGCCAGCCCCATCAGCGCCTTTCCGCCGGCGCGGTCGCGGGAGACCGACATGTTCGCGATGTTCACCCCGGCCTCGCCGAACAGCGTGCCGATACGCCCGATCACACCGGGCACGTCGTCGTACTTGAGCAGAGCCATGCGCGGCGAGAACTCCATCTCGAGCGCGAACCCAAGCGCATGCACGAGGAAGTGGCGCGACTCCTGCCCGATCGTCGTGCCGGCGACGCGAATCCCGTCCGTCGTAACGGCGACCAGGTTCGTGTAGTCCTGCGCGACGCGCCGCTTCTCCTCGACCACCTCGATGCCGCGGTCGGCAGCGACGATCGGCGCGTTCACGTAGTTGACCGGATGCTCCGTGTGTCCCTGGAATGCGCCGTTCAATGCGGCAACGGTGAGCAGCCTCGTGTCGTGCTCCGCGAGCTCGCCGTACACCTCGATGCCGATGCGGCGCGTCTCGCCGCCGGCGAGCTCCATTGCGAGCCGGCCGAGCTTCGCCGCGAGCGGGACGAACGGCCCGAGCACTTCCAGGTCCTCGGCGCCGACAGCCGGGATGTTCACGGCGTTCGTGACGACGCCTCCGTCGAGGGCCGCAGCGACCTGTTCCGCGACGACAATGCCCGCGCGGTCCTGTGCCTCCTCGGTCGAAGCGGCGAGATGCGGCGTGACGACCACGTTCGGTGCGTGCAGCAGCGGGCCTGTGTACGGCTCGGTGGTAAACACGTCGATCGCTGCGCCGGCGACCTTCCCGGACTCGAGCGCGGCGATCAGCGCGGCCTCGTCGACCAGCTCCCCGCGGGCGGCGTTCACGATCCTGACGCCGTCGCGCATGTGCGCGATCGTGTCTGCGTCGATCGCGTTGCGCGTGTCGTCCGTCAACGGCAGGTGAAGCGTGACGAACTCGGCGCGCTCGAGCACCTCGCCGAACGTCGCCGGCTCGACGCCGAGCTCGCGAAAGCGCTCGGCCGACACGAACGGGTCGTAGGCGACCACCTTCATCTCGAGCGCAAGCGCGCGGCGTGCGACCTGACGGCCGATGCGTCCGAAGCCGAGCACTCCGAGCACCTTGTCGGCGAGCTCGACACCGCCCCAGCGCCCGCGCTCCCATCTGCCCTCCCTCAAGCCCGAGTGCGCCTGCGGGATGTTGCGCGCGAGCGCGAGCAGCAGCCCGATCGTGTGCTCGGCGGCGGAGACGACATTCGCCCCCGGTGCGTTGGCGACGACGATCCCCCTGCGGGTCGCGGCGTCGACGTCGACGTTGTCGACCCCAACTCCGGCCCGCCCGATGACGCGCAGCCGCGTGCCCTTCTCGATCAGGTCCGCGGTGAGCTTTGTCGCGGAGCGGATGACGATCGCGTCGTAGTTGCCGATCACTTCCTCGAGCGGCGAGCTCTCGTCGACATCGACGTCGAACTTCGACTGCAGCAGAGCGAGTCCCGCGTCCGCGATCGGCTCGCGAACCAGTACCTTCATACGTCGACTGCGGGGCGCTCGAACGCCTCGAACGCGGCCGGCACCGCGACGCCGCGCTCGATGTCGGCGCCGAGCTCGGTCAGCGACAGCTCGACGGCGGCGAGCGCGCTCGCGATGTCGAAGATGTCGAACCAGCCGATGTGACCGATCCGGAAGACCTTGCCCTTCAAGTGCTGCTGGCCGGGAGCGAGCGTCACGCCGTGACGGTCGCGCAGGTGCGCGAGCAGGTCGTCGGCGTCGATGCCGTCGGTTGCGCGGACGGCCGTCACGACGGCTGCGGTGTCGTCGTCGGGCGAGAAGAGCTCGAGCCCCATCGCCTTGATCCCCGCGCGTGTCGCGCGGCCGAGACGGACATGACGCTCGAACGCCGCCGGGAGCCCCTGGTCGAGGAGCAGCCCGAGAGCGACGTCGAGGCTGCGGATCGTCGACACCGCCGGTGTGAACGCGGCGTCGAGCGCGTCCTGCGCTTTCTTGTTGCGCGGCCAGTCGAAGTAGAAGCTGCGGGACGGCTTCACCTTCGCGAGCACGCCCGCCGGCACCGACACCATCGCGAGCCCGGGCGGCGCCATCAGCGCCTTCTGCGACCCCGAGACGACGACGTCGATCCCCCACGCGTCCGTCTCGAGCGGGACGGCGCCGAGCGAGGAGACCGCGTCGACGACGAGCGTCGCGTCGCCGACCGACTCCTTGATCGCCTGGACGTCGGAGACGACACCGGTCGAGGTATCCGAGTGCTGGCAGAAGACGATCTCCGTCCCGGCCTCGCGAACGGCAGCACCGACCTCCGCCGGGTCGGGCCGCTCGCCCCACTCGTACTGGATCGCGTGGACGTCCAGCTCGTGCTGCTCACAGATCGCGAGCCACCGTTCCCCGAACGACCCATGGCTGACGACCGTGACCCGGTCGCCGGGCGCGCAGAGGTTCGCGGTGGCGGACTCCATCGCCCCGCTCCCGGACGCGGTGAACAGCAGAACGTCCGCCTCGGTGCGGAACACGTCCTGCAGCCGCCCGAGCACGCTCGCGTAGATCTCACGGAAGTCGGCGCCGCGGTGGTGGACGATCGGCTCCGCACCGGCCGCGAGCACGGCGGGCGGGACGGGCGTCGGCCCCGGCGTGAAGAGGTACCGCTTCTCCACGGTTGGAGCGTAGCCTCCGAGGCTCTCACACGATGAAGGCTTGTGTCGCTCGGACGCGCTCGGCGGCACGCCGCGGCGTCCTCGGTCTCGCCCGTATGCCTACACACGAACGAGACCTGCGTCCTTGCATCGCGCTCGTCGATCACGCCCGATCGACGAAGCCCCATCATGTGAGAGCCTCTAGCCCCCGTGAACGCCCTGCTCTCCTTCGGTGCAGCGCTCGTCTCGCTGCGGCTGGCCGGCCTGCTCGTCCGCGGGCGGCGCTACGCGTGGGCGGCCGGGCTCGTGTCGTTCGCGGCGGCAGCCGCCGCGATGGCGTGGGGATCCGCCCACGGCTGGGACGCCTATGCGTTCCGCGTCTACTACCTGGCCGGAGCGCTGCTCTCCGCCCCGCTCCTCGGCATCGGCTCGCTGCAGCTCATGCGCCGGCGCTGGGCGGCGCCGGTCGGGCTGCTCTGGTCGGGCGTCGCGATCGGGCTCACGCTTGCGCTTCGTGTCCACGGGACGTTCGACGGCAGTGACGTCCCGCGCGCGCAGGATCATCTGGACGTATTGCCGCGCGTGCTTGCGATCGCCGCCAGCTCGCTCGGCACCGCTGCGGTCGTGGTCGTCGCAGCGCTGACGCTGCGTCGACGCCCGATCGGCAACGTCCTCCTCCTCGCAGCGGTCGGTGCGGCCGCAGCGGCGTCCGCGCTCACGCAGACGGCGGTGGCAGCGGCCGCCGCGTGCTTCGCGCTCGCGGCGGCGCTGCTCTATGCCGCGGCAACTCGCTAGGCGTCGAGGAGCCGCTCGAAGAACGAGCGGTACCGCTGCAGGGTCACCCGCAGGTCTTCGGTCGAGACGTCTTCGCCGCTCGACCACTGCTCCTCGAGCTTCGAGCGTGCGCCGTCGAAGCTCTGCGCCAGGTCGTGCAGGAGCTCTGCGACGAGCGAGTCGGCTCCGCTGACCGTGTCGCGCGGCTCGTCGACGAACTGCGCCTGCAGCGTATGCCACCGGTCGCGCAGCTCCTGTTCGCGGGTGGGATCGAAGAGTGGCTCGAGCCGCTCCCCACCTTCGTCGCGCGCGATCGGCGCGTCGGCGTCATCCGCGACGAGATCACCCGTCTGGATCCGCTCGTCGGTCATGAGCGCGCCTCCGCCGTCTCCGTTTGCTCGACGAGCGCGTCGAACAGCGCGCGGTAGTGCTGGATCGCGCGACGGAGCTCGTCGGTCCCCGCCTTGCCGCGATCGCGGGCGACGGCGATCGCGTGACCGGCACGGTAGTTCTCGACGACGTCCGGATGGTCGACGGACAGGTCGGATGCGCGGGTGTCGAAATCGTCCACGGGATAGCCACGCCGGCGCATGACGTCCTGGATCAGGCCGTCGGCGTCCTGAACGGCACCGTCGGGGTCGTCGACGAACTTCGCCTGCACGTCCTGCCAGCGGGCGCGGTAGCGGTCGCGATCGCGCGGATCGAGCGGGGTCAGGTCGAACTCCTCGTGCCGCTGGGCGCGCGCTTTCAGCTCCGCTTCGGCCTGACGCTTCGACGGCGCATCCGCCGCGACGCGGTCGTACTCGGGGCCAAACCGCCCCTGCAGCTCGCGAGACCGCCGGGCGCGGAGCGCCGACGCCACTACGACACCGATGATGATGAGAGCCGCAACGACGATCACGGCCCAGAGCCAACCAGGCATTCATCCTCCTTGTTCGAGGTCACAGAGGACAACGCGCCAGGGACGCCTGGGGGTACTAGGTCACCCGAGCAACACGCGAAGCCGCTCGTTCACGACTCGCGGGTCGGCGCTCCCACCCGTCTCCTTCATCACCTGGCCGACGAAGAAGCCGAGGAGGCCGTGCTTGCCACTGCGGTACTGATCTGCCTGGCCCGGGTTCGCTTCGATGATGCGCTCGATGATCGGGTCGAGCTCCGCCGTGTCGGCGACGACCTTCTGCGCCAGGTACGGGTCGGCGCTGAAGCCGGTTTCGCCCACCTTCGCGAGCGCCTCGTCGAACGCCGCGCGCGGGATCTCGGCGCGCGTGGAGACGAGCTTCGCGAGCTCGCCGGCGTCGACCGCGCTCGGGTCGATACCGGTGGCGACGAACTGGTTCGCGAGGACGTTCGCCGCGTCCTTCGGGTCGGCGCCGGCATCGACGACGGCGACCCACAGCCGGTCGAGGCCGCCCGTGACGAGCACGTCGGCGTCGTAGAACGACAGCGTCTCCGCGATGCGCGTGATGCGCGCGCCGGGGAGCTCGCCGATCTCACCGCGCAGCCGCTCCACGAGCTCTCGGCCGGGCTCCACCGGGACGAGGTCCGGCTCCGGGAAGTAGCGGTAATCCTGAGCCTCTTCCTTGGAGCGCATCGGCGGCGACTCCTCGTGTGCCGGGTCGAAGTGCAGCGTCTCCTGGTCGACGACGCCGCCCGCTTCGTAGATGCGGATCTGCCGCGCGATCTCGCGCTCGATTCCCTTCGCCGCGAAGTTGAACGAGTTCATGTTCTTGAGCTCGGTGCGCGTGCGCAGCTCGTCGGTGCCCGCGGGACGCACGGAGACGTTCACGTCGAAGCGCATCGAGCCGTGCTCGAGCTCCGCGTCCGACAGGCCGAGCTCGACGACGGTCTGGCGCAGCAGCTGGAGAAAACGCTTCGCGGTCTCGGCGTCGTGGAGGTCGGGCTCGGTGACGATCTCGACGAGCGGCGTACCGCAGCGGTTGAAGTCGACGAGCGTCGCCGTCGCGCCGTGCAGGCGGCCCGACGCAGCGACGTGCACGTTCTTCGCCGCATCCTCCTCGAGGTGCGCACGTGTGATCCCGATGCGCGTCACACCTTCGCCGGTCGGGACGTCGAGGTGGCCCTTCGCGCACAGCGGCTCGTCGTACTGGCTGATCTGGTACGCCTTTGGGTTGTCGGGATAGAAGTAGTTCTTCCGATGGAAGACCGCACGCTCGGCGATCGTGCAGTCGAGCGCGAGGCCGAGCTTGATCGTCTCTTCGATCGCGCGCCGGTTCGGCACCGGCAGCGCGCCCGGGAACGCGAGGCATACCGGGCACGTCTGGCTGTTCGGTTCACCGCCGAAGCCGTTCCGGCAGCGGCAGAACATCTTCGTCTCCGTCTTCAGCTGGACGTGGATCTCCAGCCCGATCACCGGCTCCCACGTGGTGCTCATCGCAGGCGCTCCGGGACGACGTCGAAGCCGATCGCCTGCTCGAGCGCGTGCGCCGCGCGAAAGAGCGTGTTCTCACCGAACTGCGGGCCGATCAGCTGCAGGCCGACCGGGAGACCTTCTGACAGGCCGCACGGGATGTTCAGCCCGGGCAGGCCGGCCATGCACGACGGGATCGTCAGCACGTCGTTCATGTACATCGCGACCGGGTCGTCGATCTTCGCGCCGATCGGGAACGCGACCGTCGGGCTCGTCGGCGACACGAGCACGTCGAAGCGCTCGAACAGCTCGTCGTGCTCGCGCTTGATCACGGTGCGCACCTTCTGCGCGGTGCGGTAGTACGCGTCGTAGTACCCGGACGAGAGTGCGTACGCGCCGACCATGATCCGTCGTTTCGGCTCGTCGCCGAAGCCCGCGTCGCGCGTCTTCATCACCATCTCGCGGAAGTCGGCGCCGTCGTCGCGTAGCCCGAAGCGGACGCCGTCGTAGCGCGCGAGGTTCGCGGACGCCTCGGCGGGCGCGATCAGGTAGTAGCAAGCGACGCCGTAGTCGACCGACCGCGGCAGCGAGCACTCCTCCACGGTCGCGCCGAGCGACTCGGCGAGCTCGAGGGCCTTGTTGACCGCCGCCGACACGCCCGGCTCGATCCCCTCTACGCCGTTCATCTCCTTCGGCACTCCGATGCGCAGGCCCTTCAGTTCCTCGGCGGTCGGCAGCTCGACGTCCGGCACGTCGACCGTCGTCGAGTCGTTGTCGTCGTGGCCCGAGATGACCGAATAGAGGAATGCGCAGTCGCGGACGTTGCGCGCGACCGGGCCGACCTGGTCGAGCGAGGACGCGAATGCGACGACGCCGTACCGCGAGACAGTGCCGTACGTCGGCCGCAGCCCGACGTGACCGCAGAGCGCTGCGGGCTGCTTGATCGAGCCGCCGGTGTCGGAGCCGAGCGCCCACGGGGCAAGCCCTGCCGAGACCGCCGCCGCGCTGCCGCCGCCGGAGCCGCCCGGGACGCGCGTCGGGTCCCACGGATTGTGCGTCGGACCGAACGCGGAGTTCTCGGTCGACGATCCCATCGCGAACTCGTCGGTGTTCGTCTTGCCGATCACGCGTAGGCCGCGCGTGCGGCAGTTCGCGATCACGGTGGCGTCGTAGACGGGGATATAGCTCTCGAGGATCTTCGAGCCGGCGGTCGTCGGGATCCCGCGCGTGCCGATCACGTCCTTGATCGCGATCGGGATGCCCTCGCCCGGGTCGTTCTCGCAGACGTAGAGAAACGCGTGGAGCTCGGGGTCGCGTTCGCCGATCGCGTCGAGGTACGCGCGATAGAGCTCGTCCGACGAGATCTCGCCGTCGGTGACGAGCTTGTTCCCCTCCTCGGCCGAGAGCCTCAACGTGTCGACGGTCATGCCGGCGGGGTCCTGAAGTAGTCGCCGTCACGGTCGGGGGCGTTCGCGAACACGTCGTCGAGAGGCAGGCAGTCCCGCGCCACGTCTTCGGCCCAGGCGTTCGCGATCTCGAGCGGGTGCGCCGTCGGCGGCACATCGGAAAGGTCGAGCTCCGACACCTTGGAAACCGCCTCCAGGATGTCGGACAGCTGCTCCTGGAACTTCGCGACCTCGGCGTCGGACAGCTCGAGGCGCGCGAGCCGCGCCACGTGCAAAACCTCTTCTTTTGTGATCCGTGCCAACGTGCCTCCAATAACGAAACGAGGCTCCTCTCGGAGCCTCGTTTTACAAACTTGGTTCCGAAAGGGTCTTAGATCGCTTCCACGTTCGAAGCCTGCAGGCCCTTGTCGCCCTGCACGACGTCGAACGAGACGCGCTGACCCTCGGTCAGCGACTTGTAGCCATCACCGCCGATGGCGGAGAAGTGGACGAACACGTCCGCCTCGCCGTTCCCACGCTCGATGAAGCCGTAGCCCTTTTCGTTCGAGAACCACTTGACCGTACCCTCAGCCACTACCGACTACTCCTTGCTGGATGACTACAAGTCCGCCGACGGCGGAGCGCGCGCAACATTAGCGAATCACAGTGGAAAGGCAAGCTCGTCGCGCCGGTAGCGCGCGCACCGAACCGCGTTCTCGAGCAGGCAGGCGATCGTCATCGGCCCCACCCCGCCAGGCACCGGAGTCAGGTACCCCGCGACCTCGGCCGCTCCTGGATCGACGTCGCCGACGATCCCGTCGCCCGACCGGTTGATGCCGACGTCGATCACGATGCCGCCCGGCTTGACCATGTCGGGAGTCACCATTCCAGGGACGCCGACCGCGGCGACGAGCACATCGGCTTCGAGCGTGTGTCTCGCGAGGTCCTTCGTCCGCGAGTGGCAGATCGTCACCGTCGCGTTCTGCTGGAGGAGCAGGTGCGCCATCGGCTTTCCGACGATCGCGCTGCGGCCGATCACGACGGCGCGCGCACCGCTCAGCTCGATGTCGTGCTCGTCGAGCATCGCCATCACGCCGCGCGGCGTCGCCGGCACGAGCGTGGGCTCGCCGAGGTACAGCTGGCCGGCGTTGATCGGATGGAAGCCGTCGACGTCCTTCGCGGGTGCGAGCGCACGGATCACCTTCGCCTCGTCGATCTGCTTCGGCAGAGGCAGCTGGACGAGGATCGCGTCGACCTGGGGATCCGCGTCGAGCTCCTCGACCTTCGCGAGCAGATCCGCCTCGGTCGTCTCCTCCGGGAGCCGGAGATCGGTGGCGTCGATGCCCGCCGCGACGGCCGCCTTGTGCTTCAGGCGGATGTAGACGTCGGAGGCAGGGTCGTCGCCGACCAGGACGGTGACGAGGCCGATGTGGCCGATCGCCGCGACGTCCTCGGCGACCTGGGCGCGGATGCGCTCGGCAATGGGCTTTCCCTTGATGAGTGTCGCCGACATGTGTGCGAGTCTATTCGCCGCATGAGGTGGCCCCGGAGGAACGATGCGCGCTCGATCGAGCAGCGCCGCGAGGCGATGGGGATCGCAGACGGCCTCGTGACGTCGATCGACCTCGAGCCGTTCGCCGGCGCCGCCGAGTCGCTCGTCGGCGTTGCGGTGATCCCGGTGTCGGCGGCGCCGATCGAGATCGAGCTTGGCTCCTACGCGCTGAGCGCCGACGGTGCGCTCGAGGAGAACGGCCGCGCGACGGAGACGGTGCACGTGCCGCTCGCGCACACGGAGGGCGGACTGACGGCGTCGATGACCCGCGGCGCGCTCGCGGCCGGGACGATCCGCACGTACGTGCTGCACGACCGCATCACGCGCGCGTCGTGCTTCGTCTGCGCGAACGCGGGCGAGGCGGTCGCCCTTGCTCGGTGGATCGATGCCGAGCTGCCGGCGATGCGCGACTGGCTGGAATCGTCGAACGACCCATCGCTTTCAACGCGCGCGAAGCTGCGCGGCGTGAAGGCGCACGTCGTCGGACCGATGTGCCACGTGCTCTGGCAGTGGACGACGGGCGACGCGGTCGGGCCGAACATGATGACCCGCAACTCGTACGCCC
>DATINO010000023.1:0-5174 GCA_035474195.1 Gaiellaceae bacterium
CGGTGATCAGCGTCGGGTTCCCCGGCACGGTCGCGTCGCTCCGGCAGCAGTGGGGGCGCGCCGGCCGGCGGGGGAGCGGCCTCGCCGTGCTCGTCGCGACCGAGGACGGCCTCGACCAGTTCTTCATGCGTGAGCCCGACAAGCTGCTCGGCCGGCGCGCCGAGGCGGCGATCCTCGACCACGCCAACCCCCGCGTGCTCGCCGGCCACGTGCGCGCCGCCGCGTACGAGGCGCCGCTCGGCGCCGCCGACCCGCCCGAGTACCTCGCGGCGGCGCGCGGCGACCCCGAGCTGAAGGAGACGCCCGCCGGCTTCGTCTGGGCCGGCCGCGAGCACCCGGCCGCGCGGATCGCACTCCGCGCGACCGACCCGGACGCGTTCACGATCGTCGACGGCACGACCGGCGACGTTCTCGGCCTCGTGGAGCGCTCGCGCGCGTACACGACCGTCCACGAGGGCGCGGTCTACCTGCACCGCGGCGACTCGTACCTCGTGCGCGAGCTCGACCTGACGACCTTGCACGCCGTGGTCGAGCCGTTCACGGGCAACTGGTACACGCAGGCGAAGGAAGAGACGATGACGTCGATCGTCGAGCCGAGACGCGTCGAGTGGCGCCTCGGGATGGAGCTCGCCTTCGGCGAGATCGAGGTGACCGAGCAGGTAGTGGCGTACGAGCGGCGGACGGTCAGCGGGCAGGAGCGGATCGAGCTCGTCGAGCTCGTCCTGCCGCCGACGACGTTCGTGACAGAAGCGATCTGGTACCTGCCGGAGGCGCGGCATCTGGAGGGCCTCGAGGAGATGCCGCGCCTCCTCGGCACGCTGCATGCAGCGGAGCACGCGATGATCTCGCTGCTGCCGCTGTGGGCGATGTGCGACCGCTGGGACATCGGCGGCCTGTCCACGAACATCCACCCGCAGACCGGCCGGCCGACGGTCTTCATCTACGACGGGCACGCCGGCGGCGTCGGCCTCAGCGAGCGCGGGTTCGAGCAGTTCGAGGGCTGGGTGCGCGACACGGCCGAGCTGCTCGCCGGCTGTCCCTGCTCCGACGGCTGCCCGTCCTGCGTCCAGAGCCCGAAGTGCGGCAACCTGAACGACATGCTGGACAAGGCGGGCGCGCTGACCTTTCTGCAGCGGGCTGTCGATTTCGGCGCCGCTCGTTCGTCGTAGGGTCGACACCGACGAAGGAGGAGACGTGAAGTACGCAGTTCTGATCTACAGCTCCGAGGAGGGTCAGGCCGCTCCGGCCGATCACGAGATCTACATGTCGCTCTCCGAGCGGGAGACGACGGTCGGCGGCGCCCAGCTGCAGCCTGTCGCCACGGCGACGACCGTCCGCGTCCGCGACGGCGAGGCGCTGACGACCGACGGCCCGTTCGCGGAGACCAAGGAAGCGTTCGGCGGCTTCTACCTGATCGACGTGCCCAACCTCGACGACGCGCTCGAGTTCGCGGCCGCGATCCCGGCCGCTCGCAACGGCGGCGCGGTCGAGGTCCGGCCATTGGTGGAGCGCTGACGGAGGACGTCTTCCGCGACGAGTGGGGTCGGGTCGTCGCGAACCTGGTCGGCTTTCTCGGTGACTTCGACCTCGCCGAGGAGGCTGCCCAGGAGGCGTTCGCGATCGCAGCCGAGCGGTGGCCGCGCGAGGGCGCTCCGTCCAACCCGGGCGCCTGGCTGACCACGACGGCCCGGAACCGCGCGATCGACCGCATCCGTCGTGAACGGACGTTCGCCGCCAAGGCCCACCTCATCGCCGCACCGGAAACCGTCGAGGACGACGTGGACGAGGAAACGACCTTCAGGGACGAACGGCTCGAGCTGCTCTTCACCTGCTGCCATCCCGCGCTCTCGCTCGACGCGCAGGTCGCGTTGACCCTGCGGACGCTGGGAGGCCTGACGACGGACGAGATCGCACGTGCGTTCCTCGTCCCCGAGGCGACGATGGCGCAGCGCCTGGTGCGTGCGAAGCACAAGATCCGAAGCGCAGGCATCCCGTTCCGCGTGCCGCCGCCCCATCTGCTGCCCGAGCGGCTCACCGCCGTCCTCGCGGTCGTGTATCTGATCTTCAACGAGGGGTACGGCGGCCGGCGCGATCTTGCCGCAGACGCGATCCGGCTCGGAGCGGCGATCGCCGGGCTGATGCCGGACGAGACCGAGGCGCACGGGCTCGTCGCGCTCATGCTGCTCCACGACGCGCGGCGCGCGGCGCGCTTCGTGGACGGCGAGCTCGTGCTGCTCGCCGACCAGGACCGGTCGCTGTACGACGACGAGAAGATCGCGCTCGGCCGGGAGTCGCTCGACCGCGCATTGGCGCTACGCGGGCGCGGGCCTTATGTCCTGCAAGCGGCCATCGCCTCCGTGCATCTCGACGAGCCCACCGACTGGACCGAGATCGCGACGCTCTATGCCGAGCTCGCGCGCGTGACTGCATCGCCCGTGGTCGAGCTGAACCGGGCCGTTGCGATTGCCGAGGCGGACGGCCCGGAGGCGGGCCTGAGGATCGTCGACACGCTGCAGCTCACGGACTACCGGTACTTCCACTCGACCCGCGGCGAGCTACTCCGGCGGCTCGAGCGCCGGCCGGAGGCGCGCGCGGCGTTCGAACGGGCGCTCGCGCTGACGCCGGACGGCGCCGAGCGCCGCTTCCTGGAACGCCGCCTCACCGACCTCTAGGTCTAGGGTGCGGCGCATGTCGGCGCGCGTGGACCGCATCGAAGACTTCCGCCGGTGGCTGCAACGCGCGGCGGCCGACCGCACGATCGAGCTGCCGGGCGGAACGGCGATCGTCACCGCCGCGACGCCGGATGTCTACGACGCGAACTACCTGTCGGTCGAGTCTGCGGCGTTCGGCGCGGATGACCTGGCGGCCGACGCGGAGACCGCGCTCGAAGCGAGCCACCACTGCCGCGTGATCGTCGAGGACGGCAGGCCCGGTCTCGCCGCCGACTTCGCGCAGCTCGGTTTCGACCGCGTGACGCACCTCGTGCTCGCGCACACGGCGGAGCTCGACCGGCGGGTCGACGCGAGCGCGGTCCGCGACGTCGAGCTCGATCGGCTGATCGATCTGCGGACGGAGGCGACGTTGCGCGAGCCGTGGGGCGACGCCGACCTTGCGGCGCAGCTCAACGACGCTAAGCGGCTCGTGGCGGCTGCCGTCCCAACACGGTTCTTCGCCGCGTTCGTCGACGGGGCGGTCGCCGGCTGGTGCGAGCTCAGGCGTCGCGACGGTGTCGCGCAGATCGAAGATGTCGAGGTGCTCGAGGAGTTTCGCGGCCGCGGCCTCGGGCGCGCGATCGTCCAGCACGCGCTCGACGAAGGGCTCCGAGCCGGAGATCTCGTCTACCTCGAAGCGCTCGTCGACGACTGGCCGCGGGAGCTGTACGCGAAGCTCGGCTTCACCGTGGTGGGACGGCGGGACGTGTACACACGTCTCCCCGGCCCGCTGACCCGGCTTCGGCTGCGCACGCCGCGCCTGGAGCTGCGCCTTCCGACGCGAGCGGAGGCGCGACGCCTCTTCGCGGTCGCCAAAGCCGGCATCCACGAGCCCGACGTGATGCCGTTCGAGATCCCGTGGACGGACAGCCTCGACGAAGCGGAGTTCGTCGCGTACTCGACGGCGAGCACGGCCGACTCGATTCGATTCGTGGCCTTCCTCGACGGTGCGCCGATCGGCGTCCAGGGCCTCGATGTCCACCCCGAGTGGGTCAGCACCGGCTCGTGGCTCGGCGCCGCCCACCAGGGTCGCGGGCTCGGCACGGAGATGCGCGCCGCCGTGCTCACCTACGCCTTCGACCATCGTGAGGCGGCGATCGCGCGGTCGGGCGCGATCCAGGGGAACCCGCAGTCGCTCGGCGTCTCGCGCAAGCTCGGCTACGAGGTCGTCGGGGCGCACGTCGTCAGCCCGCGCGGCGAGCCGCTCGAGCACACCGACGTCGAGCTGCGGCGCGAGCGCTTCCGCTCGCCCGTGCCGGTCACGGTGGACGGCGTTCGCCCACTCGCGTAGATTCGCGCGACACCAGCACGAGGAGGCAGCGATGGCAACGATGCGGCTGCCCCGCCCGCGGCACGGGGATCCCTTGCAGACGACGGAGGACCTGCGCGCGCTCGCAGCGGCGATCCTCCAGGACGACGTCCAGACGCTCGCGCGCACGACCGCCTACCTGCGGCGTTCGTACCGCGTGGTCTTCATCGGCTACGTGGCGATGATGGTGTTCGGCGTCGCGGCGATCGTGGCCGCGTTCATCAAGGGGATCACGGCTTCGAGCGTCGGCGAGGCGGTCTCGTCGGTCGGCCTGGCCGGCCTCACCGTCGGGATCTTCGTCGCGTTTTTCGTGCAGCGTCCGTCTGCGGCGCTCGAGCGCAACGCGATCTTCATGCCGTGGGTCTCGATCGTCCTGACCACGTTCTGGACCCGGCTGCTCTACCTCGACGACACCGCGACGCTCGATGCGAAGCTCGGTCACGCCGCGAAGGAGGCGTCAGACGAGCTGAGCGCGATCGCCCTGCGCTACGCGGTGATCGACGGCAAGGAACTCACAGTGGCAAAACAAGCCGCGCGCACGCACGTCACCTAGCTGCCAAATCGCTTCAGCGATTTGGCTAGCGATTGCCGCGTTGTCAGCACGCCGGCGTACAGGTCGCCAAGACTGCTGACGCGCTCGAGCACCACATCCATGGTGTACGCGGCCGGGTCGCTGTCCGCGACCTCGTCCCAGCGAAGCGGAGTCGACACGGGCGCGTTGGGCTTCGGCCGCACGGAGTAGACGGACGCGATCGTCTTGCCCTCCCCGTTCTGGTTCGAGTCGATCAACACGCCGCGGCGGCGCGCTTTCGACCATTCGGTGGTCGCGAGCTTCGGATGCGCGCGCGCGATCGCGCCCGCGACGATCTCGGCGAAGTGCCGCGAGTCGGCATACGTCGAGCGGCGATCCAGCGGCACCAGCACGTGGAAGCCTTTGCCGCCGCTCGTCTTCGGGAACGAGACGAGCTCGAGCGCGTCGAGCAGCTCCTTGAGGATGAGCGCGACCTCGATCGTCTGCGGCCACGGCACCTCGGGCGTCGGGTCGAGGTCGAAGAGCACGAAGTCGGGCCGGTCGGGCTTGTCGATGCGCGAGTACCACGCGTTCATGTCGATGCAGCCCATGTTCACCATCCAGAGGAGCGCGAGCTCGTCGT
>DATINO010000024.1:0-3398 GCA_035474195.1 Gaiellaceae bacterium
CCGGCCAGAAGGTAACCGCCGACGACGCGTACCTCGAACGCTCGATCGCCGACCCCGATGCGCAGATAGTCGAGGGCTACCACGGCGGCATCATGGCGCCCGCGGTCGCGGGCTTCGGTCTCGACGCAAAGCCCGAAGACATACGCGCTCTCGTCGCCTTCATCAAGTCACAGAAGTAAGTGATGTGACTCAGCCGCCGGTGGCGGCGGTGCTCGCCGCGGCGCCTGCGGCCGCGCCGGCATCCTCGGCGAGGCCGCGCACGATGAACGCAACGAAGAGGAGCAACCCGCCTTCATTTGCAGCTGCCTCCTCAAGGCTGACCGAGACGGGTCGGCGGCCCCATGCTTTGCCGTCGAAGTGCGCCAGTTCGGTCTCGCCGTCAGCGAGCGTGTAGCGCTCGCGCCAGCTACTCGACGGGCGAAGCGAAAGCCGGCGGCCGTTCCATGTGATCGCGCCGCCGCGTCGGAAAGTCCGCGGTTCGAACTGCCCGACAGTCGCGCCCGCCTGATCGAGCGCCGCACTGCGTTGCCCAAAGATGCCGCGGCGCACGAGATGCCATTGCTCGCCGTTTGATTCGGCTGTCGCGGCGCGCGAGAACAGCCCCTCGAAGCGGATGCTGCCGACACCGTCGAGTACGTAGAGCCGGCGTTCGCCTGGCGCGCGCGAGAGTTCCAGCTCTGCCATGCGAACCAGATTGCCACACGAAGCCTCGAGTCTCGGTCGCGCAGATGACTGGGTGGGTGGGCCGACGCCGTCAGAGTGGGATCGAGCACCTCAGTCCGAGTCTTGGGACCGCGCAAGCTCTGTCGAGGCGCTCGACTCGCTAGCAGCGCTGCCTACTCCGCCAGCTTCGTACCCGCGTACTGCGAGCGAGGTCACTCGCCGGGTGTGATGAGCCCTGACTCGTACGCAGCGACGACGGCCTGGGCGCGGTCGCGCAGGTTGAGCTTGCGGAGGATGTGCCCGACGTGGGTCTTCGTCGTCTGAGGCGCGACTACCAGCGCCGCACTGATCTCGGCGTTCGAGAGACCACGTGCCATCAGGCGCAGCACCTCGCGCTCGCGAGGAGTGAGGACTTCGAGCGACACGGGGGCTGCCCGCATCCGGTTCGGCTGCGCCACGAAATCCGCGATCAGTCGACGCATTACCGACGGAGAGACGAGCGCATCTCCTGCGGCGACGACGCGGACCGCATGGACGAGCTCGTCCGCGGGCGCATCCTTCAGCAGGAACCCACTCGCTCCGGCACGGAGGGCGTCGTAGACGTATTCGTCGAGGTCGAATGTCGTCAGCATCAAGATGCGCGGCGCACGGTCGGAGGTGTGCTCCAGGATGCGGCGCGTCGCTTCGAGTCCGTCCATCACCGGCATGCGGACGTCCATCAGGATCACGTCCGGCTCGAGCTCGTCTGCGAGCCGTACCGCGTCCGCGCCGTCGGCCGCCTGACCGACCACGGTGAGATCAGGCTGCGCCGCGAGCAGGGCGCCGAAGCCCTCGCGCACCATCGCCTGGTCATCTGCGATCACACACGCGATCAGGCCGCCGGTCACGATGCTGCCTCCGTCAGCGGGAGGACGGCGGAGACGACGAAGCCGCCGAGGATGTTCGGTTCGACTGAGAGCGAGCCCTCGACGAGCGCGACCCGCTCCCTCATGCCGGCGATGCCGTGACCCGGCCGCGTTGGTTCGCGCACTACCTCGCGCGTCGCCGGCGGCCCGTTGACGATGTCGAGCCGGAGAACGTCCGTGTCGCGATCGACCATGACTTGCACCCACGCTCCTGGAGCGTGCCGGACGGCGTTGGCGAGCGCCTCCTGGATGATGCGGTACGCGCAGAGCCCGACCGCATGGGGGACTGCCGCGTCGTCGTTCGCAGGCATGGAGAGATCGACGTTGACGCCGGCGCGTCGCGATGCCTCGACCAGCGCCGCGACGTCGTCGAGCTTCGGCTGCGGCGCACGCTCGGCGGGTCCATCGCTGCGGAGGACACCGAGGAGCCGTCGGACGTCGTTCAACGCCTCCCGCGCAATGCCGCTCAAGGCGGCGAACTCGTTCTTTGCAGTCTCGCTCAGGTCGTCCAGCCGGTACGGAGCCGTCTCGGCCTGAACCGCGATCAACGACATGTGGTGCGCGACGACGTCGTGCATCTCACGGGCGATGCGAGTGCGTTCCTCGAGCAGGGCGCGTCGAGATTCGTCCAGTTCGCTCTGCGCGATCTGCTCGGCGAGCGCGTGGCCCGTCCGCCGCGAGACGATCGTTGCATCGAGGGCGATCTGGATCACGACCAACGCGAGCGTGCTGAGCAGTGGCCGCTCCACCCCGCGCATCAGTGCCCAGACCGGCAGCAGGTTCAGCAACGACATCGCCCAGGCGGCAGCGCGCCCGTGTCGCAGGCCGGCGACCCAGTAGACGATGAGGATGGCGATCGCGAGCGGGAGCCTGATCGCGTGGTCGTTGCCGACGAGCGGCAGGAACAGCAGCAGTGACGCCCAGCCGATCCGCCAGGCCAGCAACGGACGCCGGATGGAGAGGACCAGGACTCCGAGGACTGCCAGGACGTCCGCCGTCTTCGGCTGGACCTCGGCGACGTTGGATCCGGTGGGTGTGACGAACACACCGCCTTGGCGGGCGGACCGCAGGATCCCGATCAGCGCGACGAGCAGCAGCGCAGCACCGATCCACGTTGCGACGGCGGTCAGAAGCCTCCCCGGCCGAGAGCGGAAGTCGGCCGGCGGGTCGCGGGCGACGGCAACCGTGAAGAACCCGCGCCACAGCTCGGGCGCCGAGATCCGAACGAGCTCTTCGACCCGGGCGGAAAAGGTTTGCGCCACGGACGAAAAGGTACGTCGGCGCCGCTGATCTGTCGTCGTGCGGAAGGCCGTCGTACCTGGGAGTGACTCGACACCGAGCGTGTCGCCGGCCTACCCCTGCGGAGCGACGGAGAAGTTGGCTCCCCGCGGCGATGACAGCGACGCAGCGCAGTCCTAGCGTTTCCTGCGTGCCGCGGATGGGCCGCGGCTGATGACGAAGGAGCCGCGTGGACACCATCATCCGGTTCGACGAGGTGACCAAGAGCTACGACGGGGGCCGGCCGGCGCTCGACCGGGTCGATCTCGAGATCGGCTCGGGCGAGGCGGTCGCGATCATGGGGCCGTCCGGCAGCGGCAAGTCGACGCTTCTCAACCTGATCGCGGGACTCGACCGGCCGACGAGCGGCGGCGTGACCGTTGCCGGCCTGCGGATCGACCAGGCCGGCGAAACCGGGGCGGCGCTCTTTCGCCGCAACCGCGTCGGGATGATCTTCCAGTTCTTCAATTTGCTCGACGACCTCACGGTCGCAGACAACGTGGTGCTCCCGGCGCAGCTCGGCGGCATGCGCCGGGCCGAGGCCCGCATTCG
>DATINO010000025.1:0-5077 GCA_035474195.1 Gaiellaceae bacterium
CCTGAAGCAGGTCGGGTTCAAGGTCAACGACCTCCCGACCCCGGCGACGAACTACTACCAAGTGATCCAGACCAAGGGCACCACGTACAACTTCGTCACGAACGGTGGTTGGTGCGCTGACTACTTCGACCCGTTCGACTACCTGAACGTGCTGTTCGACGGCCGCAAGATCCAGGCTGCGAACAACAACAACTACACGTACTTCAACAATGCCTCGTTCAACAAGGGCCTCGACCACGCCGCTTCGCTCTCGGGCGCCGCGCGCGCGACTGCGTATGCCCAGCTGGACAAGGACCTGATCCAGAAGTACGCGCCGATCGTGCCGTACCTTCTCCCGACGAACGACTACTTCGTCTCGTCGCGGACGAAGAACTGGATCTACAGCGCCTACTTCGGGTCTCCGTACCTGAACGCGCTGTCGGTCGGCTGACGCGCTCTAGCGGGGAGGCGCCGACGGCGCCTCCCCGCATCGATTCACGTATGAAGGATCGCGATTGCCGCTCAACCGTGCGGTTCTGCAGGCGTCGAAGCTCCCATCATGAGCAGCACAGACGCGAGCTGGGTCGGTCTCGAGATTCGTCATCTGCAGGCGCTGGAGGCGGTCGCGCGCGAGGGCTCGTTCCGCGGCGCGGCGCAGCGGCTCGGCTATGTGCAGTCGGCGATCAGCCACCAGATCCTCGCGCTCGAGCGCGTCGTCGGCACGACGCTCGTGCAGCGCACGCGCGGCTCGCGGCGCTCGGCGCTGACACCGGCCGGCGAGGCGGTGCTCGAGCACGCGTCGGCGATCCTCGCGCGGGTGCGCGCCGCTCAGGTCGACCTGACCGCGATCGCGGAGGGGCGGAATGCGGCGCTGCGCGTCGGGTCGTTCCAGAACCTCGCCGCGTTGCTCGTGACGCCGATCCTGCCGCGGCTTCGCGCCGTGCTCAGTGTCGGCTCCGTCGAGTTCGTCGAGCACGAGACGGGCCATGACATGCAGGCACTCGTGCGCGACCGCGCGGTCGACATCGCGTTCACGTACCAGCCCATCCAGCAGCCGGGGCTCGCGTACGCCGATCTGCTCGACGACCACTACGTCGCGCTCGTGCCGGCTGCGTCGCTCGCCGCGCGACGTGGCCGTCCGATGACGCTCGAGGAGATTGGGCAGAGCGGCCTGATCGCGCACGGGCCCTCGCGCTCTCGCATCGAGAGCGAGCTCGCCGCGCGTGGGATAGCGACGACGATCCGCTTCCGCTCCGACAACAACGCAACCGTGCATGCGCTCGTCGCTGCGTCGGTCGGCTGCGCGGTGCTGCCGCGCCTCGCGGCCGTATCGTCGCCCGGCGTTACCGTTCTCCCGCTCGACCCGGAAGACGCGGTGCCGCCGCGCCAGCTCGCGCTGGCGTGGCACGCAGAGCGCGGCGGGTCGCGCGAGGTGATCGAGTTCGTCGCGGCCGTCAGCCGCCAGGCACTGCGTGTGTCAGAGGCGGTTGCTACCTGCGCGGTGAGCGAGTCTCGCCGACGCGCGTAGCGGCGGAGATCACGACCCGCGTCGTCGCGCCGAGCGTCTCTCCGGTCGGCCACGCAATGCTGATCTCGCGCGGCTCGAGCAGCCGATCGAGCGGCAGGGCGTAGGGGAGGAGATCGGGCTCGACGAGCAGCCTCGGCAACACGGCGGCCGCGACCTTCTCGCGTGCGACGGCGTTCAGCGCGGCGGCGTCGTCCGTGCGCAGCACGAACGACGGGTGAAGACGGGCACGCGTGAAGAGATCGTCGAGCGGCTTCGCCGCGTCACCCGACGCGGGCGCCGCCAGCGGCAGCCACGCGAGTAGGTCGAGATCCGTCGACGCGTTCGAGGCATCGGGCAGGTCGGGCGCGACGAGCACGAAGGGATCGGTGGCCACCGCGCGTCCTTCGAGCCGGGCCGCCGCGAGTGGCGAGACCGCGGTCAGACACAGGTGCGTCTCGCGGTGCTCGAGCGCGGTCAGGCTGCGCTCCTCGTCGAGCTCGCGCACGAGCACGGAGATCGACGGCGCCTCCCGGCGAAGGAGCGCAAGCAGCGGCGGGAGGAGCGGCGCGAGGCTGCGCGGTGCGGCCAGGCGGACCGCGGCCGCGCTCTCGCCGCCGATGCGTTCGCTCAGCCGCGCGCGTGCGCGCTCGAGCTCGCTCGTGACGACGGCGGCGTGGGCGAGGAGGATCTCGCCTTCCGGTGTGAGGTGCACGAACCGTGAGCCGCGCGCGCGGCTGATCAGCTGGACTCCGACCGCGCGCTCGAGCGCCGCGATCTGCGCGCTGATCGCGCTCTGCGTGTAGCCGAGGCTCCTGGCGGCGCGCACGAAGGAGTTCGTCCGCGCGATCGCCGCGAGCGCCGTGAGGTGACGCAACTCGACTCCGACCCACCCGCGGTCGACGGAGAGCTCGGCGACGGCCATGATCGCTTTATATCAAGCTTCTTGAGATCGAGTAAGTTAACCTACGATGAAGATGGGTCAGCGCGACCGCATCGATCGGTTGGTCGACCGCCTGGCGGAGATGCCCGCGGTCGAGAAGGTCGAGCCCCTGGCCGAGGGAATCTGCGACCGGATCTCGATCATCCAACGCCGGTTGATGCTGCGGCACAAGCGCTCGCTCGACCACCACGACATCACCTGGCGCGACTGGCAGGTGCTGACGAACCTGATGCTGGGCGGTGACTCACCCCGTTCGCCGGGCGAACTGGCTTCCACGCTGATGGTGACGACCGGTGCGATGACGAACGTCCTCGACCGGCTCGAGGAAGCGGGCCTGACACGGCGGATCCGGAATCCCGCCGACCGCCGGAGCGTCATCGTGGAGGCGACCGACGACGGGGTCGCGCTCTGGTACGCAGCCGTCAACGAGCTCGGTGCGGAGGAGGCCGGGGTCGTCTCGGCCCTGACCGTGTCCGAGCAGCGTCAGTTGAACTCGCTCCTGCGCAAGCTGCTCGCCGGCTTCGGCGACGGCGACACCTGGGACGAAGAAAAAGGTTAGAGGCGTGGTGTTGCGGGCGAGCCGGCGGTCAAGGAGTCGGAGACCGTCGGCCCACCCACGCAGGATGTTCAAGGTCGTTCCACATCCACTTCGCCAGGGGAGCGAAGTCCGACCACAACCATTGCAGTCGCGAGTGCCCTGACGTCGCGGAGGTCCGTGTTGGTAATCGTAAGGAACGCGATAACTTTTGCGTCGATCGACAACCGAATATGCGAAACCGTCGTTTGACTTTGCATGGGAGTCGATCCCGGCAGTTGGCAAGGAGTCGAATTTCGCCATCTCGCCGCACTCGAGTCGATTGCAACTGAAGGCTCGTTCAGCGCCGCGGCCACGAAGACGGGGTACAGCCAGTCCGCGATCAGCGGGCAGATCGCGACGCTCGAGCGACTGATCGGCGTCCGCCTCGTCAAACGGATCCGCGGCTCGCGCAAGGTCACGCTGACAGTCGAAGGAGAGCGCCTCGTCGAGCACGCGCGCGCGATCAACTCCCGGTTGAGCGCGGCGCGCGCCGACATCGAGCAACTCGAGCAGAACGGGGTCGTAGGCCTGCGTATCGGCACGTTCCAGACCGTGTCGCAGACGCTTCTGCCCGATGTCGTGCGCGGGCTGACGGCGGATGGGACGTCTCTCACCCTGCGCGAGGACATCGAGGTCGAGCACTACGTCGAGATGCTGCGAAGCGGCGAGCTCGACGTGGCGTTCGTCCTGCTGCCCGTCGACGACGAAGACATCGAGGCGATCGAGCTGCTGCGCGATCCGTGGGTCCTCGTCGTGCGGACAGACCATCCACTCGTGTGGAAGCAGCGGCCGGCGACCGCCGACGACATCTCGAACCTGCCGTTGATCACGTTCGAGCAGCTTCCGCCGCAGAGGTTGATCGAAGGTTCCCTTCGCGCTGCCGGCGCGCACGTGCGCGTCGTCACGAGGATGGGCGACTCTGCCTCCGTGCTGTCGATGGTCTCCGCGGGGCTCGGCTGCGGTCTCGTGCCGAGACTGGCGACCGAGGCCGAAGCGGGCGCCGCTCGCCTGAACGGGCTTCGCTTCCTACCGCTCGACGACCAGCCGCCGCGGCTGATCGGGCTCGCATGGCATCGGCGCCGCACGGGCGACGAGCAGGTTCGCAGGGTGGTCGAGCTCGCAGCCGATGCCGCTAGCGACGTCTGCTATCAGCCGACGCGCGCGACTCATGGCCGAACCGCATAGCTCCAGACTTCGCGCCTTCTCTCACGTCCTTGGAGGGTGAACCGCGGCACAGACGCCGCGACTTTCACCTCACTTGAGGAAGGGGACTTTGATGCGCAGGAAGCAGGTGCTTTCCCTGTTCATGCTTGTACTGGGGGCCGCAATGCTCGTTGCCGCCGTCTCGGTCGGCGCTGCTTCGTCGTCGACGAAGCGGGCCGGCTCTCAGGACGCGAAGAAAGGCGGCACGCTGCGGCTCAACCAGGCGGAGTCGGACTTCGACTTCGTCGATCCGCAGCTCGCCTACCGCACCGACGACTGGTCGATGATCTACACGACGTCGATGCCGCTCGTCGGCTTCCCGGAGAAGGCCGGGGCCGCCGGTGCGCAGCTGGTGCCGATCGGAGCGACGTCGTTCCCGACGGTGTCGGGCAACGGCAAGACCTACACGTTCCACATTCGCCCAGGCCTCAAGTTCTCGGACGGTTCGCTGGTCACGGCCGCGTCGTATCGGCGCTCGTGGGAGCGGATCCTGAGCCCGAAGATGGGCTCGCCGCTCGGGGTCAATCTGTCGCTGCAGGACGTCGTCGTCGGCGGCAAGGCGTTCCTCGAGGGCAAGGCCGCCCATATCTCGGGCATCACTGCGAAGGGGAACACGCTGACGTTCCGGTTGACGAAGCCGAACGCCACGTTCGTGTCGATCCTCTCGATGCAGTGGTTCACGCCCGTGAAGGCGAACACGCCGTACTCGAGTAGGGGACTCAACGTGTACCCGGCGGCCGGCCCGTACTACATCGCCTCGCGCGATCCGGGCCGCTCGACGGTGCTGAAGCGGAACCCGTACTACAAGGGTGACCGCCCGGCGAACCCCGACCAGATCGTGTTCACGCCGAACGTGAACACCGATCAGTCA
>DATINO010000026.1:0-16570 GCA_035474195.1 Gaiellaceae bacterium
GTCGATGACGGAGACGTTCGTCGCCGCGAAGCTCTACGTCGACAACTGGCGTTGGGCGGACACGCCGTTCTACGTGCGGATGGGGAAGCGGCTCGCACGGCGCGAGACGACGATCGCGATCCAGTTCAAGCGCGCGCCGCACCCGCCGTTCGAGGACGGCGCCGCGGAGGGACTGCGTCCCAACGTCCTGCTGATCCACGTGCAGCCGAACGAGGGTGTGTCGCTCGCGATCGGCGCGAAGGTGCCGGGCCAGGGGATGACGATCCGAACCGTGCACATGGACTTTCTCTACGGCGGCACGTTCCGTGAAGGTTTGCCGGACGCGTACGAGCGCTTGATCCTCGATGCGATGCTCGGCGATCAGACGCTCTTTACGCGGTCGGACGAGATCGAGGAGCAGTGGGCGCTCGTCGACGCGATCATCGGCCTGTGGAAACGCGACCGGCCGTCGTTCCCGAACTACGCGGCTGGGACGTGGGGGCCGGCCGCGTCGGATGAGATCGTGCATCGGGATGGACGGTCGTGGCGACGGCACTGACCGTCGACTGGACGGGTGAGAACGTCACGGTCGGCGAGATCGAGCGGGAGCTCGCACGGTTGCGCGACGAGTCGTCGGTGGGCATGTCGCAGCCGAACCTGCGTACGTCGGTGATGACGCACATCGCCTGGGTGCCGCCGGAGTGGCAGCACGTGGCGGAGGAGACGCTCGCCGGCATGGCGGAGCGGCATCCGTCGCGCACGCTGCTGCTCGTCCCGCATCCGGAGCTCGACGATGGGCTCGATGCGCTCGTGTCGGTGCGGTGCTTCCCGTTCGGCGACCGCGCCATCTGCGGCGAGGTGATCGAGTTGTCGCTGCGCGGTTTGCGTGCTGCCGCGCCGGCGTCGATCGTGCTGCCGCTCCTGATCTCGGATCTCCCGGTGTTCTGCCGCTGGCGCGGTCGGCCGGAGTGGGGCTCGCCGTCGTTCCAGCAGTTGGTCGGGGTGACCGACAGGCTCGTCGTCGACTCGACGGAGTGGCCGGACGTGCCTACGGACTACGCGGATCTGGCAGGGCTGTTCGATCGAGTCGCAGTGTCCGACATCGCGTGGGACCGCACGGAGCGGTGGCGCAGCCTCCTGGCGTCGCTGTGGCCGGGAATCGCGGAGGTGAAGTCGATCACGGTGCACGGGACGCGAGCGCAGGCGCATCTGCTGCGAGGCTGGCTGATCTCGCGCCTCGGTCACGACGTCGAGCTGACGTTGGAAGAACGCGAGCGCCTTGAGGGCATCGACCTGGACGGCAGTCCCGCCCCGTTCCCGGCCGGCAATCCACCAAATGCGAGCGACGTCCTCTCAGCCCAACTCGACCGCTTTACGCGGAACGAGGTGTACGAAGCGGCTGCACGCGCCGCCGCGGGCGTCTGAGCGGCGTCAGACGCGGCTCAGAGGAAGCTCAGAGGACCGTTCGCGAAACCGAAACAAAAGCGTGCCGATTCCGCGAAGGACACTGGCGCCCCGTGTCGCGCGTCCGCACCCTGAACGCGTGTCCAACTCCTTCCGCATCGAAGAGCTCGGCGCCTTCTACCACATCAACGCGAACGCCCTGAATGACATGCCGCTGTTCCGCGACGAGGTCGACCGGATGCGGTTCTTCGCGCTCCTGGAGGAGGAGGTCGAGGACAGTGACTGGACGGTGCTCGAGTACACGCTGATGACCACGCACTACCACGTGTTGCTCCGCCTCAACAAATACACGCTGAGCAGCGGCTTTCAGCGCCTTCAGAGTCGCTATGCCCGCAGCTTCAACCGCCGGCACAACCGGCGTGGGCCGCTCTGGCTACGGAGGTTCCACGACGTCATGGCCGTGTCGGAACGTCAGCTGTTCGAAGTGGTGCGCTACATCGCGTTGAACGCACCGCGGGCGGGGATGGTCAAGAGGGCGGAGGACTGGCCGTGGTGTTCGTACGGCGCCGCGATCGGCGTCTATCCGCCGGATCCGATCGTCGACGAGAAGACGTTGCTCGGGCTCTTTTCGCCGCGGCCGGCGGTCGCTCGTAAACAGCTGCGGCGATTTGTGGAGGAAGTGAATCCGCGGGAGCGGTGGCGTCAGACGCAGCTCAGACGCGGCTCTGAGGCGGCTCAGACGCCCCGAGGTGCGACCACGCCACGAAAATGACTGCGTTCACTCGAAGAGACGACCCACCCCGAGCACCAGCGCGTCGTCCCCCGGACGGCCGGCCACCTGCACGTTTCCGACGGCGAGCGCCGGCCAGCCGAGCGCATTGAACGGGAACGTGTAGCGCGTCATCGCGGCACGCACCTCGATCTCCTCGCAGTCGGCCGGCGGGACCGGACACGACAGCACCGGCGTCACCAGCACGTCGAACCCCTCCAACGCCTCCTCCGCCCGCTCGCGCAGCTCGTCTCGAGCGCGCACCGCAGCAGAGTACTCCGCATCCGTTACCGCGATGCACCGCTCGACCTTGTCGCGGATGTTCTCGCCGTACAGCTCGCCGTTTTCGGCGTAGAGCTCACGGTGCACGTCGCCCACCTCGCGCATGAACGCCGGCACGACGGCCTCCGCCGTCGGGAACTCGATCGGCTCGCCGTGAATGCCGCCCCACGCAGACGCGACTCGCACACCGTCCACCGCCGGAACATCCAGGCCGAGCAGTGAAGCGCAGCCGTCGACCGACATTGCCATTGGCCCCGCGTGGTCGAACGTCGGTGCGAGAGGAAACACCCCGTCCGTCGATACGAGGCCATACGTCGGCTTGAAGCCGACGACACCGCAACACGCTGCCGGGATCCGGATCGACCCGCCCGTGTCCGTCCCCGTCGCCGCGTCCGCGAGCCCGAGGACCAGCGCGGCCGCCGACCCGCCCGACGAGCCGCCCGCCGTCAGCGAAGGAGACCGCGGGTTGGGGACGACGCCGTAGTGCAGGTTCTGCGAGGTGACGCCGTAGGCGAACTCGTGCAGGTTCGCCTTGCCGACGTTCACCCAGCCGTGCGCCTCGAGCTCGACGACCCAGGCCGCGGAGGTCGAGGGCACGTGATCGGCGAACACCGCCGACCCGTACGTCGAGCGAACGCCCGCAGTGTCGAAGAGGTCTTTCACGGCGAGACGCCGGCCCAAAGGGCCGTCCGCAAGCCGCGTGATCCAGACCGCGTCGCTCAGTCGAGCCAGAGGTAGACGAACGCCACGCCGACGGTCCCTGCGAACAGCACCACGAAGAGACCGAAGAGCGCCCATCCCCAGCGCAGGTTCTTGCGCTCGAGCTCGAGCTCCGCCTGCGTCTTTGCCACTAGATCACCACCGTGTCGATCGCCATCGCGACGAAGAGAAGCGCCAGATAGAGCAGAGAGAAGTGGAACAGGCGCACCGCCGCGGCGCGCGCCATCGTCCGCCGCAGCTCGACCGCGAGCCAGAGGAACGCCGCACCGAGCAACGCCGCCGCGATCCCATACAGGACTCCGAACGTCCCGAACGCGACCGGCGCGAGCGTCACCGCCACCAGCACGACCGTGTACCAGAGGATCTGCCGCGCCGTCTCGCGGTCGCCGCGCGTGACCGGCAGCATCGGCACGCCCGCTTTCGCGTAGTGCTCTTTGATCATCAGCGCGAGCGCCCAGAAATGCGGCGGCGTCCAGATGAAGACGATCGCGAACATGAAGACCGCCGCCCAGCCGAAGTGCCCCGACGCGCCGGCGAAGCCCACCAGTGGCGGCACCGCACCTGCCGCTCCGCCGATGACGATGTTCTGCGCCGTCGACCGCTTGAGCCACCGCGTGTAGACGAGAACGTAGAACAGGTTCCCGCCGAGAGCGAGGAGCGCCGTCGGCAGGTTGACGAGCGAGTCGAGCAGGACGAACGAGAACGCCGACAGCGCCAGGCCGAACTCGAGCGCCGCAGGCGCCGGGACCCGGCCTGACGCGACCGGCCGCCGTTCGGTGCGCGAGCCCATCAACTTGTCGATGTCGCGATCCAGGTAGTGGTTCAGCGCGGACGCCCCGCCGCACGCGAGCGCGAGCCCGAGCATCGTCAGCCCGAACGCGCCGAGCGACGAGAACTGCCCCGCCCCGACGAAGAACCCGGCGGCTCCGGTCAGCAGCAGCAGCGACATGATCCGCGGCTTCGTCAGCGTAACGTAGTCGCGCCACGGCCCGGGTGCGGCCGACGAGCGGAACGTGAACGCGGCGGCCCATACGCACGCGGCGAACGCGAGCGACGCGAATGCCAGATGCACGACCCGTCCCGTCAAAAGCGCGGCCAGCCCGAACAGCACGAGCGCCACGCCCGACGGCACGAGCGCGCGCCGCGCGGAGATCCACGCCGCAGCAACGAGAGCCGCGAGCGGTGGCAGCGCGATCGCCGCGAGCACGCGGTGCGCGGTGTTCCACCCGGCCGCACCGGAGACGACCGCGAGCCCCGTCCCGCCGACGGCGAGCAACGCAGTTAGGCGCATCCACACGCCCATCAGAACCCGCGCGTCTCCGCGAGGCGGCGTCGCAGATCGCGCAGCGGCCGCGCGCTCGTCACGTACGGGACCTCGTCGAAGTTCCACGCGGGCGGCGGCGACGTCGTGTACCACTCGAGCGTGTCGGCAAGCCACGGGTCGTTGCCGACGCGCGCGCCGACGCGCGAAGTCCGCACGACGTTGTAGACGAACACCAGCATCCCGACGCCCATGACGTACGAGCCGATCGACGAGATCAGGTTGTACGCGAGCCAGAGGCCATGCTCCTGGTAGGTGTAGACACGGCGCGGCATACCGAGCATCCCGAGCATGTGCTGCGGGAAGAACGTCATGTTGAACCCGATGAACGTCAGCCAGAAGTGCGCCTTGCCGAGGCCCTCGTCGAGCTGGCGCCCGAACATCTTCGGCCACCAGTAGTACAACCCGCCGAAGATCGCAAAGATGGAGCCGCCGAAGAGCACGTAGTGCAGGTGCGCGACGACGAAGTACGTGTCGGTCACCGCCCAGTCGATCGGGAACGCGGCGAGGAAGATGCCGGAGATCCCACCGAGCGTGAACACGGCGATGAAGCCGACCGACCACAGCATCGGGGTGTCGAACGAGATGTTCCCGCGCCAGATCGTCGCGAGCCAGTTGAAGATCTTCACCCCCGTCGGGATGGCGATGACCATCGAGCTGAGCATGAAGAAGATGTCGAGGCCGATCGGCAGGCCGACCGCGAACATGTGGTGCGCCCACACGAGGAGAGAGAAGAACGCAATCCCCGCAGTCGAGATCGCGACCGCCTTGTAACCGAAGATCGGCTTCCGTGCGAACACGGGGATGATCTCGGAGATGATCCCCATCGCCGGCAAGACCATGATGTAGACCTCGGGATGCCCGAAGAACCAGAAGACGTGCTGGTAGAGCAGTGGGCTCCCGCCGTGGGCGGCGTCGAAGAAGTGCGTGCCCGCTTGACGGTCGAGCAGCATCAAGGTCAGCCCGGCGGACAGTGTCGGCAGCACGATCACGAGCATCCACGCATACGTGAGGATCGACCAGCAGAAGAGCGGGATGCGTGTCCACGACATACCGGGCGCGCGCATGTTGTGAACCGTCACGATCAGGTTGATCGCGCCGACGAGTGACGACACCGACAGGATGTGCAGGCTGAGGATCCAGAGGTCCTGGCCGTGGCCTGGTGAGTGCAGCGTTGCGAGCGGGGCGTAGGACGTCCAACCGGCGCGCGCTGCTCCTCCGCCCGCGTAGAAGCTGAGGTAGAGCACGATCCCGCCGAGCACGAACAGCCAGTACGACAATGCGTTCAACCGCGGGAACGCCATGTCGCGCGCGCCGATCATCAGCGGCACGAGGTAATTTCCGAAGCC
The DNA here is from genome assembly GCA_035474195.1 of Gaiellaceae bacterium. GTDB lineage: Bacteria > Actinomycetota > Thermoleophilia > Gaiellales > Gaiellaceae > PALSA-600. Next base: position 5,825 of record DATINO010000026.1, read on the forward strand.
GGCGAGGATCGGGACGATGACGAGGAAGATCATCGTCGTGCCGTGCATCGTCACCACTTCGTTGTACGAGTTCTTCGTCAGGAAGTGCTCGTCGGGGGTCGCGAGCTGCGAGCGGATGAGCAACGCGAGAATGCCGCCCGCCGCGAAGAAGATCAGCGACGTGACGATGTAGAGAATCCCGATCCGCTTGTGGTCGACGGTCGTCAGCCACGACGCGACGCGGCCGGTGCGCCAGTCGGCGCGGTAGGGGCGGGTCGACTCGACGTTGACTGCCATCAGCCGCCCGCCTTCGCGTATCGCTTCGTGTACGCGACGAGCGCGTCGATCTGCTTGTCGCTCCAGTCCTTGCCGATCGACGGCATCTGTCCCTGCCCGTTGCGCAGGAGCGTCGTCAGGCCTTTCTTGTCGCCGAGCAGCGGGTTCCCCTGGAGAGCGGGGCCGATGTACTTGTGGTCGAGGCGGTGGCAGCTCTGGCAGACACCGGTCCACTCCTCGCGGCCGAGGTCGAGTGTGCCGGCCGGCGACGCCCGCTTCGCGATGAACGCGTCGTACTGCGGGCGCGGCACGACGTCGACGGTCGCCTTCATCGCCGCATGCTGGATCCCGCAGAGCTCGTAGCAGCGCGCGACGTACGTCCCGGCGGGCGCTCTGAACCACGTCTTGTTCACCCTGCCGGGGATCGCGTCGTACTTGCCGCCGAAGTCCGGCACCCACCATGAGTGGATGACGTCCCAGTCCGGCGCGGTGATCCGCTCGTTCACGACCTGGTCGGCGGGCGCGACCATGCGCCCGACCGAGATCGCGCCGTTCGGGTACGTGAACTGCCAGTAGAACTGAGCGCCCTGCACGCCGATGTTCGTCTCGTCGGCCGCTGCCGCCTTCGGCGCGTCGGCGATGCCCGGCAGCTTGTAGAAGACGAACGACCCGATCGCGGCGAGGAAGAGCACCGGCACGACCGTCCAGAGGATCTCGAGGCGTGTCGCGCCGTGGATCTGCGGGCCTTCGGCGGTGCGTGCGCGCTTGCCACGGCGGTACTTGATGATGAACGCGATCAGAGCGCCCTCGACCCCGATGAAGATGACGCCGGTGAAGATCGAGACGAAGATGAACGCGTCGTGGACGCGGTGCGCGTTCGGGGAATGCGGCTCCCCGGGAAGGAACCCGCCGTTGCCCGCGAGCGCCACCGGCACGACCGCGAGCGCCGTCAGGCTCGTGACGAGTGTGGCAAGGCGAGCACGGCGCACAGCGACTGGCATCGTATAGCGCGTGGATTCGACGAGTCAGGTCGAGCTGCCGGAGGGCATCTCCGCTCCCTTCCACGTCTTCGTGAACGGCATCGAGCAGCACGCCGGCACGGACTTCAACCAGATCGGCTCGACGCTCGTCTTCCACCGCGAGCTCGCCCCCGAGGGCAACCTCGGCTTCTGGCGCTGGCTCTCCTTGTTTCTCGGGGTGGCAGGCACCTACCGCAGAAACGACGCGGTCGACATCGTCTACTCGGACGGCGGCAACCGGCGCGTCGTGACGCTCGCGCCGCACGCGCCCCGCTCGCCGTAACGCTCTAAGCTCCTCGGTCGTGGCGATCGTCGACGAGGCCCGAGCCCGCTTCGACGCGATCGTCGGTTCGCGGTGGCTCGTCCCGATCGGGCTGCCGCTCCTCGTCCTCCTCTCGCTGTTCATCCGGTCACGCCAGCTTCATGCCGGGTTCTGGATCGACGAGGGGATCTCGGTCGGGATCTCCCACGAGCACTGGACGTCGATCCCGCACCTGCTTCGCCAGGACGGCTCGCCGCCGCTCTACTACATGCTGCTTGGCATCTGGGTGCGCCTGTTCGGCGACAGCGAGGCCGCGACCCACACACTTTCTCTCGTCTTCGGGCTGACATGCGTGCCGCTCGCGTACTTCGCGACGCGTGCCGTGTTCGGGCGAACTGCCGCGCTCGCAGCTGCGGTACTCACGGCGCTCGATCCCTTCCTCACCTACTACGCGCAGGAGACGCGCATGTACGAGCTCGAAGCACTGCTGTCGCTCGTCGTCGCGTGGTCGTACGTCGAGGGGATCCTCCGCGGGCGCCGCGCCTGGACACCGGTCTTCGTCCTCGCGACCGTGCTGCTCGCCTACAGCCACAACTGGGGCCTCTTCCTCTGCGTCGGGCTCGCCGTCGCCACGTTCGCGTTTGCGCGCGAGCGGTTGCGCCTGTTCGGTGTCGCGGCGGCCGGGGTGGCTGTGCTCTACGTTCCCTGGCTCCCGACGCTGCTCTCGCAGGCGCGGCACACCGGCGCGCCGTGGTCGACGCGTCCGAGCGTTCACGACCTGTTTCTCTCGGCGGGCACCGTCATCGGCGGAGACACACCGTTCGTCGCGCTCGTCCTCGTCGGCGGCGCGGCACTCGGAGGCTTGCTGTTGCACGAGCGGACGCAGGAGCGGCGCGAGATCGCTGCGCTCCTCACGGTCATCGCGGCGACCGTCGTCGTGGCGTTCGCCGCGTCGCAGGTCTCGCCGGCGTGGACCGCGCGGTACTTCGCGGTGCTCTTCGGCCCGGCGATACTCGTCGCCGGCCGGGCGCTCGCACGGGCGCGCGGCCTCGGGCTCGCGACGCTCGTCGCCCTCGTGTTCCTCTTCGCCGGCTACTCCGTCAAGAACGACAAGGAGAACGCGAAGGGCATCACCGCGGGCACGCTCCCGTACCTGAAGACCGGCGACCTGATCATCTCGACGCACCCGGAGCAGGTCCCCGTGCTGCGCTACTACCTCGGGCCGGGCTACCGCTGGGCGACGACGCTCGGCCCGATGCCCGATCCCCTCATCTTCGACTGGCGGGACGCCGTCTCGAGGCTGCGAGCGGTGAAGGAGCAGCCGACGATCGACGAGCTGCTCGCCACGGTGCCGCCGGGCGGCACTTTCGTCGTGTTCGAGCCGGTTTTCCGGGACTATCGTGCGTGGCGCGCGCGGTGGACGAAGCTTGTCTGGCACAAGGCGTCGGACTGGTCGTGGCTGCTCGAGCACGACCCGCGGCTCCAGCTCGTCGCCCACATCAGAAGCGACGAGATCGCGCTCAAGAAGAACTACTTCAAACCGCTCCAAGCGTTTGTCTACCGTCGAAAGCGGTAGCAAGGGTACGATCGCACGGCGCTTGCCGGCTCCTCCCCCATGGTGAAAGAGATAACGCAGACGACGCTCGTCCTCGGCGGCGGCCCCGCCGGGCTGACCGCGGGCTACCTGCTCGGGAAGCGCGACCACGACGTCGTCGTGCTCGAGGCCGAGGACCAGGTCGGCGGGCTCGCCAAGACCGTCGAGCGTGACGGCTACCGCTTCGATCTCGGCGGCCATCGTTTCTTCACGAAGGCGCTCGAGGTGGACGACCTCTGGCACGAGGTGCTCGGCGACGAGTTTCTCCGGCGGCCGCGCATGTCGCGCATCTACTGGAACCAGCGGTACCTCGACTATCCGCTGCGCGGTCCCGACGTGATCAAGAAGCTCGGCCCCGTCGAGCTCGCGCGCTGCATGGGCTCGTACCTCGCGGCCGCCGCGCGCCCGAAGGGCCAGGAGGACTCGCTCGAGCAGTGGGTGACGAACCGCTTCGGGCGTCGCCTCTTCGAGCTGTTCTTCCAGAGCTACAACGAAAAGGTCTGGGGCGTTCCCGCGTCGGAGATCCGCGCGGAGTGGGCGGCGCAGCGCATCAAGGGGTTGTCGTTCTTCTCCGCGGCGAAAGCGGCGTTCTTCGGGAACCGCGGCAACAAGATCAAGAGCCTCATCTCCGAGTTCAACTATCCGCGCTACGGCCCGGGCCAGATGTGGGACGCGATGACGGAGGCGATCCGCGCCCAGGGTGGGGAGGTGCTCCTCTCGGCACCCGTCACGCGCCTCGAGCTTGCGGGCAGCCGCATCGTCGAGGTCGAGGCGGGTGAGACGTCGTACACCCTCCCGGAAGCGGTCATCTCGTCTCTGCCGCTGCGTGAGATCGTGCGGATGGCGAGCCCCGCTGCGCCGCAGCACGTCATCGAGGCGGCGAACGGGTTGCGCTACCGCGACTTCCTCACGGTCGCGCTCGTTGTCGACGGCGACGACTTGTTCCCCGACAACTGGATCTACATTCACGAGCCCGGCGTGCGGGTCGGCCGCATCCAGAACTTCCGCTCGTGGTCACCGTGGATGGTTCCCGACCCGTCGAAGGCGTGTGTCGGCATGGAGTACTTCTGCTTCGAGGGCGACGATCTCTGGACGATGGCGGACGACGACCTCGTTGCGCTCGCCGCCGACGAGCTCGAGCGCCTCAGGCTCGCGCCGAAGTCGAAGGTCGAACGTGGGTACGCGATCCGCGTGCCGAAGGCGTACCCGATCTACGACGCCGACTACGCCGAGCGCGTTCAGGTCATCCGCGCCTGGCTCGACGGGATCGACAACCTGCAGCAGGTCGGCCGGAACGGCCTGCACCGCTACAACAACTCCGACCATTCGATGTTGACGGCGATGCGTGCGGTCGACAACCTCTTGAGCGGTGCCGACCACGACATCTGGGCCGTCAACGCCGAAAGCGTCTACCACGAGACGCACGTCGAGGACGAGCATCCGTACCGCTCTGCGCCCGAGACGCCCGCGCTCGCTGCCTCGGGCACCGATTAGAGCCGTTCTTCCGGCCGCCGTCGTCGGCGCGGCCGCCGGTCTCGTCTGGCTCGCGTTCCCCACCGTGTGGTGGACGCCGCTCAACGTCGACGAGGAGCTGACCCTTCGGCTCGGCGACTTCTCGTTCCGCAACATCTTCCACATCGTTTCGACGCAGCGCGGCGGCGGCCCGCTGCACTTCTGGCTCGAGCACTTCCTGCTCGACTGGTGGCCGGGGATCGCAGCGCTCCGCGTACCGTCGCTCGTGTTCTCGTGTCTCGCGCTGCCGGCCGTCGCATTGATCGTCCGGCGCCTCGCACGTGACGACCTGCCCGCGGCGGCCGTGGTCGTGCTGACGGCGCTCTCGCCGATCCCGGTGATGTATGCGACGTTCGGCCGGCCGCACACGCTGCTCTTCGCCTGGCTGATGTGGGCGACCGTGGTCGCGCTCTCGGCCGCTGACTCGGGTGACCGCCGGCTCTGGATCGCTGCCGGTGCGTTGCTCGGGTTGACCGTCTTCGTGCACCCGACCGCGCCGCTCTACGCGGTGACCGCGTTCGGCGCCGCATGGCTCTACGCACCCGGGTCGCTGCGCGAGCGGGTGCGGGTTGCGTGGCCCGGCGCCGTCGCGCTGCTCGTCACGTTCGTGCCGTACTACGTCAGGACGTTGCACGTGCTGAGCGACCGCTACGGCGTCGGCGGCAACGGTCAGGCCGGCCGGACGTTCTCGGGCCGGCCGGTGTGGGAGGACGCGCTGCACTTCGTGGCGCCGGGCAGGCACGACGTCAACTACTTCAGTGCGCTCGCGTTCCTCGGCGTGATCGTGCTGCTCGTGCGGAGGTCGTATCGGCCGCTTCTGTTCTGCGTCGTGACGATCGCCGCGCCGGTCGTGTTCTTCTCGGTCGTCCCGACGAGCGGCGACTCGGCGCTGTTCTTCGACCGATACATGATCCCGGTCACGCCTGCGTTCCTCGTCCTCGTCTGCGTTGGCGTCTTCGCGATCGCGTCGTGGGCGGGCACGTGGCGCGTGCTCGTCGCCGCCGTGCTCGTTCTTGGCCTCGCGGCGATCGAGGTTCGCTTCGATCTCGCCCACCGCCGGGAGACGCACCGCATCGGCGTCGACTCCATCGTCGCCGCGGTGCGTCACCAGCCCGCGGGCACGGTGCTCTTCGGCTCGACGGGCACGAGCGGCGCGAACTTCTCGGCGTTCGACTACGGGCATCCGGCGAATCTCCTCGACCATCTCGTCGCGCTGCGCGTCGCCTCGCTCACTCGGGTCGACGACGAGGCCTGCACGAACCTCGAGCCGTTCCTGAAGAGCTCGCAGCGCCGGTACGGGTTGTGGCTGTTCTATGCGGCGTCGCCTGAGGAGATTGCTGCCGCGCAGCAGGCGCTCGGAACCGAGCCGATCGGCGGCCACTACTTCGCGGTGCGGTCACGCACGCCGCTCGCTCCGCGCGCACTCGTGCGCGAGGGCGAACGCCTGCGCCTCGCGTGGCAGCGGGCAGTGCCGCTCAACCGGCGTGTCGACGAGCTGTTGATCGCCGATCGCAGCGCTCTGGCCGGAACCTGCGTGCCGTACGGCGACCTCGGGGATCCGGGGATCTCACCGCACTGGCCCCCGGTGAAGACGACACATCAGTAGTCTCGGGCCCGTGGCTGAGCGGCCGGCCTGGACATTCCTCACGTCGCACGCGTCCGTGCTGCTCGAGGTAGCGCGTGCGCCGGATGCGACCGTCCGGGAGATCGCGGAGCGATCCGATCTCACCGAACGGCAGGCGCATCGCGTGCTCGCCGATCTTGTCGGCAGCGGCTACATCCAGCGCGAGCGGCGAGGCCGCCGAAATCACTACCGCGTGAACGACACGCTGCCGATGCGGCGTCCGGCGGTCGCGGATCACCGCGTCGGCGAGTTGCTCGAGGCGCTCAGCCGCTGAGGCCGGCCTCGCGCAGCGGCCGCCGCGCCCACGCGAACGTCCGCGTGTACCAGCCGTCGAACGGGAGAAGCGTGACCCCTTCGCCGCTGGACTGCACGAACCAGCCGTCGCCGAGGTACACCGCGGTGTGGTCGACGACGCCCGGCTTCGACTTCGGGCCGTTCGGCCCGAAGAACATCACGTCGCCGGGTTGCAGGTTCGCCGCCGTGATGCGCACCGAGCGCGGCACCTCGCCGCTCATCTGATAGGTCGTGCGCCCGCGGAGAACGGTAGCGAGCGTCCCTTCGCCCGGGTACGCCGTCAGCTTGTAGACGCGCCAGACGAAGCCGGAGCAGTCGAATCCGCCGGCCGAGCTGACGCCGAACAGCGTTTCGGGCCCTGGGCTCGTGCCGCCCCAGATGTACGGGTAGCCGACGTAGCGGATCGCCGTGGTCAGGACCCGCTGCTGCCACGGCGAGAACACCGGCAGGGTGAAGGCGTCCGCCGCGGCCTGCACCGACGCGAGAGCCGACTCGTCGAGCGTGAGCAGCTGCGCGAACGAGTAGGCGGCCTCGGCGCGCGTGGTCGGCTGCAGCGGACGCAGCTCGAGCCCGTCCTGCGCAGCCGGGTGGTTGAGGCGCAGGCCGAGCATGCGCGCGACCGCTTCGGTGCCCGTGTTCGCCGGCGGGTTCAGGCCCGCGTCGGCGAGCGTCTTCTGGATCTCGCGCGCCGCACCCCCCAGCCCCAGGTAGCCGACGAGCACCGCGTCGAGCTTCTTCACGCTCACCGCCGCGCTCGGCGCGAGCGCTCGGTACAGGGTGCGTGTCGGCACCGTCGCCGCCGTGTCGGTGGGAAGCTTCGACTTGACGATCGGCAGCGGCACAGGAACGTCCGTCGGCGTGAGGATCGAGCCCGGCGCGTTCGCGACCGTGATCTGCCACGTCGCGATCGCATAGCCGCCGTTCGTGAACGTGACGTTCACCGCGAGCGCGTGGACGCCGTCGGCAAGGCCGGTCGTGTCGAGCTCGAGCGAGTACGGAGCTTGATTCGTCGAGACGACGCCGGTCCCGTCGACCGCGAACGCGACGTGGTCGACCGCCGGCCCGGTTACGTCGAGGTCGACCGAGACGAAGCCGCCGACCGTCGCGTCGGGGCCGACGTTGGTGGCGAGCTCGACGGCAGGCGGAGGAGGCGCAGCCGGATGCTGCAGCGCGTCCGTCGCCGCGATCGCGGCCGCGAGCTGCGCCTGCGTCAGCGACGCCTGCGGCTTGAACGACGCCGGCGACGTGCCGAGGATGCCGGCCTGCGTGACTGCCTGGATCTGCGGGGCCGCCCAGTTCGCCGGGGCCGCAGCGGCCGTGCACGCAAAGACGCAGCCGAGAACGGCCGGGATTACGACGCGGCGGAGCACCCTGTTCCTATCGGCCTCGTCTGGCCGGCCTTGAACCCCTTTCGGAGCAGCGTACGATAGGGCGATGCCGCGTAGCCTCACGACGCACATCGACTCGGCGAAGGATGTCGGCCGGCGCTTGAAGGAAGCGCGTACGAAGGTCGGCCTGTCGCAGCGCCAGCTGGCGTTCCCCGGTTGCACCGCTGCGTACATCTCACGGCTCGAAGCGGGCGCGCGCATCCCGTCGCTGCAGATGGTGAACCAGCTCGCCGCGCGGCTCGACGTCACCGGGCCCTGGCTTGCGACCGGCGTTGACTCGATCGCCGTCGAGCCGGACGACCTCGTGGAGGCGGAGGTCGCGCTCCGGCTCGGCGAGATCGACACCGCCGAAGCGCTCTACCGCGCCCACAGCAACCCGGGCGATCCGGCGCGGGCGACCGCGCTCGCCGGTCTCGGGCAGGTTGCGTTCGCGCGCGGGCGTGCACACGAGGCCGTCCAGCTGCTCGAGCAGGCGCTCGGCCTGCGCAACGGGCGCGCGCTCGTCGACCCCGGCGCTGTCGACACGCTCGGCCGCGCGTACATGCAGGTCGGCGACTTGACGCCGTCGATCGAGCTCTACGAGCGCGCGGTCGCGGAAGCGGTCGAGGCGGAAGCGGTTCTCGAAGAGCTTCGCTTCTCGGTGATCCTCGCGAACGTGCTCATCGACCGCGGCGACTTCTCGCGCGCCGAGTCGGTTCTTGCACGCGTCATCCGCATCACCGACGAGAGCGGTGATCCGATCGCGCTCGCGCGGTTGTACTGGTCGCAGTCGCGACTGCACTCGCGCCGTGACGAACCTCGCCTCGCGGGCCGGTACGCGCGGCGTGCGCTCGAGATCCTCGAGCGCACCGAGAACGAGACGTTCGTCTCGCTCGCCTATCACCTCCTCGCGACGACTGAGGTCGAGGCGGGGAACGGCGGCGAGGCGCTCCGGCTGCTCGAGCACGGCCGCGAGGTTCGCGGCGGCGAGCTCGGCGCCGCTGACGAGGCCCGCTTCGGGGCACTGGAGTCGCGCGCGCTCATGCTCGCCGGCCGGCCCGCGGACGGAGCGCGCGCCGCCGAACGCGTGCTCGACTCGCTCGACTCCCTCGGACCCGGTGACCGCGGGCTGACGGTCGTCCTGCTGGCGGAGGTCTTCGCCGCAGCCGGCGACGGCGAACGGGCGCGTCATCTGTTCGAAGAAGCGCTCGACCTCCTCGTCGCACACCGGCCCCGGCGGGCGCTCGAGGCGGCACGGAAGCTGGCCGACCTGCTCGAGGCTCGTGGGGACACGGCCGGGGCGCTCGAAGTCCTGAAGCGCGCCACACGTGACTGATCGCCAGACCCCGGGTACACTCCGCGATGCAATTTGAGCGAGTTGGATGGTGCCGGTTTGCACCTTTCTTGCCCGTTCAGTGAAGTTGGCAAGGAGGTGAAAGACAGAAATGGCAACCGGAACTGTCAAGTGGTTCAACGCGGACAAGGGCTACGGGTTCATCACCCCCGACGAGGGCGGTAAGGACCTGTTCGTCCACTTCAGCGCGATCCAGGGCGCGGGCTACCGCTCGCTCGACGAGGGCGCGAAGGTGGAGTACGAGGCCCAGCAGGGCGAGAAAGGCCCGCAGGCCGCGAACGTGAACGTCATCTAGCGTTTTCCGGGAGCGCACCCGCGCTCCCGGAAAATGCCACCCCAAGGAGATCGAGATACCTCAGAAGGAAGACAAGGTCGAGATGACCGGCGAGATCGTCGAGGCGCTCCGGAACGGCATGTTCCGGATCAAACTCGACAACGGTCACGAGACCCTCGGCTACACCGCCGGCAAGATGAGGCGGTTTCGCATTCGCATGAACCCGGGCGACCGGGTCCGGATCGAGCTGTCGGCGTACGACCTCGACCGCGGCCGCATCGTCTACCGGCTCCGGCCGGGCGACGAGCGCCCCGAGTAGGGACACTCACTGTGGACGGCGAGGCGCTTCAGGCGCTGGAGCTGCCCGCGATCCTCGAGCGACTGGCGGCGACTGCCGCCACCGACCTCGGCGCGGCGCGCGCACGCTCGCTTGCTCCGTCCGCTGCGGCGGACGAGGTCGGCGCGCGGCAGGCGTTGACCGCCGAGGCGGTCGCGCTGCTCGACGGCGCCGACGATCCGCCGCTCGCCGGCGTCACCGACATCGCGGCGTTCGTCGAGCGGGCGGAGCGAGACGGGACGCTCGCGCCGGCGGATCTCCATGCCGTCTCCGTGTCTGCACGCGTCGCGGTCGACGCGCGCCGCGTGGTCCACGGGCGCCGCGACGACGTGCCCCTGCTCGCGGCGATCGCGGACCGCATCGACCCGTCGCTCGCGCAGCTCGCGGAGTCGATCGACCGCTGCGTCGAGGAGGACGGCTCCGACCTGCGCGACGACGCCTCGCCGAAGCTCCGCAAGCTGCGTCGCGAGCTCCGGAACGGCGACGCGCGCCTTCGCGACGAGCTGGCTCGGATTGCTCGGTCGGCCGGCGTGCGCGACGCATTGCAGGAATCGTTCCTCGCCGAGCGGGGAGGACGCCCGGTTCTCGCCGTGCGCGCGTCGTCGCGCGACCAGGTACCGGGGATCGTCCACGACGCCTCGGGCTCGGGCCAGACGGTGTTCATCGAGCCGCTCGCCGTTGTCGAGCTCGGGAACAAGCTTGCCGAGGCGGCTGCGGAAGCACGCGAAGAGGTGGAGCGGATCCTGCGCGAGCTGTCCGTGGACGTCGCGTCGCGCGGTGACGCACTGCGCCCGCTCGTGGAAGCGGTCGGCGAGCTCGACCTGGCGGTTGCGCGCGGCTGGCTGTCGCGCAGC
>DATINO010000027.1:0-15954 GCA_035474195.1 Gaiellaceae bacterium
CGCGCGATCGTCCACCTGCTGCCGTTCCGCCAGGGCGAGACCGTGCGCGCCGTCATCCAGACGCGCAGCTTCGAGGAAGCGAAGTACCTGCTGTTCGCCACGAAGCACGGCGTCGTCAAGAAGACCGAGCTCGGCGCCTACAACACGTCGCTGAAGGCGGACGGGATCATCGCCATCAAGATGCGCGAAGGCGACGAGCTCATCGGTGTCCGGCACTCGACCGGTGACGACGACGTGTTGATGGTGTCGCGGCTCGGCCAGGCGATCCGCTTCTCCGAACGAGACGTGCGCGCGATGGGCCGCGACGCGTCGGGTGTGCAAGGCATGCGGATGCGCGGCGACGACGAGGTGATATCGGTCGCGATCGCCTCCGACGACGCCGACCTGCTCGTCGTGACCGAGAACGGCTACGGCAAGCGCACGCGGGTGGCCGAATACCCGAAGAAGGGTCGCGGTGGCATGGGCGTGAAGACCGTGCAGCTCACCGAGGCGCGCGGCCATCTCGCCGGAGCCCGCGTCGTCCGCGACGGGTACCAGGTGATGCTGATCTCGACGGGCGGCACCGTGATCAAGATGCCGGTCGAGGAGATCAAACGGCTCGGCCGCTCGACGCAGGGCGTGATCGTGATGCGGCTCCGCGAAGGGGAGCTCGTATCGTCGATCGCACCCGTCGTCGACTCTGGCGACGACGAGTAGCAGGCCCCTGTCAATATTTCCGAGGCGGGCGCTTCCCTTTTGCAAGGGATAGTGGTAGAAGTCGGCGCCAGGGGTTGCGGCGCCCGACCAAAGGAAGCCCAGCATGGCGTACTCCAAGAACGTCGACCTGCTCGAGCCGGTCGACCTCGCAGAGCATCTCGACAAGATCGAGCTCTACCTGGGCCAGGTGTGCGCGATCGCAGGCATCTCGAAGATGCAGCTCGACTACTGGACGAACAAGGCGCAGATCCCGACCAAGGGCAAGAAACAGCGGATCTACGACATGGACGCCGTCGAGACCGTGATGCTGATCAAGCAGGCGAAGGACAAGGGCCTGAACCTCGGCGCCGCAATCGACGCGGCGCGCCGCTTCCGTGAGCTGAAGGCCGAGCGCGCCTAGCTAAGGAGGGCTCGGCCCTCCTACGACTTGTCGCCGGCTGCCTTGAGCGCCTGCAGCATCTCGATCGGCACCGGGAACGCGATCGTCGTCGACTGCGACGATCCGAGCTCGAGCAGCGTCTGCAGGTAGCGCAGCTGCAGCGCGATCGGGTGCTCCTCGATCACCTGCGCTGCGTCCTTCAACCGCTCCGACGCCTGGAACTCGCCCTCGGCGTTGATCACCTTTGCACGGCGCTCGCGCTCTGCCTCTGCCTGGCGCGCCATCGCCCTCTGCATCCCCTGCGGAATCTCGACGTCCTTCACCTCGACGATCGAGACCTTGATGCCCCACGGCGCAGTCGCCTCGTCGATGATCCCCTGCAGGATCGCGTTGATCTTCTCGCGCTCCGACAGCAGCTCGTCGAGCTGGTGCTGGCCGAGCACGGAGCGGAGGGTCGTCTGGGCGATCTGGGAGGTCGCGACCATGAAGTTCTCGATCTGGACGATCGCCTCTTGCGGCTGCACGATCCGGAAGTACGCGACGGCGTTCACGCGCACCGGCACGTTGTCCTTCGTGATCACTTCCTGCGGCGGGATGGTCAGCGTGATCGTCCGCAGGTCGACGCGCACCATCTTGTCGACGATCGGGATCAGGAAGATGAGCCCTGGCCCGCGGGGCGTCGGGAACAGCCGGCCGAGCCGGAAGACGATCCCACGCTCGTACTCGCGCAGCACCTTGATCGCCGCGATGGCGTAGAGCACGGCAAAGAAGACGACGATCGCGAGGACGACCACTGCTGCGGTCATGACGTGATCCTATGCACGGCGAGCGTCAAGCCGTCGAGCGCATCGACCGACACGCGGTCGCCTTCGTGCAGCGGCTCTTCCGACCGGACGCGCCACAGCTCCCCACGGACGAACACATCGCCGCCGGCGCGGACGACCCCCTCGAGTCCCACGATCTGCTCCGGGCCGACCATCACCGGCGCTCGTCTGGCCGCGACCGACTTCGAGACCGCGAACGCCCAGAAGCCGCCGATCAGTGCGGTCACGGTGACGACTACCCACACGTGCATGTGGTATGGCGTGCCCGCATCGTGGAAGAGCGTCGTCAGGCCGATCGCCATCGCGACGAGCCCCGACAGCGTGAGCGCGCCGTGCGAGGTGACGTGCGCGTCGACCACGAGCAGCGTCGCGCCGAGCAGCACGAGCATCAGGCCGCCCCACGAGAGCGGCAGCACCGAGAACCCGAACAGCGCGCAGACCATGCAGATCGCTCCGAACGCACCCGGGATGACGACGCCGGGATGGAAGAGCTCGAAGCCGAGCCCCGCGAGACCGGCGAGGAAGAGCAGCGAGACGATGTTCGGGTCGATCAGCGTCGACAGGAAGCGCGTGAAGAAGCCCGGCTTCACGTCGACGATCTGCGCCCCGGCCGTGTGGAGCGTCAGGTGGCGCGGCGTGGTCACGCGGCCGTCGATTGTGCGCAGCAACGCGGGGAGCGACGGAGAGACGATGTCGATCACGTTCATGCGGAGCGCCTCGGAGGCGGTGAGGTTCGAAGCCTTGCGCACCGCCGAGTCCGCCCACTGGGCGTTGCGCCCGTGCGTCTTGGCGAGTCCGCGCAGCGACGCGGCGGCGTCGTTCACGACCTTCCGCCGCAGGTCGGAGCCGATGTTCGTGCCGTTCCCCTGGATCGGCGTGGACGAGCCGATGTTCGTCGCCGGCGCCATTGCGAGCACGTCCGCCGCCTGGGAGATCCAGACCCCCGCCGACGCGGCGCGTGCTCCTTCCGGCGACACATAGACGATCACCGGGATCTTCAGCGCGAGCTCCTCCTGGACGATCTTGCGCATCGAGTCCTCGAGCCCGCCGGGTGTGTCCAGGACGATTACCGCGGCGCTGTAGCCGTGCGACTCGGCGTGGGACAGCTGCCCGTTCAGCCAGTCCTGCGTGACCGGGTTCACATCCTGCGTGAAGTGGATCGCGAGCACCTTCGGTGTCGACGCGGCGTGGGCCGGCGCCGCGACCGCGACGAACAGGAATGCCGCAAGCAGCAGGCGTTTCACGCGCTGGAAAGTGTATGCAGCCAAGCGTCGTAGCCGCGCTCGAGCCGGTCGAGCAGGTCGACCAGCAGGTCGAGCCGGTCGGCCTCGACCCAGCCGGCGCCGGGCCAGCCGGCGGCGCCGACGTTGATGCCGATTCCGAGCACGACACGTTCGCCGGCCTCGGCCAGGATGCCCGCCGCCTTGCGGCCGTCGACGAGCACGTCATTCGGGTGCTTGATGGTGGCGTGCTCGCCGATTGCGCCGGCGACCGCGTGCGCCGCGAGGAGCGTCAGCTCGGGCCAGCGCGCGACCGGAAGCGGCGGGTAGAGCGCGACGGAGAACATGAGTGCGGAGTCGGTCCAGGTGCGGCCGAGCCGGCCGCGGCCCTCGGTCTGGTGCTCCGCCAACGCGACCGCGCCGTGCACGGCGTCCTCCGGGAGCATCCGCTGGGTCGTCGGCGCCTCGGCGGCCCAGTGGTACTCGCGGCCGAACGAGCCGCGCAGCCGCGGCAGCACGATCTCAGGCTGTAAGAGCAATGCCCTTTAAGGTAGTGCCGTGCAACCTTCGCCGCCGCCGTCGCGTCGAACCCTGGACGAGCCTCTCGTCTACGAGCGGCTCTCCGATCCCATCCTCGTGCGACGTGCCAGAGACGGCGACTCAAATGCTCTGCGAGCGCTCTGCGAGCGGCACGCTCCGCGTGTCGAGCGGATCGCGCTGCACGTCCTTCGCGATCCCGAAGATGCGCGCGACGCCGCGCAGGAGTCGCTCGTGAAGCTCGTGCGCCGGATCGGGCAGTTCCGCGGCCAGTCGGAGTTCTCGACGTGGCTGCACCGGCTCGTCGTCAACACGTGCAAGGACGTGGCGCAGGCGCGGTGGACGGCCGAGCGGCACACCGAGCCGCTCCTCGAGGATCGGCGTGTCGCCCGCGACGGCGACCCGGCCCGCGCACTCGCCGCGTCCGAGACGCGCCGCGAGCTCGGGCGTTGCCTGGCCGACCTCCCGGCCGCACAGGCGACGGTCGTCGCGCTCAAGGACGCATTCGACGCGTCGTTCGACGAGATCTCGGAAGTGACGGGACTTCCGGTCGGCACGGCGAAGTGCTACGCGCACCGTGGCCGCTCGAGGCTGCGGGCACGTCTCAGCGCATGATGGACAAGGCGGCAATCGAAGCGGTGCTCCCGCACCGCGACCCCATGCTTCTCATCGACGAGGTGATCGAGCTCGTCGAGGGCGAGCGCGTGGTCGCGCGGAAGACCGTCACCGAGGAGGACTGCGCCGGCCACTTCCCCGGCAACCCGATCATGCCCGGCGTCAAGATGGTCGAAGCACTTGCGCAGTGCGGCGCCGTCGCGGTGCTCTCGCAGCCCGAGAACCGCGGCAAGCTCGCGCTCTTCGCCGGCATCGACGACGTGCGGTTCAAGCGCGTCGTGCGACCCGGCGAGGTGCTGACGCTCGAGTGTCAGGTCGAGACGGTGCGCGGTCCGATCGGGCGCGGCAAGGTGAGGGCGACCGTCGACGGTGAGCTCGCCGTGCGTGGGACGCTCACGTTCGCGGTGGGGAGCGACCAGTGATCGCGCGGACGAACGGCACGCCGATCTCGATCACGGGTCTCGGCTGCCACGTGCCCGATCGCATCCTCGACAACGCGGAGCTGTCGACGATCGTCGATACGAACGACGAGTGGATCGTCGAGCGCACGGGCATTCGCGAGCGGCGGATCGCCGCAGACGACGAGGCGCTCACCGACATCTGCATGCCGGCGGCGCGGCGGGCGCTCGAGATGGCCGGCGCCGACCCCGCGTCGATCGACCTCCTGATCGTCGCGACGGTCACGCCCGACATGGCGTTTCCCTCCTCGAGTGCGCTGATCGCGGACGCGCTCGGCATGCCGCAGGCGGCTGCGTACGACCTCTCGGCGGGCTGCACCGGCTTCGTCTACGCGATCGCGCAGGCGCACGGGATGCTCTCGTCCGGCCTCGCGAAGCGCGCGCTCGTGGTGGGCGGAGACGTTCTCTCGACGATCCTCGACTGGACAGACCGCTCGACGCTGGTGCTCTTCGGGGACGGCGCGGGCGCGGTCGTGATGGAGCAGGTCGCCCGTGGCGGCTTCCTGGGGTTCGAGCTCGGGGCCGACGGTGGCGGCGGCGCGAGCCTCTGGCTCCCCGGCAGCGGCTCCCGGAAGTTCGAGGACCCGGAGAAGTTCGTGAAGATGAACGGCCGCGAGGTATTCAAGTTTGCAACTCGGGTAATGGTCAGTTCTGCAGAGGCGATTCTCGGGGAGTGCGGCAGGACGGTCGAAGATGTCGACGTATACGTCCCGCACCAAGCAAACGTCCGCATCATCGATCACGCTGCCAAGAAGCTCGGCATCCCGCAGGAGAAGACCGTCGTGAACGTCGAGAAGTACGGCAACACCTCCTCCGGCTCGATCCCGCTCGCCCTCGCGGATGCGGCCGATGACGGGCGGCTCGAGCCTGGCAAACTGGTGCTCCTCACGGGGATGGGCGCTGGCCTGACGTGGGGATCGGCATTGATCGAGTGGACCCACCCGACGACTGGAGCAGCAGCATGACCAAGATCGCGTTCATGTTCCCCGGCCAGGGCTCGCTGGAGGCCGGGATGGGCCGCGAGGTCGCGGAGGCCGTCCCCGAGGCGATGGATGTCTTCGACGAGGCGAGCGACGCCGCCGGGATGGACCTGAAGAAGCTTTGCTTCGAGAGCCCGGTCGAGGACATGGTCGAGACCGAGGTCCAGCAGCCTGCCCTCGTCACCACCTGCCTCTCGCTCGACGCAGCGCTGCGCGCGCGCGGCATCCGCCCCGACGTGGTCGTCGGCCACTCGGTCGGTGAGTTCTCGGCCCTCGGTTCTGCGAGCACGTTGTCCGTTCGCGACGCGGTCGCGCTCGTCCGCGAGCGCGGCCTTGCGATGGCCGAGGCGGCGAAGCAGCACCCCGGCTCGATGGCCGCGATCCTCGGTCTCGCCGACGAGGCGGTCGAAGCGCTCTGCCACAAGATCCACAACGTGTGGCCGGCGAACTACAACTGCCCGGGCCAGCTCGTCATCTCCGGCGAGACGCCGTCGGTCGACGAGGCGATCGACGAGGCAACGCGCGAGGGTGCGCGCCGCGCGATCAAGCTGCGCGTGTCCGGCGCGTTCCACTCGCCGCTCGTCGCGCGCGCTGCGGAGCGTCTGCGTCCCGCGGTCGAGAAGGTGCATCTCGCCGAGAGCAAGGCTGCGTTCATGTCGACGGTGACCGCTCGCATCGAGGAGGCTGCTCGGTACCGCGAGGGCCTCATCGACCAGCTGACCGCGCCGGTGCGCTTCACGCACGCCGCGCGCGAGATGATCGCCGGCGGGGTCACGACGTTCGTCGAGGTCGGCCCCGGCAATGTGCTCGGCGGTTTACTGAAGAGGATCGACAAGTCCGTCCGCACGTTCTCCGTGAGCGACCTCGAGACGCTCGACGAGGTCACCGAAGCGCTTGGCTGAGTTCGCATCGCTCGACGGAAAGCTCGCGCTCGTCACCGGCGCCTCGCGTGGGATTGGCCGCGCGATCGCGGAGGAGCTCGCACGCGCCGGCGCGTCAGTCGTGGTCGGGTATCGCTCCGGCAAGGACGAAGCGGAAGAGCTCGCGACCGCGATCGGCGGCCGCGCGGTCCAGGCTGACGTGTCGAACGCCGACGAGGCGAAGCGGCTGGTCGATGAGGCGGGCGACATCGACGTCCTCGTCAACAACGCCGGCCTCACGCGTGACGGGCTGCTCGCGCGCATGTCGGACGACGATTGGCGCACGGTGATCGAGACGAACCTCAGCTCGGTCTTCTATACGTGTCGCGCGGTGACGCGGCCGATGATGAAGAAGCGCGGCGGCTCGATCGTCAACATCAGCTCGATCGTCGGTGTGCACGGCAACTGGGGCCAGACGAACTACGGCGCGTCGAAGGCCGGGATCATCGGTTTCACGAAGTCGCTGGCGCGCGAACTCGGGTCGCGGAACATCCGGGCGAACGTCGTCGCACCCGGCTATGTCAAGACGGCGCTGACCGAGGTGCTGCCGGACGAGGCGACCGCGGCCATGGTGCAGCAGACCCCTCTCGGCCGCGTCGCCGAGCCGGAAGAGATCGCGGGCGCGGTACGCTTCCTCGCGTCGGACAAGGCGTCGTTCATCACGGGCGAAGTGCTGCTGGTCGACGGCGGATTGGGGATGTGATGGAAAAGCGGCGGGTCGTGATCACCGGGCTCGGGATGGTGAGCCCGCTCGGCAACGACGTTCAGTCATCGTGGTCACGGCTGCTCGCGGGCGACTCCGGTGCGGGCCCGATCACGGCGTTCGACCACACGGACTACAACGTCCACTTCGCATGCGAGTTGAAGGACTTCGACCCGACCGTCTGGGTCGACCGGAAGGCGGCGCGCCGGATGGACCGCTTTGCGCAGATGATCATTGCCGCGGCCCGCCAGGCCGAGGCGGATTCCGGGGTCGACATCTCCGAGGCCCCCGATCGCTACGGCGCGTCGATCGCGACTGGCATCGGCGGATTGCACAGCTATCAGGAGTGCTACCACGTGCTGCTCACGAAGGGCCCGGATCGAGTCAGCCCCTTCTCGATCCCGTCGATCATCCCGAACATGGGCGCCGGCTGGGTGTCGATCGAGCTCGGCACGAAGGGACCGCTGATGAGCGAGTGCACGGCGTGCGCCGCGTCGAACATGGCGATCGGCGACGCGCTCGACATGATCCGCGCAGGTCGTGTCGACGTGATGTTCGCGGGCGGGACCGAGGCGCCGATCACCGAGGTCGGCATCGCCGGGTTCGACGCGATGCGCGCGCTCTCCCGGCGCAACGACGATCCTCAACACGCGTCGCGCCCGTTCGACAACGAGCGCGACGGTCTCGTGATGGGCGAGGCCGCAGCGGTGCTCGTGCTCGAGGAGCTCGGGCGCGCGCAGGCACGCGGCGCGAAGATCTACGGCGAGCTCGTCGGCTACGGCGTGTCGTCGGACGCGGCCCACATGACCGAACCGGATCCGACGGGCGAGAGCCCGGCACGTGCCATGGCGATGGCGCTCGACGATGCGGGTGTCGACCCGTCCGAGATCGGCTACGTCAACGCGCACGCGACGTCGACGCCGCTCGGTGACGCCGCCGAGACACGCGTGATCAAGAACGCGTTTGGCGCGCACGCGAAGAATGGTCTCGCAGTGTCGTCGACGAAAGGTGCGACCGGTCACTGCTTCGGCGCCGCCGGAGCGGTCGAGGCGGTGTTCACGACGATGGCGATCGTCGACAAGAAGGCGCCGCCGACGATCAACTACGACGAGCGCGATCCCGAGTGCGACCTCGATTACGTCCCGAACATCGCTCGCGATCTGCCCGACTTGAACGTCGCGATGTCGAACTCGTTCGGGTTCGGCGGCCACAACGCGTCGATCGTCGTTCGCTCGTTCGAGTAGGAGAACGTCCGATGCGGCGCGAATCATGCGCCCGTGGAGGACGTTGCCCTCGTGGACATCGGCGGCACGACCGTCGAGTTACAGGTACGACGGTCGAAACGTGTGCGCGGCCATCGCATGGTCGTGCGCTATGGCCTGCCGCCCGAGCTCGTCGTTCGTCCGCGCGCGACGCCGGCACAGATCGACGAGGCGATCGACTTCCATCGGTCATGGCTCGAGCTGCAGCTCGCGAAGGTGGTCGAGCCGCGGCTGGGTCTCGACCGGTTGCGGCTCACCGAGGAGCAGGGACGCATCGAAGCGCGTGCGCGCATCTCGCTGCTCGCGCAGTCGGAAGCGGCCGCGCTCGGCGTGACGTACTCGCGCCTCACGATGCGAAACCAGCGGAGCAGGTGGGGCTCGTGCTCGTCGAGCGGTGCGCTGAGCTTCAACTGGCGTCTCGTGCTCGCGCCGCACGACGTGCTCGACTACGTCGTCGTGCACGAGGTGTGCCATCTGGTCGAGCTCCACCACGGCCCGGCGTTCTGGCGCCTGGTCGAGAAGCGGCGGCCGGGGTATGCGGAGTCGAAGCAGTGGCTCGACGACCACGGCTGGGAGATCCTCGCGTACCAACCACCGTCAGACGCCGCTGCCGCGTGACTTTTGTTTCGCAATTGTTCCGCTTCCGCGCACGGTCCTCTGAGCTTCCTCTGAGCCGGCTCCGAGCCCGCTCTGACGCTTAGACTCGTCCCGTGGAGCGCTGGGCGAGTTTCGACTGCTACGGGACGCTGATCGATTGGGACGGGGGCGTTCGGGCCGAGCTGGCACGCGTGTTCGGGGACGGGCGCGCCGACGAGCTGCTCGCCGAGTACCACGCGATCGAGCCCGGTCTTCAAGCGTCCGGCGAGCGCAGCTACCGGCAGGTGCTCACTGAATCGATGCGGCGGCTCGGTGCGCCCGACGGGCAGGAGCATGGGCTCGCCGAGTCGCTTCCCGGCTGGCGCGCGTTTCCCGAGGCGCGCGCGGCCCTCGACGAGCTACGGCGGCGCGGTTGGAAGCTCGCGATCCTCTCCAACACCGATGACGACTTCATCGCCGCCTCGCAGGTGCAGATCGGCATGGTCTTCGACGAAGTGGTCGTCGCGCAGGAGATCGGCTCGTACAAGCCGGCGCACCGCCACTGGGAGGAGTTCTTCCGCCGGACGAACGCGCCGCGCGAGGGTCACGTGCACGTCGCCGCCTCGCTCTTCCACGACGTCGCGCCGTCGAACGAGCTCGGACTGACCAGTGTCTGGATCAACCGGCTCGTCGAGACGAGCAACGACGGCGTCCGGCCGACGCGCGAGTTGCCGGACCTCTTCGAGCTGCCGGAGACGCTCGATGATCTCGTCCCAGCTTAGGGAGCTCCGCGAAGAGGACGCCGAGCGGGTCGCGACGCTCTTCGTCGACGCGTTCGGCGGCGCCCGGAAGCTCGACGCGCACGAGGTCGCGTCGTGGCTGCGCGATCCGGACCTTCGCCGGGACTACCTGCGCGTGCTCGAGGAAGACGGGCGCGTCGTCGGCTACTGCGACATCGCTCCACGCCGGGACGTGCTGTTCATCGACCTCGCGGCTCCCGGACGATGGGAGGATCTGCTCGACTGGGCCGAAGGGCGGGTGGGCGAGCTCGGCCTGAAGACCGCGAGCCTGTTCGCCCCGCACGGCCACGAGCTCGAGCACATCGCCCAGTCGCGCGGCTACGAAAAGCGCCGCGAATCGCTGACGATGGAGATCGGGTTCGACGCGCCGCCGCGCGACGGCGACTTCGGCGCGTTCGAGGTTCGCACGTACCGCGACGAGGATCGCGCTGCTCTCATCGCCGCGCTCAACGATTCATTCGCCGAGGACCCGTTCTTCCAGGCGGTCTCGCCCGAGCGATTCGACAGCCAGTTCGTCGGCAGACACGACTTCGATCCGGCGTTGTGGTTCCTGGCGTGGGACGGGAACGAGCTCGCGGGGTTCGCGCTCGACTACCCGCAGCTCGGCACCGATGTCGGACTGGGGCACATCAATTGGCTCGGTGTCCGCAAGCCGTGGCGCCGGCGCGGGCTCGCCGAAGCGCTTCTTCGCCGCTCGTTCAGCGAGCTGTACGCGCGCGGCCGGCACCGGACGGGTCTTGGCGTCGATGCGCAGAACATCACCGGCGCACTCCGCGTATACGAGCGCGTCGGCATGCACGCGACCATCCGCTTCGGCACATGGCAGAAGGATCTGTGAGCACGCTCCGCGCGCGCTGCCCGGACTGCCGCACGCTCACCACGGTCGCCGTCGGCACCGAGTACCAGTGTCACGCGTGTGGGCGTGAGTTCGCCTCCGGTCTCGTGCGCATCCCGACGGCCTGGGGCAAAGGCGGCGAGGCGATGGCGGACGCGGCGAACATGGAGCTCCCGTGGCCGGAAGCAGCGGTCGTGGAGGAAGGAACGCTCGAAGAGGAGATCGCACAGGTTGCGCACGTGCTGCCGGCGCGGCCGTTCGTCCTCGGCGGCAGCTGCTGCGGCCACGTCGGCGCGGTGCGCGAGCTCGCGCGGAGACACGGACGGATCGGCGTCGTCTGGATCGACTCGCACGGCGACCTGAACACACCCGAGTCTTCGCCGACCGGCAACGCGTGGGGGATGCCGCTTCGCATGCTGATCGACGCTGGGGATGTCGACCCGGAGGACGTGACCCTGCTCGGCGCTCGGAACCTCGACCCGCCCGAGGTCGAGTTCATCGCCGAGGCCGGGATCCGGCAGGAGCTCGGCTCCCTGCCCGACCGGATCTACGTCGCCCTCGATCTCGACGTCATCCTGCCGGGCGACCTGGACGTCTTCATGCCCGAGCCCGGCGGCCCGACCTTCGACGAGCTCGAATCCCTGCTGGGAGGACTTCCGGCCCCGATCGGAGCGGGATTCACGGGCGGGCTGCGCACCGACCGGAACGAGACGCTTCTGCCGCGGCTCGCCGCCGCCCTCGGTCTGTAACCAGGGATCCAGCGGTCGGGGTCTAAGCTCTGCACGATGTCCGACGCGCGCATCGACGTGCAGGTCGAGCACAAAGACGCTCCGCCGCCTGCCGAGAAGAAGCACCCCAACACCTGCCCGAAGTGCGGGTCGCACTTCCGCGACGACGAGCTCGACGCCGCACTCTGGGTCTGCGGGCACTGCGGCCACCACTATCCGATGCGCGCGCGGAAGCGAATCGAGTGGTACGCCGACGCAGGCTCGTTCCAGGAGGAGGCCGCCGACGTCCGCTCCGAGGATCCGCTCGATTTCTTCGACCTGCGTCCGTACACCGAGCGCTTGAGCGAAGCGGAGCTGAACACCGG
Organism: Gaiellaceae bacterium; assembly: GCA_035474195.1. Taxonomy (GTDB): domain Bacteria; phylum Actinomycetota; class Thermoleophilia; order Gaiellales; family Gaiellaceae; genus PALSA-600. The sequence continues at coordinate 11,899 of DATINO010000027.1, forward strand.
CGAGAGCGAGGCGATCGTGATCGGCCAGGCGATGCTCGACGGTCATCCGTTCGAGCTTGCGGTGATGGACTTCTCGTTCATGGGCGGCTCGATGGGCAGCGCCGTCGGCGAGAAGTTCTCGCGCGCGTGCGACGCGGCTGCCGAGCGCGGCATCCCGCTCGTCTCCGTTCCGAGCTCGGGCGGTGCTCGCATGCAGGAAGGGATCCTGTCGCTGATGCAGCTGCCGAAGACCGTCGTCGCAGTCGAAGAACTCCATGACGCGCGCGTGCCGATGATCACCGTCATGTCGCACCCGACGACCGCGGGCGTGCTCGCATCGTTCGCGTCGCTCGGAGACGTGACGATCGCAGAGCCGGGTGCGCTGATCGCTTTCACGGGCCCGCGCGTCGTCCAGCAGACGACGCGCGAGAAGCTGCCTGACGACTTCGGCCTGGCCGAGCAGAACCTGCGTTTCGGTCACATCGATGCGATCGTCCCGCGCCCGCAGCAGCGCGCGTACCTCGCCCGCGTCCTGAGGCTTTTCCGATGACGGAGCGTGACCAGGAGGTGAACCTGCGCCAGCGCCTCTCCGGGCTGTCGCGACTTCCCTTGCTTCGTGGTGCGCGCGTCGACGGTGAGGCGAAGCGGCTCGAGGAGCAGCTCGAGCGGTTGCAGCAGGACACGAGCGACGAGGCGATCTGGCGCTCCGTCGAGCTCGCCCGCCATCCCGAGCGGCCGTACACGCTCGACTACGTCGAGCGGTTCGTGGACGACTGGGTCGAGCTGCACGGCGACCGCGGCCGCGCGGACGACGGCGCACTCGTCACCGGGCTCGGCAAGATCGAGGGACGCACGATCGCGCTCGTCGGCCACCAGAAGGGACGCGACGTCAAGGAGCGGCTCGGCCGCCAGTTCGGCATGGCCTACCCCGAGGGCTACCACAAGGCGATGCGGATCATGGAGATCGCCGAGCGCTTCCAGTTCCCGCTCGTCTCGCTCGTCGACACGCCGGGTGCGTACCCGGGCGTCGCCGCCGAGCAGCACGGACAGGGAGGGGCGATCGCCCGCTCGCAGGCCGAGATGTCGCGTCTGACCGTTCCGACCGTTGCCTGCATCATCGGCGAGGGCGGCTCCGGCGGCGCGATCGCGATCGCCGTCTCCGACCGGGTGCTGATGCAGGAGAACGCCATCTACTCCGTGATCACCCCGGAGGGCTGCGCGGCGATCCTCTGGCGGGACGCGGGAGAGGCGAAGAAGGCTGCCGCGGCGTTCAAGCCCGACGCCCTCCACTGCCTCGACCTCGGCGTGATCGACGGGATCGTCGCCGAGCCGCCGGGCGGCGCCCAGACCGACCACGACGCGGCCGCCCGTTTCCTGAAGGCGGCGCTGGTCGAGGCGCTGGACGAGCTGGACGAGACCCCGGGCGAGGAGCTCCGCCGCCGCCGCCGGGCGAAGTTCCGCGGCATGGGCGTCTTCGCCTAGCTGATTTCCACATCATCCACAGGGTTTTCAACGGAGAACAATCTCCTTACAAACGCGTCGAGGCCCGCATGAAAGCGGGCCTCGTGCGCCTAACCCCCCGTCAGGCAGTCAGAACTCCCGGCGGTTGTTTCCCCTGCCGCGGGCGGTAAACATCGCTGTGAGATGAGCCTCGACTCCTACCGCAAGAAGCGAGATCCGAAGCAAACCCCGGAGCCGTTCTCGCCTGCTAGCGGCGAGCGAAGCTCGCTGCCTGTCTTCGTGGTCCAGCGCCACGACGCGCGGCGGCTCCACTACGACTTCCGCCTCGAGCGGGACGGAGCCCTCGCCTCCTGGGCGGTGCCCAAGGGCGTCCCGCTCGAGCCGGGGGCGCGGTCACTGGCCGTCCACGTCGAGGATCACCCGCTCGAGTACGCGACCTTTCATGGCGAGATCCCGAAAGGCCAGTACGGCGGCGGCACGGTCGAGATCTGGGACAGCGGCACCTACGAGCTCCTCGAGGAGAAGCGGAACGGCCAGCTGACCGTCCGGCTCCATGGGACGCGGCTGAACGGGCGCTGGACGCTCGTGCCCGCCCACCTGGACGGCAAGGAGGAGAACTGGCTCCTGATCAAGGGCCACGACGAGGCCGCGGAGGAGATCGTCCAGGGGGAGTACCGGCCGATGCTCGCGACCCAGGAGGCGTACATCCCGCGCGGGGAGGGGTGGACGTTCGAGGTCAAGTTCGACGGCTACCGCGCGCTCGCGTATATCCGCGGCGGCGAGTGCAAGCTCGTCTCGCGGAACGGCAACGACTTGACCGGCCGCTTCGCGGATGTGGCGCGGGCGCTCGTCAAGGCGGTGCGCAGCCCGAATGCCGTCGTCGACGGCGAGGTCGCGAGGATCGACACGACCGGGCGCACGAGCTTCTCCGAGCTGCAGCAGGGCTCAGGCCAGCTCGTCTATTACGCATTCGACCTGCTCGAGCTCGACGGCAAGCCGCTCGTCGACCTGCCGTTGCACGAACGCAAGGCGCAGCTGCAGAAGCTGATCGACCTGCGCACCGGCTCGGTCGCCGTCTCGGAGGGGTTCGACGACGGCGAGGCGTTGTTCGAGGTCGCGAGCGCCCAGAACCTCGAGGGGATCATCGCGAAGCGCGTCGACTCGACCTACAAGCCGGGCAGACGAACGCGTGACTGGCTGAAGCTGAAGACGGAGAACACCGACGAGTTCGTCGTCGCCGGCTACACCGCCGGCGCCGGGCGGCGTGCGGGAACGTTCGGCGCGCTCGTCCTCGGCGTGCACGAGGGCGATGAGCTGCGCTACGTCGGGAACGTCGGCACCGGCTTCGACGACGCCGAGATCCGCAAGCTGCTCTCGTTGCTGAAGCCGTTGCGCCGGGACGAGGCGCCGTTCGCCGAGGTGCCGAAGATGCCGCGTGTCCGCAAAGGGGACGTGCAGTGGGTCGAGCCCAGGCTCGTCGCACAGGTGCGCTACGGGGAGTGGACACACGACGGCCACCTCCGTCATCCCGCATATCTCGGTCTGCGTGACGACAAGGATGCGGGCGAGGTCACCGCGCCGACCGCCGCGGAGCCGCCGCTCGAGAGCGTGATCAGGAAGGGGAAGCGCGAGCTCAAGCTCTCGAACCTCGACAAGCCGTTCTGGCCCGACGAAGGGATCACGAAGGGTGACCTGCTCCGCTACTACCGCGACATCGCGCCGGTGCTCGTCCCGCACCTCAAGGACAGGCCGTTCACGATGCGCCGCTATCCGCACGGCGCCTACAGCGAGGCGTTCTTCCAGAAGGACGCGCCGAAGCACATGCCGGAGTGGATCGCGACCTTCCACGCGAACGTCTCGCAACGGGACAGCAGCCGGACGAAGCGCTGGATCGACTTCCCGCTCGTCAACGACGAGCTCGCGCTCCTCTGGATGGTGAACATGGGCTGCATCGACATGAACGCGTGGTATTCGCGTGTCGACAAGCCCGACCGGCCCGACTTCGTGCTTTTCGACCTCGATCCGACGCCCGAGGTGCCGTGGCGGCAGACCGTCGAGGTCGCGCTGATCCTCAAGGAGCTCCTGGACGCGCTCGAGCTCGTGTCGTTCCCGAAGACGAGCGGCGGCAAGGGCTTCCACGTGCTCGTCCCGCTCGACCGCCGCTCGACCTACGCCGACTCCCGGCAGTTCGCAGAGATCGTCGCCGGCGCGATCGCACGCGCGCATCCGAAGCTCGCGACGACCGAGTGGTCGAAAGCGCGACGCCGCGGCGTGCTCATCGACTCGAACCAGAACGGGGAGGGGAAGACGATCGCATCCGTGTACTCCGTGCGACCGAAGCCGAACGCGCCCGTGTCCACTCCGCTGCGCTGGGACGAGGTCGACGACACGCTGGATCCCGGCGACTACACGATGCAGGTCGTCCTCGAACGCGTCCGCGCGCACGGCGATCTCTACGCCGGTGTGCTCACCACACGCCAGTCGCTCACGAAAGCGTTGAAGCGAGTTCGCTAGGTCACGTGCGTCCGTGCGGCTTGCTTTGCCACCGTCAGCTCCTTGCCGTCGATGACGGCATAGCGCAACGCGATGGCGCTCAGCTCGTCGGACGCTTCCTTG
>DATINO010000028.1:0-14605 GCA_035474195.1 Gaiellaceae bacterium
ACCGAGGAGCTCGACTACGAGCTGGAGCTCGCGGTCGTGCTCGCGAAGCCGGGTAAGTGGTTCTCGCCCGAGGAAGCGGCCGACCACATCGGCGGCTACGTGATCTTCAACGACATCACCGCGCGCGACATCCAGCGCGGCGAGATGCGCTCCGGCGTCTTCAGCTTCTGCAAGGCGATCGACACGTTCTGTCCGCTCGGCCCGTGGATCGTGACGCCGGACGAGCTAGGCGACGCGCACGACCTCGAGATGAAGCTGCGCGTGAACGGTGAGCTGCGGCAGGAGTCGCACTCCGGACGCATGAGCGTGACGATCCCGGAGATCCTCTCCAACTTCTCGGCGCTCGGGTACAGCGCCGGCGACGTGCTCTCGACCGGCACCGTGTCGGGCGTCGCAGGGTTCAAGTCGGAAGAGGAGCGCAAGCTGCTGTACCTGAAGCCCGGGGACGTGGTCGAGGCGGAGATCGAGAAGATCGGCGTCCTGCGCAACCCGGTGATCTCGTGGCAGGAGGCACACGGCACGCCGGCGCCGCCGCGCATTCGCCCCTGGGGCGCGGCGTAGATGGCCGCCTGGCCGCGCGACGACGCGAAGCTCGACCGCGTCCGCGCGCTGATGGCGGAGCACGAGCTCGACGCGCTCGTCGTCCGCGCACCCGACAACGTCCTGTACCTGACGAACTTCTGGGGGATGAAGGGCTACGACGCGTGCGTCTTCCCCCGCGAGGGCGAGCCGGTGCTGATCACGATCGAGGCGTCGGAAGAGGACGCCGCGCATGCGGCCTGGACGAACGATGTGCACTTCATCAAGGGCTACGCAGCCGACGATCCGCGCCCGGTGCCCGCGCGAACGCTCGAGGCCGCGCTCGAAGCGACACGCGCGCACGGCCGACGGGTCGGCCTCGAGCTTTCCCTCGGCACCCAGGCGTCCGACCGCATGATCGGCGAGCCGACGACGTTCACGCAGACTTGGTTCGATGCCTGGCCGGGGGCGGCGGATGCGATGCCGGTGATCAATGCGGCTCGCGCGATCAAGACCGATCAAGAGCTGCAGCGCATCCGACTCGCGAACGAGATCTGTGCAGCCGCGATGGAGCATGTCCGCGGCGAGCTTCAACCGGGAATGAAGGAGAGCGAGGCTGCGGCGCTTTGGCAGGCGTTCGTGCACGGCGAGGGCACGGGGTGGAAACAGCTCGTCGACCTGGCGCTCGGCTTTTCGCTCGTCTGGTCGGGGCCGGGCATTCGCACGTTCACCGCGACCGGCCACCGCCGGGTGCAGGAGGACCAGCCGACGCTCTTCGAGATCTGGGTCTGCGCCGACGGCTACTGGTGCGACCACACGAAGCTGCTCTGCCCGGGCGAGCTGCGCGACGACTACCGCGAGCTGGAGCAAGAGTTGATGGGCGTCTACGAGCTCGCGATCGATCACTGCGAGCCGGGCGCGTCGTTCGCCGAGCTCGACCGGCTCGTGCGCGAAGGGATCGCGGCGATCGGGTACCCGGGGCAGCCGACGCACCCGATCTGCCACGGTGTCGGCGCACGCGCACATGAGCCGCCGTACGCCCACCAGGCGGGCGGCGGCACGATCGAGGAGGGGATGGTGCTGGCGATCGAGCCGGGGTGCTACTGGGAGGGCGGAGGCGGTCTACGTGTCGAGGACAACTTCCTGATCACCGCCGGCGGCGCCGAGAAGCTGTCGTCCTTCCCGGATGGAGTCGTGACCTGTGGATGACCTGATCTGGACCGGCTCGCTGAACGACCGCTACTCGATCCGCGGCAGCGTCGGCCTCTACGACACGACGCTGCGCGACGGCGAGCAGACCGTCGGCGTCGTATTGAACCCCGACGAGAAGCTGGAGATCGCGAGGCTGCTCGACGACCTCGGCGTCGACCGCATCGAAGCGGGCTTTCCGCGCGTCTCCGACGACGACTGGCAGGCGGTCGCGAAGATCGCCGCGGCCGGCCTCGAGGCCGAGGTGTGGGGCTTCTCGCGCGCGGTGCCTGCCGACCTCGAGGCGCTCGTCGAGCTCGGTGTGCAGTACTCGGTGATCGAGTCGCCGATCTCCGATCTCAAGCTGGACGCGATCGGCGTGTCGCGCGAGAAGATGCTCGACCGAATCGCGAGCGCCATGCGCTTCGCCGACGAGCACGGCATCCATGCGGCGTTCTTCGGCGTCGACTCGACGCGCGCCGATCCGACCTTCTACCGGCAGGTCTACGAGACCGCGGTCGAAGCCGGTGCCAAGGAGGTCGTCGTCGTCGACACGCTCGGCATCGCCTCGCCGGAGGCGGTGACCGACCTCGTCCTCGCGACGCTGCAGTACGTCGACGGCGTGCCTGTGCACTTCCACGGGCACAACGACTTCGGACTCGCAACCGCGAGCGCCGTCGCCGCCGTGCGCGCCGGCGCGACCTGGGTGCACGGGACGATCAACGGCATGGGCGAGCGCGCGGGCAATGCCAACCTCGGCGAGGTCGCGCTGACGCTGCGCGCCCTCTACGGCGTCGAGACGAACCTGCGCCTCGATCGGATCCGCGCCGTCGCGGAGCGCGTCCGCGAGCTCTCGGACTACCAGCTCGAGCCGTGGAAGCCGGTCACGGGCGAGACGCTCTACCGCCGCGAGTCGGGAGCGGTCGCATCGCAGTTCCACGACCCACCGTCGATCGAGCCGTATTCCTCGGAGCTCGTCGGCGCGGAGCGCTCGGTCGTGCTCGGCAAGAAGAGCGGTCTCGACTCGATTCGGATCAAGGCCGACGAGCTCGGCCTCGACGTGCCGGACGAGCGGCGCGCAGAGGTGCTGGCCGCCGTCAAGTCGCTCGGCACGAAGAAGCGCGACCTCGTCACCGACGACGAGTTCAGGAAGATCGTTGGCTGACCACGACGCCGTCGTCGTCGGCAGTGGCATCAACGGCCTCGCCTGCGCCGCCCTGCTCGCGAAGGCCGGCTGGGACGTCTGCGTGCTCGAGCGCAACGACTGGTTCGGGGGCTGCATCCGCACCGCTGAGATCACGGAGCCGGGCTTCCAGCACGACGTGCTGAGCGCGTGGCATCCGCTGTGGGTCGGCGGGCCCGTGCACGCGCAGCTCGGCGACGACCTCGCCCGCCACGGGCTCGAGTATGTCAACACCGATTTCCCGACCGCGACGGCGTTCCCCGACGGCGACAGTGCGTTCCTGCTGCGGACGGCCGACGCCAACGCGGGTGAGCTGGGCGAGGAGTGGCGCGGCGTCCTCGACTCGTTCTTCCCGACCGCCGACTTCGCGTTCGGCGTGCTCGGGACGGAACTGTGGTCGAAGCACGGCGCGGCGCTCGGGATGCGGCTCGTGCGCCGGCTCGGCCGCGACGGCGCGCGCGACTTCGCCGGACGGCTGCTCGTCTCGGCGCGCGACTGGCTCGAGTCGACGTTCGCCTCGCGCAAGGCGCACGGCGTGATCGCGCCGTGGGTGCTCCACACGGGCCTTGGTCCCGACGCAGCCGCGTCGGGCTACATGGCGCAGGTGATCGCCGTCGCCGTGCAGGAGGGCGGGATGCCGATCCCGGTGGGCGGCGGGTCGAAGCTCGCCGACGCGCTCGTCTCGTACATCCGCGCGTGCGGCGGGCGCTGCGAGACCGGCGCGCACGTCGAACGGGTCTACGCAGGCGCCGTGCGCGTCGCCGGCGGCGAGCGGGTCGGAGCCCGCCGCGCGGTCGTCTGCAACGTGACGCCCACGCAGCTCTACGGCGAGCTGCTCGGCGGGACCGCGCCGCCGTTCCGCTACGGCCGCTCGGAGATGCAGATCCACTTCGCTCTGTCCGAGCCGCCGCGGTGGGAGGGGGACGAGCGTCTCGGCCGGACCGCGATCGTGCATCTGACGCCTGGGCTCGACGGCGTCTCGCGCGCCGTGAACGAGGCCGAGCGCGGCCTGCTCCCGGCCGAGGCGACCGTCGTCGTCGGGCAGCCGCTGACGATGGACCCGTCCCGCGCCCCGCAGGGCAAGGGGCTCCTCTGGGTGCAGCTGCAGGAGCTCCCGTGGCAGGTGAAGGGCGACGCCGCGGGTGAGCTCGACACGGGTGACGGCGTCTGGACGACGGAGCTGCGCGAGCGGTACGCCGACCGGATCCAGGCGCGCATCGCGCGGCACATCCCGAACCTCGAGAGCTCGATCGTCAAGCGAGTCGCGATCTCACCGGCCGACCTCTGGAGCACGAACGTGAACCTCGTCCGCGGGGATCCGTACGGCGGCTCCCTCGCGCTCGACCAGAGCTTCCTGTGGCGCGCGCCGCATCGCACGCCGGTGAAGGGCGTGTGGCACGTCGGGGCATCGACGCATCCCGGCCCGGGTCTCGGCGGGGGTTCGGGCGCGCTCGTCGCGCAGCAGCTCCTCGAGCCTCCGCTGCCGCAACGCATCGCATCCCGCTTTACGCGGACGCGCGTTACGTCGTAGGCTGCTCCGCGTGAGCGCCATCGCCGTCGACGCACCCGTCGCCCAGCCGTTCGAGATCGTCCCGCGGAAGGGGCTGCCGATCGTCGCGCTCGTGCTCGTCGGCGTGGTGGTGGCGATCGCGCGCGATGCGCGGTGGGGGCTCGTCTTCTGCCACGTCGTCGGCGGCGGCCTCTGGACGGCGATCGACCTCTTCGTCGGCTTCATCGTCGGGCCGATCCTGCGGTCGCTGTCGGTTCCCGCGCGGATCGAGTTCACGAAGCGCCTGATGCCGAAGATGCTGCTCCTGATGCCGACGATCGTGACGATGACGCTCGCGGCCGGCTTCCAGCTCGCGCGGCAGGACGGGTTCCTCGACACCTCGAATCCGCGGCATGCCTGGGTCGTGACGTCGTTCTGCGTCGTCGGCGTGATGGCCGTGATCGCGCTCGCGTACCTCGGCCCCGCGAACGTCGCCGTCCTGTTCGAGCTGCGGAAGCCGCAACCCGATCCGCTCGTCGTGCAGACGCTGATGCGGCGGTTCGTCTTCACGGCTGGGATCACGGGAGTGATGCAGGTGGCGACGCTCGTGATCATGACGAGGCTCGTGAGTTGACCGAGAGCCTGGTCAACCGGAAGCTGCCGCCGATAACGGAGATCGGTGCAGCAGCGATGGTCGCGGTCGCCGTGGGCGTGATCTTCAACGCGGCGTACCTCCCGAAGCACGCGCCAACCGCCGTCGCCGTCGCGATCCTGATCGTCGCCGCGGCGCTCGAGGCGACGAACCTGTTCCTCGTCTCGCGGATCCAGGACTTCGCGTGGTCGCGGTTCAAGCAGGTGGCCGCCTGGTTCCTGGTCGCCTACGCGGTGATTGCCGGGATGATCGAGTACGCGTTCGTCTACGACGACACGCGCGGCACGCAGCTCGTCATCCTGACTTTGATGCTCGTGCTCTTCATGCTCAACGTCCCGGTGCTGGCCGCATTCACCGTGGCCCGCTACGAACGCGTGTAGTCGCTACGAGTCGAAGATCCCGCGGCCGCCGAGCTCGTGCTCGAAGATCACGCTCGCGAGCTCGAGATGGTCGCGCAGTGCCACTGCGGCGGCCTCCGGATCGTGCGCGGCGCAGGCGTCGAGGAGCGCCTGGTCAAAGCTGCGGTGGCGCTCCTGCTCGCCGTCCTTCGACGTGAGCAACGCCGGGCGGAAGCGCTCTGAGCGGTCCCATGCCGGCCGGATCAGCGCCACGAGCCACGGCGACTGCGACGCGTCGTACAACGTGAAGTGGAAGTCCGTGTGCGCCCGCATCGACTCGCGGACGTCGTCGAGCGCCGCCGCGGCGTCGAACCGGTCGAGCTGCCAGGCCGCCGCGTCCGCGATCTCGTCCGTGAACCGTTCGGCCGCGCGCCGTACCGCGAGGGACTCCAGCGCGAGCCGGATCTGGAACAGGTCGCGCAGCTCCTCGACGTCGAAGTCGAGGACGCGGGCGCCCTGGTGGGGCACGTGCTTGGCGAGCCCGAGCGCTTCCAGCTGGCGCACCGCCTCGCGAATCGGCGAGATCGACATGCCGAGCGAGCGGGCGAGCTCGTCGAGGCGGAGCGGCGTCCCCGCCGGGAGCTCCCCCATGATGATCGCCTCGCGCAGCTGCTCGAGCGCGTATTCCGCCATCGTCCGGTGCCGCATCGGCCCCTGGGGTGCCCCGACTCGTGCCATCTGAGACGACCGTCGCACAACCCTTGATCAGATGTCAAACCTCATGAGAAGATCGTGGGCGTGGAGCCGCGAGTCTCGGTCTCGCAGATCACGACGGTCCGGTCGAGCTTCGCCGACGACCTTCGCCTCTACGCCGAGGTGGGCCTCGACGGCATCGGCGTGTGGGAGCTGAAGCTCGGAGAGGACGGTGACGCGGAAGCGCTCGAGGCGTTCGACGCGAGCGGCCTCGACTCTGCCGCCGCCGTTCCGACGTTCCCGTCGATCTTGCCGCTGCCGCTCCTCGGCGGCCCCGAGGACCCGGGGGAGCGCATCGAGGCCTACTGTGCGAGCCTCGAGCGGCTGGCGCCCTTCCGCCCGAGCGGGTTCGTCTGCCTGACCGGGACGGCCGAAGGCCGCGATCCCGACGAGGCGCGGAGCGTCGTCGTCGACGGGCTCCGGACGATCGCGCACGAAGCCGACCGCCTCGGTGTGCGGATCGGGCTCGAGCCGTACCAGCGCGAGGGAGGCGGGCTGTGGACGATCGCCTCGTCGATCCCCGAAGCGGTCGCGCTGATCGAGGAGGCCGGCGATCCGCCTTCACTCGGGATCCAGTTCGACGTATGGCATCTCTGGAACACCCCGACGCTCTACGACGACATCGCCGCCGAGGCCGGCCGCTTCGCCGGCGTGCACATCTGCGACTACCGGGACCCGACGCGCGGCTGGGCCGACCGCGCGCTGCCGGGCGACGGCCCGGCCGACGTCCCAGGCATCCTGCGGGCGCTCGACGCCGCAGGCTGGGACGGCCTGTACGACATCGAGATCTTCTCCGACGACGGCACGTTCGGGAACGCGTACCCAGACTCGTTCTGGGCGGCGCCGGCGGAGGAGACGCTCGCACGCGCACGTGCGGCGTTCGAGCAGTGTTGGTCCATGCACCTGACCCCCCAAGGAGTGGAGGAGACGACATGAGGAGACGGTCCCGTGTGGGGCTCGTTGTTGCCGTCGCCGTGATCGCGCTCGTTGCGCTCGCAGCGACAGCAGCCGCTCGGACGTCGACGCACAAGGCGTCGCCGATCACGATCGGCTGGGCGTTCGACAGCAAGGGCGCCATGGCGCCGTTCGACGGGCCGGCCCTCGCGGCCGCCCAGCTGCGCGTCAAGCAGTGGAACGCGAAGGGCGGTGTCGCCGGACGCAAACTGCAGATCAAGACCTGCGACACCCAGGGCAACAAGCCGGCAGTGGCGAAGGCGTGTGCGCTGAAGCTCTTGAGCGGCGGCGCGAACATCATCTTCACCACCTGCGATGTCGACCTGGCAGCGCCGGTCGTGCAGGAAGCGATCAACCGCGGCGTGCTTGCGATCGCGCCGTGCATCGGAACCGACCAGATGGGCCCGAAGCGCTTCGGCGCGAAGGGCAAGCTCGCGTTCAGCTTCGGCAACGTGGCGCAGGACGAGGGCTCGGCGATGGCGCAGTACGCGTACGCGAAGGGGTGGCGCTCTGCCGCTCTGGCGACGGACGGCGTGATCGTCTACTTCAAGAACGTCGTCCAGGCGTTCAAGGTGCGGTTCACGCAGCTCGGCGGCAAGATCGTCGACCAGGAGACGTACCACTCCCTGGGTGGGAACGACGTCAACAACGCCGTCAGCCGGCTCAACAACGTCAAGGCCGACGTCGTCGTCACCTCGACGGCAGGGGCGTTCGGCGCACTGTCGACGTTGATCTCCGGGATGCGAAGCGCCGGCAACGACACGCCGGTGCTGAACTCGTGGGCCGGTGACGGCACGTACTGGCTGCCGAAGAGCCCGCCGGTGACGAACTACTACTTCGTCACCTACGCGTCGATCTTCGGCGACGACCCGAACCCGGCCGTCAACAAGCTCGCGAAGCAGGTCAAGGCGGGCACCGGCGGCTTCATCACCGGGTCGGCCGCGATCGACGGCGTCGTCACGGCGATCCGCCGGTCGAACGGCTCGACCAACGGCGCGACGCTCGCGGCCACCCTCGAGAAGTTCAAGGGTGTCCCGACGCTGTCGGGCAAGGTCAGCTTCTCGTCGAAGCTGCACTCGGTGTTCGGGCGGCAGTACCGCGTGATCAAGATCCAGAACAACAAGGCTCGCCTGGTCGGCACGGTCGTCGCCAAGGTCGTCGCGAAGATCTGACGATCGTTGGGGGTCGACACGACGCAGCTCGAGTCGGAGAGGAGGCCCGGAGACACCCTCCGGGCCTCCTCTGTCTCGCGCGCCTTCGACGGCGTGCAGGCGCTGCGCGGCGTCACGCTGACGCTCGGCCGCGGCGAGGTGGTCGGGCTGATCGGCCCGAACGGCGCCGGCAAGTCGAGCCTCGTAAACGTCCTCTCCGGCTTCGACCGGCCGGACGAGGGGATGGTGGAGCTCGCCGGCCAGGATGTGACGAGCTGGTCGCCGCACCGCCGCGGGCGCAAGGGGCTGGCCCGGACGTTCCAGCATGCGCACGCGTTCCGTGACCTGACGGTGCGGGAGAACGTCGAGGTGTCGGCGCTCGGCGTGGGCGCCGCCCCGCGCGAAGCGAGCCGGCGCGCCGACTCGCTGCTCGCGCGGCTCGGGCTCGACCGCTATGCGGACGCACCCGCCGCGGCGCTCGCGCACGGCGACGAGCGGCGGCTCGGCGTGGCACGCGCGCTCGCCACCGAGCCGGCGTTCGTGCTGCTCGACGAGCCGGCCGCGGGACTGCCCGAGGCGGAAGTACCCGATTTCGCAGCGCTCGTCCGGTCGATCGCCGCCGACCACGGCGCCGGCGTGCTGCTGATCGACCACAACATCGCGCTGATCATGGAGACGTGCGACCGCATCCAGGTCCTCGACCAGGGCACGCTGCTCGCGGAAGGCACGCCGGCCGAGATTCGCGCGAACCTCGATGTCGCCGCTGCGTACCTCGGCGAGACACCGGTGCCGGAGGAATGACGCTCACCGTCGACAACCTCGACGTGCGGTACGGCGGCGTCCACGCGGTTCGCGGCCTGTCGCTCAGCGTCGCGCCCGGTGAGATCGTCGGCCTGATCGGCCCGAACGGTGCGGGCAAGTCGTCGACGCTCCACGCGATCATGGGCCTCGCCCCTGCGAGCGGCAGCGTGCGGCTCGGCGAACGCGAGCTCCTCGGGCTGCGGCCGGAGGACGTCGCGCGCAGCGGCGTCGCGCTCGTTCCGGAGGGACGCCGTATCTTCGCGGAGCTGACGGTGGAGGAGAATGTGCGGCTCGGTTTCGCGGGCCGCCGCTCGCGTGGCGGTGCCGACCTCGAGCCGGTCTACGAGCTCTTCCCGATCGTGCGCGAGTTCCGCTCGCGCCAGGCCGGCGCGCTGTCCGGCGGCCAGCAGCAGCAGCTGGCGATCGCGCGCGCGCTCGTCGCCGAGCCCGACGTGCTGCTCCTCGACGAGCCGTCGCTCGGTCTCGCGCCGAGTGTCGTCGACGTCGTCTTCGACGCGCTCGCGGCGATCAGGGAGCGCGGCTTCGCCGTGCTGCTCGTCGAGCAGCGGGCGCAACGCACGGTTGCTGCGGCCGACCGCAGTCACGTGCTCGGCAGCGGCGAGCTGCAGCTGACGCTCGGCCCGCAGGACGCGGGCGACACCGAGAAGCTCGTGGCGGCGTACCTGTCGTGACCGTCACCTGGCAGAACCTGGCCGACGGCCTCCTGCTCGGGTCCGTCTACGCGCTGATGGCGGTCGGGATCGGGCTCGTCTTCGGCGTGCTCCGCCTCGTCAACTTCGCCTACGGGCAACTCGTGATGGCCGGCGCGTTCGCTCTTGCGCTCGCCTCCCAGTGGGGCTGGCCGGCGTGGGCGGGCATCGTGCTGTGCTTCGCCGTCGTCCTTGCGCTCTCGGCCGCGATGGAGTGGGTCGTCTTCCGGCCGTTGCGCGGGCACTCGCCCGCGGTGATGCTCGTCGCGACGTTCGCGGTCGCGTTCTTGCTCCAGAGCATCGCGCTTCTGTGGTTCGGCTCGCTCGGGAAGATCGCCACGTCGCTGACGTTCCTCGGTCGCTTCTGGACGATCGGCGGCGTGGACATCCGAAAGATCGCGATCGTCGCGGTGATCGTCGCGGCGGTGTGCCTCCTGCTGCTCACTGTGCTGCTCGGGCGCACGGAGATCGGGCTGCACATGCGCGCTGCCTCGATGGACTTCTCGACCGCGCGCATGCTCGGCGTGCGCGCGAACCGCGTCATCTCGTTCGCCGTTCTCATCTCCGGCGCCCTCGCGGCCGTCGTCGCCGTGATGCTGACCGTGCAGACACCGCTCGTCACGCCCGATTTCGCGCTGCGGGACACGATCGTCGTGCTCGCCGGTGTCGTCGTCGGCGGCCTCAACCGGCCGATCCCCGCCACGCTCGGCGGCTTCGCGATCGGCTTCGCCTCCGGCGTCCTCGGCGGTGCGCTTCCCACCGACCAGAGCCAGTACCTGCCGACCTTCGTGTTCGTGGCGGTCATCCTCGTGCTGCTCGTCCGGCCGCGCGGCCTCTTCGACTTCTCCCGCACGGTGGAGCGCGTATGAGGCGCTACCACCTGGACGAGGTGGTCGGGCCGGTCGTGCTCGTCGTCGCCGCGGCGCTGCTCGGCACGCTCGTCTCGATCTCGACGCAGACGTACTTCACCGACACGCTCGTGAAGGTCGCGATCGTCGTCGGGCTCTACGTCTTCATCGGCAACTCCGGCGTGCTGTCGTTCGGCCACATCAGCTTCGTCGCGCTCGGCGCGTGGACGGCCGGCGTGCTCACAGTGCCGCCGAGCGAGAAGCCGGCGATCATGCCCAACCTCGCCGGCTTCCTCCAGCACCGCCACGCCGACAACGTCGAGTCGCTGCTGCTGGCCGCGCTCGTCGGCGGCATCGCGGCGTTCCTCGTCGGCATTCCCCTCATGCGGCTGTCGGGGCTCGCCGCCGGCATCGCCACCTTCGCGGTGCTCGAGATCACGCACAACCTGCTGCAGTACCAGGAGCGGATCGGGCCCGGCCTCAATGCGTTCTCGTCCGTGCCGGAGACGACCGGCCTGCGCCAGGCGGCGCTCGGCGCCGTCGTCTGCATCGTCGTCGCGTTCCTCTACGCGCGCAGCCGCTTCGGACGGCTGCTGCGGGCAACGCGTGAGGACGACGCGGCCGCGCGCGCGGTCGGTGCGTCCGTCTACCGCCAGCGGCTGATCGCCTTCACCGTGTCCGGCTTCCTCGCGGGCCTCGGCGGCGGCCTCTACGTGCACCTCTTGCCGGTGCAGGTGAACTCGGTGTATCTCGACCTGACGTTCATCACGCTCGCGATGCTCGTCGTCGGCGGCGCGACGAGCCTGTTCGGCGCGGTCGTCGGCGCGCTTGCCGTCAGTGCGCTCGACTCCTGGCTGTCCGTCGCCGAGAACGGGACGTCGCTCTTCGGCTGGCACATCGACCTACCCGCCGGAACCGCCGAGATCGTCGTCGGGGTCCTGATGGCGGCCGTGCTGATCCTGCGGCCCTCGGGCCTCACCGGCGGACGCGAGTTGCGACTGAGAGGAGTGCCATGGCGCGCGTTTGCGTCGCGGGCGCAGGCGTGATCGGCAGTCTCTTCGCGGCGCACCTCGCCCGTGTCGCGGACGTGTCGGCGCTCACGCGACGCGAGGAGCATGCCGAGGCGCTGCGAGCTCGCGGCCTGCGCGTCAGCGGGCGCGCGGACTTCACCGCGCAGCTCACCGCCGCGACGAGCCCCGACGACCTTGAGGCGCCGGAGCTGGTGATCCTCGCGTGCAAGGGCACCGATCTCGACGCAGTCGCCGCGCGGCTCGCCGGGCACTGGCCCGACGCGACCGTGATGACGGTGCAGAACGGGATCGGCGCGGACGAGGTCGTGGCGCGCCACGGCGAGTGGCGCATCCTCGCCGCGGTGACGTTCATGAGCGGGACCCGCCACGAGGACACGCACGTGCAGTACGTCCTCGACACGGCGACGTGGATCGGCCCCGCGCGCGGCACGACCTACGCCGACGCCCAGTCGGTCGCGGAGCTGATCGTCTCGTCGGGGCTCGAGGCCGAGGCCTTCGAGGATCTGCGTCCTGCGCAATGGTCGAAGCTGATCTTCAACGCGACCGTCAACACGGTCGCCGCGCTGACCGGACTGCCGCACGATCCGCACTTCGCCGCGCTCGACCGGCCGGACGATCTCGGTCATCTGGTCAAGGGCCTGATGGACGAGGGAAAGGCGGTCGCCGCCGCGGCGGGCGTGGAGCTCGGCGAGGACCCGTGGGAGATGAACGTGCTTGCAACCCGTCGCGGCAGCGCGCACTACCCGTCGATGCTCGAGGACGTCGAGGCACACCGGCGCACGGAGATCGACATGATCACCGGCGCGCTCGTTCGCGAGGCACGCCGCGCCGGGGTGCCGGTGCCGCTGCACGAGACGATGGAACGGCTGATCAAGGCGAAGGAGGATTCGTGGTCGTAGCGGTAATCGGGTGCGGCGCCGTCGGCTCGCTGTTCGCGGCGAACCTGGCGACGCTGGACGACGTCGAGGTCTGGGCCTACGACCTCGCGCGGGAGCACGTCGACGCCATCAACCGCGACGGCCTCCGGCTCACGGGAGCGGGGGAGGTGACCAGCCGCGTCCGCGCGACGAGCGACGCCGCCGAGCTGCCCTCGTGCGACTTCGGGATCGTCGCGACGAAGGCGATGCACACCGACGCGGCGCTCGCAGCCACTGCGCACGCGTTTGCCGGCGGCTGCGTCGCGACCGTGCAGAACGGGATCGGCAACGAGGAAGTGCTGGCCCGCCACGTCGAGCGCGTGATCCGCGGCACGACGTTCCCGGCCGGCAAGATCACCGCACCCGGCGTCGTCCAATGGGACGTGAAAGGCGACACGACGCTCGGCCCGTTCGAGGACAGGCCGGCGCCGCTCGAGGAGGTCGAGCGCCTCGCGGACGCCTGCACGCGCGGCGGCATGCCGACGAAGGCGGTCGAGGACGCGCGCGGCCCGCAGTGGCGGAAGGTGATCTTCAACGCAGCCACCAATCCACTCGGCGCGCTCACCGGCCTCACGCACGGTCGCGTGTGCGAGCGCCCGGACCTGCGGCGGCTCGCCTCGCAGCTCGTCGACGAGGGCAAGGCGGTCGCGGCCGCGCAGGGGATCGTCCTCGACTCTGATCCCGAAGAGCTGATCGACTACGCCGCGCGGCCCGAGGTCGCCTACGACCACAAGGCCTCGATGCTGCAGGACGTCGAGGCGCGCCGGCAGACCGAGGTGGACTACCTGAACGGCGGCATCGCCGGGTTCGGCAAGAAGCTCGGCGTCCCCACGCCGACGCACGAGACGATCTGGGCATTGGTGAAAGGGGTGGAGGCGTCGTGGTGAAGTCAGAGATCGACCGCCGGTACGGAAACGTGCGCGCGGCGATGGCGAGGGACGGCCTCGATGCCGTGATCGTCAGCGGCAACGAGTACACCGGGTTCGAAGGTGCGGTCACGTACATGTCGGGCTTCGTGATCGTCCACCGCTACGCGTACGTGCTGCTGCCGCGCGAGGGCGAGCCGTCGATCGTGTTCCCGACCGAGGCGCGGTACGTCGGGGAGCACGGCACGACGTGGATCGAAAACCAGGTGTTCGTCGAGACGCCCGGCGAGTGGCTCGCCGACCGCATCAAGGGCAAGCGCGTCGGCGTCTACGGGCTCGACTACGTGATGACGGTGCGCGACTACCGCGTGCTCGGCGACGCGGCCGAGATCGTCCACTGGGACGAGCAGTTCGACCACGCGCGCGCAGTGAAGAGCGACCTCGAGCTCGAATCGGTGCGCGACAGCGTGCGGATCAACACCGAGGGGTTCTGGATCTTCCTGGAGCACTTCGCGCCCGGGAAGAGCGAGCGGGAGATCCTCGCGCCGTGCGAGCAGTACTTCGTCGAGCAGGGCTGCGGCCGCCTGACGATGGACATGGTGCTGACCGGGCCGAACGGCGGCGCCCTGCCGGAGTTCAAGATCGCCGGCGACTACCGCATCGCAGCCACCGACATGGTTCTGCCGTCGCTCGAGATCGCGGGCGTGGGCGGCCACTGGGTCGAGGTCTCGCGCGCCATCTGCCCCGGCGAGCCGAACGACGAGACGAAGCAGATGATGGACGCCTACGACGAGTACTACGAGGCGGCACGCAGTGCCCTGCGCGCGGGCGCGACCGCGCACGACGTGCATCGCGCCGTCTCGAAGGGCTTCCACGACCGCGGCTTCAAGCTCGGCCACGTCACCGGGCACTCGATCGGCATGACGATGATCGAGTGGCCGAAGATCGGTGAGGGCGACGAGACGGTGCTCGCCGCAGGCATGGTGTTCTCCATGCACCCGCACGCGATCTCGCAGGACGGGCAATCGTGCCTCTACATGCAGGACACGTGGCTCGTCACGGCCGAGGGCGGCGAGCCGATGGCGGGCCTCGACATGAAGATCTACGACGGAACGGAGACCCGATGAGCGAGCTGGCGAAGCCCGTCCTGCCCGGGACCGCCGGGTCGGACTACGAGCGGTACCTGCGAACGGAAGAGCTGCTCG
>DATINO010000029.1:0-15065 GCA_035474195.1 Gaiellaceae bacterium
CGGGCAAGCTCCTCTGGCGATTCACACCACCTGCGTATGCACGGCTCGCAGGCTCGGCTCAGATCACGAACTCGACGCCCGCCCTTTCGACTGATCGCACGGCTGTGTACGCGGCCGCATCCGACGGGCGCATTCGGAAGCTCAGACTGTCGGATGGGCACGTCCTGTGGACGACTGCGATCACCCGCGACCCGACGCACGAGAAGATCACATCACCGCTCAACGTCTCGCGTGGCCTCGTGCTCGCCACGACCGGCGGCTACATCGGCGATGCGCCGCCGTACCAGGGACATGTCGTGACGATGTCCGAATCGACGGGGCGCGTCGCGCACGTCTGGAACTCGCTCTGCTCGGACCGGCATGCGCTGATCGTCCCGAAGACGTGCGCGTCGAGCGACTCGGCGATCTGGTCGCGCAACGGCGCGGCGGTCGACCCCACCAACGGAACACTCGTCGTTGCGACCGGCAACGCACCTTTCGACGGCAGGACCGATTGGGGTGACAGCGTGCTCGTCCTCTCCTCGGACGCCTCACGCCTGCTGCGCCACTGGACGCCCGCCGATCACGAGCACCTGAACGCGTCCGATCTCGATCTCGGCTCGACGAGCCCTGCGTTCCTCAGCGGCGGCCTTGCCGTGCAGGGCGGCAAGGACGGGAAGCTGCGGTTGCTCGACCTGCATCGCCTGCCTACGCCGGGGCCGCGCACCGGCGGTGAGCTTCAGACCCTGCCGGTGCCGGGAAGCACCGACATGTTCAGCGAGCCGGCGGTGTGGAAAGGAACCTGGGTGTTCCTGGCGACCGGCGCCGGGACGGAGGCGCTGCTCCTCCGCGGGAGGCGGCTGCGGCCCGTGTGGTCGAACCACAACGATGGCACCTCGCCGGTGGTTGTCGGCAATCTGCTGTACGTGGCGGGGAGCGGCGCGGTGCGCGTGTACGTGCCGACGAGCGGTCGACAGGTCGGGTCGCTCCCGACCGGCACCCTCCACTGGCAGAGCCCGATCGTCGCCGACGGCCGCGTCGCAGTCGCCGAAGGCAACGCGAACGATCACACCACGACAGGGTACTTCGACATCTACTCACTTCCGTAGCGAAGCTGGCGCTGCTTCGTGACGGTGCCTGGCACCGGACACGTCCGAAATCGCCTCGACGTGAGATCGGGCTAGCTCGACGTCTATTCCACTTCCGTGACGAACCTGACACGGCTCTGTCACGGTGCCTGGCACCAGACGTGTCCAGAACGGCTCTAGCCCGCTCGGCGGCGCCGGACCTGCGGACCTTGCGTCCCGAGCGCGGCGTACGTGATCGCCTGCAGCGACTCGTTCAGGTTCCGCAGTTCGTGCGCGATCACGGTCAGCTCCTCGCGCCGCTCCTCGCGGGCGTTCAGGCGGGCGAGCTCTTCGACGACCCGGTCGAGGCGTCCGAGCAGGGCTTCGAGCTGCCGGTCTGTGACCTCTCCGTGCTCCACGTCCGAAGTTATAGTCGTCGCACACACACGGGCGAACGGCGAGGGAATCCGGTGCAAGTCCGGAACGGTCCCGCCGCTGTAAGAGGAGACGCCCTCCGCCAGGACGCCACTGGGCCACGGCCTGGGAAGGCGGTGGAGGGGGAGCCTCGAGTCAGAAGACCTGCCGCCGCCCCGAACCCGAACCCCTCGCGGAAGGAGGATTCGTGGCCAGACGGCTCACACTGCTCGTGCTTCTCCTGCTCGTCCTGCCTGCCACGGCGTACGCCGCGACCGTCAAGGTGCGCGTCGAAGGCAAGACACGCACGCTCTACGGTCCGACCGAGGTCACCGTCACCGCAGCGACGGCGATGGAGGCACTTCAACAGGCCTCGTTGCTCGGCGAGCTGTACTACCACGTCACGACGACGAGCTTCGGCCCGTACGTCGACCAGGTCGGTCTCTACGGCGGTGACGCGTCGAGCGGCTGGGTGTTCAAGGTGGACGACGCCTCACCGCCGGTCGGTGCCGACCAGGTGCAGCTGAAGGACGGCGATCGCGTGCTCTGGTACTTCGCCGCGTTCGGCCCGACGGGCGGCCCGCCGACGCTGAGCGTGAAGGCGGCGACGAAGAAAGGCTGCTATGTCGCGACCGCGTACGACGACACCGGCAAAGCGACGTCCGTCTCCGGCGTGCAGTGGCACATCGGCTCCAAAAAGACGGTGTCCGCGATGTACGGCGCCAACTTCTGTCCCGGGAAGCACGCCGGTTTGCTGATCCGTGCGACCGCGACCGGTGCGGTCCGCTCGAACGCCGTGGCGTGAGACGCTCGATCGTCCTTCTGCTCGCGCTCGTCCTCGCCGGTTGCGGCGGGGGTGGGCGCGAGCACGGCAGGGCGACGCTGTGGGTGACGCAGAACCGCGGTGCGCAGGTGATGTACACGGGCCCGATCCCCGCCGGGGTCGACGGCATCCAGGCGGTCGAGCGGAAGCTGAAGGTGACGACCCGATATGGGGGCCGGTACGTGCAGTCGATCGACGGCGTCGACGGGTCACTGAGCGGCCAGCGCGATTGGTTCTTCTTCGTCGACGGGATCGAAGGCGGCCGCAGCGCGGCCGAGGTGCGCATCGAGCCGGGCGATGTCCTCTGGTGGGACTTCCGCCACTGGACGCCGAGCACGATGAGCATCCCCGTGGTCGCCGGCGCGTACCCGCACCCGTTCGTCGACGGCGGCCCGACCGGCGTCGTCGCCGGCGACGTCGCGCTCGCGCGCCGGATCGCGCGCCAGGTGCATGGGGTGGTCGATCCGAGCGTTCCAACTCGGAGCTCGGTCCTCATCCGGGCCGCATATGCCCCGGATCATGTCGCGATCCGCAGGTCCGGGAAGGGCTACGTCCTCGAGCTCGGTGTCGGGATCGCCACGAGGCTCGCGGCCGACGAGCGCGCCTTGAGGTACCGCTTTTGAGCTCCGTGCCCGCAGCCGCGGTGCTCGCCGCTCTCGCCGTCGCCGCCTTGCTCGCGTCGCACACGCTCTCCGTGGCTGCGATCTGCGCGCTCCTGCTCCTGGCCGCGTGGCGTGCGCCGGCGCAGCGCCGCTGGCCGTACCTGCTCGGCACCCTGATCACGGGGCTCACCGTCTTCCTGATCACGCCGTTCGTCGAGGTGATCGGCACGCACGTGCTGTGGACCGGACCGACGATCCCGGTCGTCGGGCCCCTCGACATCCGTACCGAGGAGCTGCGCAACGGGCTCTTCCAGGGACTGCGCCTGACGGCGGTCGGGCTTGCCTTCGCCGTGTATGCGCTGCTCCTCGACCACGACCGGCTGCTGACCGCGGCCGGCTGGGCTCGCAGGTCGACGCTGGCCGTCGCGCTTGCGACGCGCCTCGTCCCCGTGCTCGAACGCGACGCGCGCGACCTGCGACTGGCCTTGCGCGGCCGGCAGGTGCAGCTCAGCCCGGTGAGGCTGCTCTCACCGCTGCTCGCAGGCTCTCTCGAACGCGGGCTCAACCTGGCCGAGGCGATGGAGGCGCGCGGCTACGGTCGTGCCGGCGCGACACGGGCACCGCGTTCGCCGTGGCGCGTCCGGGATCGCTTCGCGCTCGCTGCCGCGCCGGCGATCGTCGTGATCGGTGCGCTGTGGCTCTAGTCGCCGTCGACGGACTTCGCTTCGCGTACTCCGGAGGCGAGCCGGTGCTGCGCGACGTATCGCTGCACATCGAGGAAGGAGAACGCGTCGCGTTGCTCGGGCCTTCGGGATCAGGCAAGTCGAGTCTGCTGCGCGCGCTCGCCGGGCTGGTGCCGCACTTCCACGGCGGCACGTTTTCGGGGCGCGTCGTCGTGGCGGGGCGCGACACACGCGAGACGCGCCCGGCCGAGCTTGCCGGAGACGTCGCCACCGTCTTCCAGGATCCGGAGGACCAGATCGTGATGGCACAGGTGGCGAACGAGGTCGCGTTCGGCCTCGAGAACTTCGGCAGTTCACCGGCGGACATCTGGGCGAGCGTCGACGAGGCGCTGCAGCTGGTCGGCGCGGGGCACCTGGCCGAGCGCCGCACCGCCGAGCTGTCCGGCGGCGAGCTGCAACGGGTCGCGCTCGCGTCCGCGCTCGCGCTCAAGCCGAGGCTTCTCCTCCTCGACGAGCCGACCTCGCAGATCGACCCGGCGGCGGCCGACGCGTTCTTCGACGTGGTCGAGCAGCTCCACTGCACGGTCGTCGTCTCGGAGCAGCGCCCCGCGCGTCCACTCGCGCATGTGCATCGCGTCCTCTTCATGGATCTCGGCCGCGTGGTGCTCGACGCGCCGCGCGACGAGGCGGTCGCGTGGCTGGCCCAGCATCGCCCGCTCTACCTGCCGCACACGCCGGACCTCGTGTGCGACGTGCGCTCGGTCTCGTTCTCGTATGGCGAGTCGCGGGTTCTCGACCGCGTCTCGCTAGCGGTCGCGCGCGGCGAGATCGTGGCGCTCACCGGGCCGAACGGCGCGGGCAAGACGACGCTTGCGTTGATCGCGTGCGGGCTGCTCGCGCCCGACCAGGGCGAGGCGACGCACGGATCGGCGGCCTACCTCGCCCAGGATCCGGGCCGCCACGTGGTGACGGAGCGCGTGCTCGACGAGGTCGCGCTCGGTGCAGGGGAGGCACGTGCCCGCGCGGCGCTCGCGAAGGTCGATCTCAGCGACCTTGCCGGACGCCACCCACGCGACCTCTCCTCGGGCGAGCGCGAGCGGCTCGCACTCGCGTCCGTGCTCGCGCTCGAGCCGGAGCTGCTCGTGCTCGACGAGCCAACGCGTGGCGTCGACCCCGAGCGCAAGGAGGCGCTCGCGCGCATCCTGCGGTCGGAGGCGCCCACGCGCGGCACCGTCGTCGTGACGCACGACGTGCCGTGGGCGGAACGCGTGGCCGACCGGATCATCACGCTCGACGTGCGGGAGGGAATCCGTGCGTAGGCTCGTGCTGATCGCCGTCGCGCTTCTCGTGGCCGCGCTGGTGGTCGATGACGGTGCACTCGCGACCGGGCTCGGGGCTGCGGCTCTCGTCGCGGCGGGCATCGCCTGGTTCGAGGCAGGGACCGACTCGACGCGCGAGCTCGCGCTCGTCGCGACGCTGGCCGCAGCTGCGGCGGCCGGGCGCGTGCTGTTCACCGCGATCCCCGGCGTGCAGCCGGTGACCGTGATCGCGATCGTCGCGGGTGCGGCGCTCGGGATGCGAGCGGGCGTCGCGACCGGGGCACTCGCGGCCTTCGTCTCGAACTTCTTTCTCGGCCAGGGCATCTGGACGCCGCAGCAGATGCTCGGCTGGGGCGCGTGCGGCGCGATCGGAGCGCTGCTCGCGCCGATGCTCCGCAACCGCTGGGCGCTCGCCGCCGTCGCGGCCGTGCTCGGCTTCGGCTTCAGCGTGATGATGGACGTCTGGCTCTGGTACGGCTTCGCGCCGCACACGCCGTCCTCGCTTGCCGTCGTCGTCGGTCGTGGGTTGTGGTTCGACGCCGCGCACGCGGCCGGCAACGTCGTGATCGCGCTCGCCGCCGGTCCCGAGTTGCGGCGCATGCTCGATCGCTACGCCTCGCGGCTGCGGACGGTGGTCGTGTGGGCGTAGCCGCCCTCGTCGCCGCAGCACTGCTCGCGGCGACGTCGCCCGTCGCGTTCGTGCAGTCGCACGGAGCGAACGGCGGCTTCGCGGAAACGGGCGGGACGACGGACGCGCTCCTCACCTCGTGGGCCGTCCTCGGCCTTCGCGCCGTCGGCGCAAACGCCCCGGGCTCGCTCACCTACCTCGAGTCACAGGAGGCGAGTCTCACCGCCACCACCGACATCGCGCTCGTCGCGCTCGCCGAGGAATCGCTCGGCGAACGCAGCGAGACGCTGCTCGCGAAGCTCGTGCCGCGTCCGAGCGGTCAGATCGGGCCGACGCTCAACTCCACGTACTGGGCCGTGCTCGCACTCGGGCGCTCGTCGCGCGCGACAACCCGCTTCATCCTCGCCCACCAGGCGAAGAGCGGCGGCTTCGCCTGGGGAATCGGCGGACAGCCCGACTCGAACGACACGGCAGCTGCACTGGAGGCGCTGCGCGTCGCGCACGTGCACGGAGCTTCCGTCACGCGTGCTGTGCGCTTCCTGCGCACGTTCCAGAATCGCGACGGCGGCTTCGAGCTCACGCACGGCCGCGGCTCCGACGCGCAATCGACGGCCTGGGCGATCCAGGGTCTCGTCGCTGCCGGCGCGACGCCGCCCCGAACCGCGTTCGCCTACCTCGCGAAGCTCAAGCGGGCCGACGGCAGTTACCGCTACTCGGCCAGGTACGCGGCCACGCCGGTGTGGGTCACCTCGCAGGTGCTCGCGGCCCTGGCGAAGAAGCCGTTCCCGCTCTGAGATCCCGCGCTCGAGCAGCGCGCTACCCTCGGGGGGTGGCGGCAATCGAGCCCCAGAGCTACCTCGCGGACCTGAATCCGGCACAGCGAGAGGCCGTTTTGACGACCGAGGGGCCGCTGCTCGTGATCGCCGGCGCGGGCTCCGGGAAGACGCGTGTCCTGACGCATCGCGTCGCGCATCTGCTCGCGACCCAGGGCGTGAAGCCCAACGAGATCCTGGCGATCACGTTCACGAACAAGGCCGCGGGTGAGATGAAGGAACGTGTCGAGCGGACGCTCGGCCCGGTCGCGCGGGCGATCTGGATCATGACCTTCCACGCCGCGTGCGGCCGCATCCTGCGCCGCGAGGCGGAGCGGCTCGGCTACCGCTCGAGCTTCACGATCTACGACCAGGCCGACCAGGTGCGGCTCGTGAAAGCGTGCCTCGAGGAGCTCGAGCGCGACCCGAAGCGGTTCGTCCCGCGCGGCATCCACGCGCAGATCTCGAACGCCAAGAACCAGCTGATCGGCCCGGCCGACTACGCGTCGCGCGTCGCGAGCTTCTACGACCAGACGGTCGCCGACGTGTACGAGCTCTACCAGCGGCGGCTGTTCGCATCGAACGCCGTCGACTTCGACGACATGCTCATGCTCACCGTCAATGTGCTGCAACGGTTTCCCGAGGCGCGCGAGAAATGGGCGAAGTCGTTCCGCTACGTGCTCGTCGACGAGTACCAGGACACGAATCACGCGCAGTACGTGCTGCTGAAGCTGCTGGCGCAGGATCACCAGAACCTGATGGTGGTAGGAGACCCGGACCAGTGCCTGGTCGCGGGCACGCTCGTTACGATGGGAGACGGGACGCGCAAGCCCATTGAAGACGTGCGCGTGGGTGACGAGGTCATGTCTGGCTACGGCAGCGGCCGCTTCGCTCCCGCCCGCGTGACGCACGTCCACGAGTCGCACGCGACGGAGGGGATCTCGATCACGCTGCGTAGCGGTCGGAAGATCGTCTCGACACCCGAGCACACGCACTTTGCCGGCTTCAAGGTCGGTCGAACACCGCAGCTGCACATGACCTATCTGATGTGGAAGAGCGACGTCGGGTTCCGCGTCGGGACTTCGCGCACCTACACGAACGGACGCTCCCAGACGCTGGCAGGCCCGGCTGTCCGGCTCAACGGTGAACACGCGGATGCCGCGTGGGTGATCGGCGTTCACGAGAGCGAGGCCGAGGCGCGGCTCTCCGAGACGCTGCTCTCACTCCGCTACGGGCTTCCGACGTTGCCGTTCGTCGCAAGGCCCGGCGCTCGGCTCAACGCGCGGAACAGTGTTGTGGCGAACCAGGAGCTGTTGAACCGCGTGTACCGCGAGGCGCAAACGGAAGGTGCTGCCGTTGACCTGCTGGGCGATCACGGACTGCACTTCGCGCACCCGCACTTCAGCTCGGCGACCACGACCGTCGGAGCGCGCGTTCGCCGCCGGTTGACTGTCTGCCTGTGCGGAGATGTTCGCGCGGGGAAGCCGCTTCATCGCATCAGCCTGTTCGGATACGACGAGGAAGGCCGGCGGATTCTGGAGGGGCTCGGGCTCTCGTTGCGACCCGCGTACAAGGGCTCCACGGGCTGGCGGTTTGAGACCGCCAGCGCGGATCTCGCCCGGATCAACGACATTGTCGACCGCATCGCCCGTGCGCTCGAGGTCTCGATCCGGTACACGGCGCGAATCGCCTCGTCCGACGGCGCGCTCGGGAAGGAGCGGAACTCACTTCCGTTCATGCCCGCTTCCGCGATCCGCTCGGGAATGGTGATGTTCACGGACGATGGCGGCTTCGATGTCGTCGACACGGTCGAGGAAGTCGATCTCGATACGACTGTCTACGACCTGAATGTCGAGCGGACGCACAACTTCATCGCAAACGGCGTCGTCACCCACAATTCGATCTACAGCTTCCGGTCCGCCGACATCCGCAACATTCTCGAGTTCGAGCACGACTTCCCGGACACGAAGGTGATCCCGCTCGAGCAGAACTATCGCTCGACGAACGCGATCCTCACCGCGGCGAACGAGGTGATCTCGCACAACCGCGAGCGCAAGGAGAAGAACCTCTGGTCGGATCTCGGTGAGGGCGAGCTCGTGCACGTCGTCGAGACCGAGGACGAGCACGGTGAGGCACGGTTCGTCGCCGCCGAGATCGCGCGCTGCGTCGAAGAGGGCTACAGCGGCCGCGAGATCGCCGTCGTCTACCGCACGAATGCGCAGAGCCGCGTCCTCGAAGACGTGCTCGTCCGGCAGGGTGTCGGCTACCAGGTGATCGGCGGCCCACGGTTCTACGAGCGCGCCGAGATCAAGGATGCGATCGCGTACCTGCAGGTCGTCGACAACCCGTACGACCTCGTCTCGCTGCTGCGCGTCGCGAACCGGCCGCGGCGCGGGATCGGCGACACGTCGCTGACCCGCCTGCAGGCGTATGCGGCCGGGCTCGAGCTGACGCTGTGGGACGCGATGGGACGCGCCGAGGAGGCAGGCCTCGGGGCCGCCGCGGTGCGCGCCGTGACGGCGTTCAGGAACGTCATGCAGTCGTTGATGGCGACCGCCACCGACGCGAATGTCGCCGACATCCTCGAAGCGGTGCTCGAGCGCACCGGCTACCTCGAGGCGCTCGAAGCGGAGCGGACGATCGAGGCGCGCGGACGCATCGAGAACCTCGAAGAGCTCGTCGGCGTCGTGCGCGAGTACGACAGCAGCGGCGCCGAGGAGCGCACGCTGTCCGGCTTCCTGCAGGAGATCTCGCTGTACTCGGATCAGGACGCGATCCGCGACGACCCGGACGAAGGTGGCCTCGTCACGCTGATGACGCTGCACACCGCGAAAGGGCTCGAGTTCCGCGCGGTGTTCATGATCGGGATGGAGGAGGGGATCTTCCCGCACTCGCGCTCGATCGAGGAGAACACGCTCGAGGAGGAACGGCGACTCTGCTACGTCGGCATGACGCGCGCGCAGGAGCGGCTGACGCTGACGCACGCGATGCGACGCAACCTCTACGGGCGCTACGACGCCAACCTGCCGTCGCGGTGCCTCGACGAGCTGCCGAACCTCGGGGTGGAGCGCGAGCGGCTGCGCCCGGCGTCGTGGGCCGGCTACGGGCGGCAGGCGGTGCAGCGCGAGTTCGCGCCTCGTCAGGACGTCCCGGATCTCTCGACCGGCGACACGGTGCGGCACGAGACGCTCGGCACCGGGATCGTCACGCGCATCGAAGCAGGCGGCGTCGTCACCGTGCGCTTCGAGGACGGCAACGAGCGACGGCTCATGCTCGAGTACGCGCCGCTTCAGCGAGTGGGGTAACGGATGGGTGTCTGACGCCTCAGGTGTCAGACACCTCTTCGCTGATCCTGCTCGACCGCTTCCGGCATCGACAAGGCGATCGCGCGGGCGTCGTCGATCGAAACCGCCAGCGGCGGAGTATCTATGTCAGCGACTCCGCGTGATTGAATCGCCGGGTGCTGCCGGAGCCAGCTCTCTCGAGGCGGGGGTTCCTCGCCGGCGCTCTTGCGCTCGCCGGTGGCGCGAAGCTGATACCGGAAGCGCGCGCGGCACCGACGCTCGTCGCCCTGCACCGGTTCGTCTCGCGGCCTGACCTGCGTCCGCCGGTCGTCGCGGTCAGCACCGCGTCCGAGACCGCGTCGGCCGGTCACATCTTCGTCGCGCCGTTCCAGATCACCGGTAAGGCAGGCCCGAACTACGGCGCGCTGATCCTCGACGGGCTCGGTCAGCCGATCTGGTTCAAGCCGGAGTCGACGAAGACCGCGATGAACCTGCGCGTGCAGAAGTACAAGGGCGAGCCGGTGATCACCTGGTACGAGGGCGACGTGCTCGGCGGCTACGGCGGCGACTTCATCGTCGCCGACCAGAGCTACCGCGAGTTCGCGCGCGTCAAGGCGGGCCACGGCGAGCACGGCGACCTGCACGAGTTCCTGCTCACGTCCCGCGGCACCGCCCTGATCACCATCTACTCGAACATCCCGTTCGACCTCACGCCGGTCGGCGGCTCGGCGAACGGCCAGTTGACCGAGGGGGTGATCCAGGAGATCGACGTCCCGACCGGCAAGGTGCTGACGGAATGGCGCAGCTCGGCGCACGTCGGGCTCGACGAGTCGCTTCTCCCGAGCGTGAAGAACGACGTCGCCGACTACTTCCACCTGAACTCGGTCGGCGTCGACATCGACGGCCATCTGCTCGTGTCCGCCCGTCACACGTGGACGGTCTACAAGGTGCACCGGCAGACGGGCGCGATCCTCTGGCGGCTCGGCGGCAAGCACAGCGACTTCACGATCGTCCCGGGCGCCGAGTTCTCGTTCCAGCACGACGTGCGGCGGCACGCAGACGGGACGCTGACGATCTTCGACAACAACGCCGCCGCGCCGACCGCGACTACGAATGCGCGGCCGATCCGCCTGGCTCTCGACATGAGTGCGAAGACCGCACGCCTCGTCGCGGAGTACCAGCCCGATCGTCCGCGCGTCGCGTGGGCGATGGGGAACCTCGAGCAGCTTCCCGACGGCGGTGCGTTCGTCGGCTGGGGAACCGCCGGCGCCTTCACCGAATTCGCGCCGGACGGCACCGTTCGCTTCGATGCGACCCTCGCAGACGGGAGCGTCACCTACCGCGCCTTCCGCGCTCCGTGGGTCGGCCGTCCCGCGGAATCGCCCAGGGTCGCGATCACGCGTGACGCGGGCGGTGCGTTCGCGCACGTCAGCTGGAACGGCGCCACCGAGGTTGCGAAATGGCGAGCCGACGTGGGTTCGCGACGGACAGCGCTCCACCCGGTCGCGACTGCGCGCCGGACCGGCTTCGAGACGATCCTGCGCCTCGGCAACCGCAAGGGATACGTCGCGTTGACGGCGCTCGACGCCGCCGGCAAGGTGCTCGGCACCTCCTCGGTGCACAGGCTCGTCTAGCCTCAGCCGCATGGGCATCGAGATCCGGCCGTGCCGCTCGGTCGAGGAAGTGCGCGACGCCCTCAACGGGATCGGCCACTACTTCGGCGACGACAACGACCTCGAATCCACCGGGCGGTTCACGCAGCGGCTCGAGATCGAGCGCATGCACGCCGCGTGGGACGGCGACCGGATCGTCGGTGGTGCGGGGACGCTCACTTTCCGGATGTCGGTGCCGGGCGGCTCCATCCCGTGCGGCGGGTTGACCGTCGTCGGTGTGCTGCCGACTCACCGGCGTCGCGGTGTGCTCACCGGGCTGATGCGCGAGCAGCTCGCGGATTGCCGTGCTCGAGGCGAGCCGGCTGCGTATCTCTGGGCATCGGAGTCGACGATCTATCCGCGCTTCGGCTACGGGCTCGCTGCCTTGACAGGCGAGATGCGGCTGGCGCGCGAGCGCACCGCGTTTGCGCAGCCGTTCGAGACGTGCGGCACCGTTCGCCTCGTCGACGTCGAGGAGGCGTCGCGAACGTTCCCGCCGCTCTACGAGCAGATGTTCGCGCAACGGCCCGGGCTCTTCAGCCGGACGACGGCGTGGTGGGAGGGCCGCCGGCTCGTGCCGAGCCCGTACGCGCCGAAAACGCCGAAGCGGCTGGCGTTGCTCGAGCTCGACGGCGAGCCGGCCGGATACGCGATCTACACCGTGAACCAGGATTGGGCGCACGGCTCGTCGGCCGGCAACGTGACCGTGGTCGAGGCGGTCGCGCCGACGCCGGAGGCGACCCGCGAGCTGTGGCGCTGGCTGCTCGACTTCGACTGGACGTCGGAATTCCACGCCGGCGTCCTGCCGCTCGACCATCCGCTCTTCCTGCTCCTCGCCGAGCCGCGCCGCATGCGGTTCGAGGTGGGCGACGGGATCTGGCTGCGGCTGATCGACGTGGAGGCGGCGCTCGCCGCCCGCAGCTACGAAGGCGACACGCAGGTCGTCGTCGAGCTGACGGACGCGTTCCTGCCCGAGAACGCAGGGCGTTGGCGGCTCGGTGCGCGCGGGGCGGAGCGGACGAACGCGGCCGCCGAGCTGGAGCTCGACATCACCGGTCTCGGATCCGTCTATCTGGGCGGCTTCTCGTTCGCCGATCTCGTGCGGAGCCTCCGCGCGACCGAGCTCGTGAACGGCGCCGTGGAACGGGCGGACGCGCTCTTCCGCACCTCGGTTCAGCCGTGGTGCGCCGAGATCTTCTAGCCACCCCTTGTATTGGCGTCTCCCTCAACCTACTGTCCGTGGGGGGATGAGGATGGAGGGGGAGTTGCGGCACCAGGGCCAGCACCTGTGATGCGTCGGCTTGCCGTCGTCGGGGCGACGGTTCTCCTCGCCGCGGTCCTCGTTCCGCAGGCGTTCGCCGGAGGGCCGTACGAAGTCAACGTCGGGGACGATTCGACGAATGCCACGTCGACGTGCGCCCTCGGCGACTCGAATCCGTGCTCGCTGCGCGACGCGATCACCCGTGCGAACGCAAACAGCGGCGGGGACATCGGCTTCACCGGGAGCATCGGAACGATCCAGATCGCCGGTCTTCTTCCCTCGATCGTGGAGCCGGTCGCAATCGACGGAGCTACCGGCAGCAGCGGTCACGTGACGATCGTCGGCGGCCCGGGGATTGGGGCGGGGCTCGACCTTGGTGCCGGAAGCGACGCGAGCAAGCTCGCAAACCTGACCGTGATGGGGTTCACGGACGGGCCGGGTGTATCGATCGTCTCTGACGACAACACCCTTCACGCCGACACGTTCAGCGGTAACAAGATCGGCGTCGAGGTCAAGCAGGCCTCCGGTAACTCGATCGGCCTGAACAATCAGTCGACCGCCGACACCAACAACATCTCCAAGAACAGCGTCTCGGAAATCGCGATCACCGGCGCGGCGGGCCAGCTCGCATCCGGGAACAACGTCTACAACACGAATGTTGGCTCCGTGGCCATCGGCGTCCCCGGGGCAGCGACGGCTGCACAGGACGGCATCGATCTCGTCTACGCGCCGAACACCACGATTCTCCGCAACGACATCGGTGGCCATTCGGGGGCCGCCGTCTCGATCGACGCGAACTCGCCGGGGTTCGCCGTGACGGCGAACCAGATCGGCGTCATCGGCAGCAACGTCCACTACGGGAACGGCACCGGCGTGCGAACGTTCTCGACCGGAGTGGTCGGGACGAGCAGCGGCTTCGTCGGGAACACCATGTCGTACAACACCGGCGCTGCTATCGAGGTGGACACCGACGGCGTCACGATCCTCGGGAACTCGATCGTCTCCAACGGCAAGGGCATCGACAAGAGCGCGATCAACGAGACTCCGAGTCCGATCAGCGTCGTCTCGGCGACCCAGGCGAGCGGCAGCATCTCCGCGGTCATCGAAGCGCCCGGGCTTTCGGATCCGGACAACGCGCCCGCGACGGTCGAGCTCTTCGTGAGCGATAGCTGCGAGCCTGGAGGCGTCGGTCAGACGCTCTTCAAGTCGATCTCGACATCCGTCCAGGGCGGAAGCGTCGACGTCCAGACGTCCGGTGCGAATCCCGACCCGAATGCCACCGTTATGACGGCGACGGTCACCACCCCAGGCGGCACGAGCGAATTCAGTGCGTGCCAGACGATCTCGGGCGGCCCGGGGACGACCTTCACGGTCAACTCGCCGGTGGACGATGCCTCGCACGCCTGCAACGCCAGCGAATGCACCCTTCGCGAGGCCATCAACGCCGCCAACGCGCTCGGAGGCCACAACACGATCGTCTTCGATCTGGCGGGGCCGGGCATCCCGAAGATCACGATCGATGAGAGCGGCGGCGGGCTCGGCGACCTCCCGGCGATCACGAGCCCGATCACGATTGACGGCAGCAACCTCGGAGTGACGCCCGGCGTCGAGATCACTTCTTCGGTTGTCGCGGATCCAACTCCTCCAAACCCGGTCCTGGCCGTCGGCACCGGCCTCGACGTGACGGCCGGGTCGTCCACGATCCGCGGGCTGATCATCCACGGGTTCAACACACAGCTCGTGCTCGGATCGAACGGCGAAAACAAGGTCGTCGGCAACTGGATCGGGATCGAGCCCGACGGGCTCACGAGCCTCGACGATCCGAACGGCATCCAGCTCAACGACTCGGGCCGCAACACGATCGGAGGCACGACCGCCGCCGACCGGAACGTGATCACGTCGGTCCAGGGCATCGCCATCGGTTCGCCCGGCAGCAACGTCGTCGAGGGCAACTACATCGGCCTCGACACGACCGGGAACACCGCCCCGAGCGGCCCCGGAACCGGCGTCGGGATCCAGGTGACGGGTGGCGACACGAACACGATCGGTGCTCCGGGGGCGGGCAACCATATCTGGGCGTTTCAGCAGGGGATCGATCTCAGCGGTACGACGAACAACACGGTGGCCGGGAACTCAGTCGGCACGACCGCTGACGAGTCCATCGACATTCCCGACGGGGATACCGGGATCCAGATCGACTCGGCGGCGTCCGGAAACGAGATCGGTGGCGCGACGGTGGCGGCGGGCAACGTCCTCGCGGCTCTCGGCGACGTCGGGCTGCTCATCCAGGCTGGCGGGAACACGATGGAGGGCAACTTCATCGGAGCCTCCCGAACCGGTGTCCCGTACGCCGACACCAACCACCAGGGAATCCGCCAGCTCGGCAGCAACGGCCCGAACACGTACCGCAACAACGTGATCGACAGCTCGAGTGACCTCGGCTTCGAGCTCGACGACGGCGACAACACGCAGATCGTCGGCAACACCTTCCGGAGGAACAACCACACCCCGATCTTCGTGTCTCTGGGCCTGACCGGAGTC
>DATINO010000030.1:0-3280 GCA_035474195.1 Gaiellaceae bacterium
ACCCGCCTTCGTCAGCGCGGTGAAGAGCGACGTCTTCCCGCTGCCCGACGGGCCGACGATCCCGACCTCCAGAGCCACGGCGCCGTACGGTACCTACGACGCTTCGCGCTTCTCGAGCTGCTTCTGCAGCGAGACGAGCGCCCGGTGCTGGAGCGACTTGATCGCGCCCTCGGTCTTGCCGAGGATCGTCGCCGCCTCGGCGTTCGCGAAGTTGAACACGAACTTCAACGTCAGCACCTGCTGCTGCTCGGCGGACAGATCCTCGATCAGCTCGAGCATCGACTTCTGCCCGATCGATTCGAACGCGCCGGCCTCTGCCGACGTGGACTCGTCGGGCGGCGGCTCCGGCACCTCCTCCTCCGGCTGCCAGCGCTTCGACGCGCGGAAGTGGTCCATCGCCAGGTTGTGCGCGATCCGGAACAGCCACGCCGAGAACGGAGCGGATTGCCAGCGGAACTTCCCGATCGACTCGAGCATCTTGAGGAACGTCTGCGTCGTCAGGTCCTCGGCGTCGTGGCGGTTGCCGACGCTGACGTGGAGATACCCGTAGATCCGGTCGAAATGGATCAGGTAGAGCTCTTCGAGCGCGTTACGGTCACCCTGCTGGGCCTGGTCGACGAGCGCGCGGACGCGCTTGGTCTCGCTCTCCTTCTTCTGGGCGGTTGCCTCGGACATCGTCGCTCTGCGTTCGTGCCCCGGCTCCGAGGTCGCGTAACCAGGGATCAGGCAGCGGCGCCGAAACCGACGCGGCTCTCGCGCGCGAACCGCTTCACGTACACCACGCGGCGCAGGAGGATCGAGTACCGCCCATCGTCGGCCTCGAAGGAGAAGGTCGAGTCCTCACCCGAGGCGAGCACCCGGTCGAGGTCGTCGGCGGTCATCTGGGGTACGAGCACGGAGAGCACCTGCTGGTCGAAGGCGATCTCGATCCGGATGCGGTCGTTGTCACTCATCGCCGACGAACTCTGCCAGAACTCCGCCGGTCGCCTCAGGGTGGACGAACCCGACCTGAAGGCCGAACATCCCGCGCCGCGGTGTCTCGTCGATCAGCTCGACCCCGTCGGCCCGCAGCCGGGAGAGCTCGGCGCCGACGTCCGCGGTCTCGAAAGCGACGTGGTGGACTCCCGGACCGCGCTTCGCCAGGAACCTGCCGACGGGCGTGTCGTCGCCGAGCGGGGCGAGCAGCTCGATGCGGGAGCTGCCGATCCGCAGCGAAGCCGCCTCGACCCCCTGGTCCTCGACATGCTCGCGGTGCTCGAGCGTCGCACCGAAAAGCGCCGTCCAGCGGGCGATCGCGGTCTCGAGATCGTCGACCGCTATCCCGACGTGGTGGATGCTTCCGATCACGAGACGACGTCGTCGACGGTCGCGATCCGCACGCCGCCGCCCTGCCAGTCGACGATGCAGGCGCGTGACCGCTCGTCGTCGATGCCGCACGACGCGTCCTCGACGAACGTGACGTCGTAGCCGCGCTTGCGCAGTCCCTTGATCGCGGCGTCGTCGCAGATGTCGGTCGCGACCCCGAAGAGCACGATCTCGTCCGGCTCGAAATGCTTCAGCAGCCGCTCCGCGTTCGGGTTCGTGAACACGTCGAAGTCCTTCTTGTGGATCAGGAACTCGCGTCCGCACAGCCACTCCTCCGGAACCTCCGTCCCGCCGAGCGGCACAGGATCGGCCTGCGCCGTCTCCGGAATCTTGGCCGCGCCGCGCGTGCCCCGCAGGCAGTGCGGCGGGAACGTGTCGGCGTAGTCGGGCGACTCCGAGATCTCGGGGTCGGTCAGCTCGTGGTCGTCCGCCGACGCGATGTGCGGGATGCCTTCGCGCCGCGCCCACTCGACGAGGCGGCCCATCGCCGGCACGCGCGCTTCGGCGCCCGGCACCGCGAGCTTGCCGTCCGCGTCGACGAAGTCGACCTGCGTATCGACGTCCCACAGCAGCCGTTTCACGTGACGAGCTCCAGCCGCGGGTTCGGCCGCAGGCGGCGCCCGACCTTCGCCGACGGCTCGCCGTCGGTGACGACGATGTCGGCGGTGAAGTCGTTCGAGCCGCGGATCAGCGACGAGCCGACGCCGTACGCGTCGACCGGGACGCCGCGCTCCTCGAACATGCGGATCTTGTCGACGGTGAAGCCGCCGGAGACGACGATGCGAACCGCGTCGTGGCCCGCGGCGTCGAGCGCGTCGCGCAGGTTGCGGACGAGCCGCTCGTTGACGCCCGTCGGCGTGAAGTCGCCGAGCTCGCCCCAGAGCGAGCGGTCGACCAGCGACTCGGACGTGTCGAGCCGCACGCCCCACAGCCGGGGACCGAGCGCGGCGGCGACGTCGAGCGCTGTTCGGATGGTGTCGTTGTCGAAGTCGACGAGGACGGTGAGGCGCATGTCGGGTGTCGCCCACCCGGCGAACTTGGTGGCGGCGAGCACGGTGTCCCCGCCGTAGGCCGCGATCAGCGCGTGCGGCACCGTCCCGAGTCCGCGACCACCCCACCACGACGCCTGCTCGTCGGTGGTGACGCCGATCTCGGCCCCTTCGATCTGCCCGGCGACATACGCCGCGTAGCCGTCGCCCGTCTGCACGCGATGGTGATCGTGCCGCGCCGGCATGAAGATGACCGGCTTTCTGTTCGCGGCGCGCAGGACGCTGACCGTGTTCGTCGTGATCAGCGTCCGGCGCGCGAGCACGCCGAGGTACACGGTCTCGAGATGCGCGAAGGTCGTGTAGTCGCCTTCGATCGTCATCACGGTCTCGTACGGCTCGAGCTCGTCGCCGTCGCGGAGTGCGTGCACGGTCAGCTGGTCGAAGCCGTCGGCGCAGAGCTTCAGGATCGCGATCGCCTCGTCCATGCCACCGAGATACGCGTTCTTCTTCTGGAAGACCTGCATCACGACGTGCGGGTGCCGTCCGTCTTCGAGCAGCGCGGCGCGTGTGTGGTTGAAGTACGCGTCGGTGTACCAGCCGGCGCGCATCTTCTCGACCGGCAGGTCGAAGACGCTCGGGTCGAGGCGCGTGCGAGTCGTGATCACGACTCGAGCTCCAGGCACGCCTGCAGCGCAGCCTCCGCGACCTCGAGCTGCGCGGTCGTCGGCTCGCGCGTCCCGAAGCGGTGCTGCAACTCGTGGCCCGGTTTTGCGAGGAGCCGCGCGACCGGATGCGACGGGTTGCGCGTCATCCACCCGAACGTCTCCACGGAGGCGACGACTGCGCCGAGGCCGGCGACCGCGCGCATCGGGTTGCGCAGGCGCCTCGGCGCGCGCTCGGCAGCGATGTTGCCGAGTGCCGTCGAC
>DATINO010000031.1:0-14805 GCA_035474195.1 Gaiellaceae bacterium
GCGCGTCATCACCTCTACCGGCGCCGACCTCGGCGCGGCGGTTGTCAGCGCGATCGGCGCGCTCTCCGGTCCGCTGCACGGCGGCGCGCCGTCACGCGTGCTCGACATGCTCGACGCGATCGGCGAGCCTGCCGGCGCAGAAGCGTGGCTGCGCGAGGCGCTCGAGCGCGGCGAGAAGCTGATGGGCTTCGGCCATCCCGTCTACCGGACCACCGACCCGCGGAACGTCATGCTGAAGGAGGTCGCCGCAGAGCTCGGCAGCGAGCGCCTCGAGTTCGCCGCACACGTCGAGGAGACGGCGGAACGCCTCTTGCACGAGCGCCGGCCCGACCATCCGCTCTACGCGAACGTCGAGTTCTACGCGTCGATCGTCCTCGATGCGATCGGCCTGCCGCGCGCGCTCTTCACACCGACGTTCGCCGTGAGCCGCGTGATCGGCTGGACCGCGCACATCGTCGAGCAGACGACGAACAACGCGATCCTGCGCCCGAGCGCCCGCTACGTCGGGCCGGAGCCGGTGTCGTAGCCGAGTGCGATCGCGTCTCTTGCCTCGAGCGGCGCGGAGAGCGGCAGTACAAGAGACGTCCGGTCGGGTTCAGAGAGATCAGGGGCATAGCGCGCGCGGCGGCGGCGGTCAGCGAAGCCCATGTAGAGGACGAAAGCCCAGTCGCCGACGTCGTCCCCGGATGCGGCCAGGGCTGCGGCGCTTCGCGCCGGCGTCGGCTTGAACTTCTGCGGCTTGTACAGCCACGAGACGATGTTCGCCCAGATGTCGACCAGCGAGTTCCGGATCCCGATGAACGCGACGATCGCGTACGTTCCGAGGACACCGTTGAGGGCTGCGAAAGCCGCGTTCGACCAGAGGTCGCGCTCCCACGCGAGCTTGAACGTGTAGGCGGAGTAGGCGACGAGGAGATAGGGCAGCACGACGTACACAAAGGCCGGCACCGTGCGGTCGCGCACCTTTGGCGTGCGAATGAACTTTCCCTTCGCGCTCGTGAGGGCCTGCACGATCGAACTGAGGCTGCCTGCGAGGTTCACGGGAAGAAGCAACAGGTTGAAGCCATAGATGCGCACCGCATCCAGTGGCTTGTGGCCGCAATAGCGCAGGTCGACGGCCATCGCGATGAAGTACGGCGCGGCCACCGCGTACGTCAGCGGCGAGATCAGGTGGGCGTTGAACGGGATCACCATTAGGCAGAGGACGAAGAGTGAGCTCCAGAAGATCGAGCCCATGTAGTTCAGGCGCAGGAGCATCTCGCCGATGCTCGTCCGCTCTCCGCGCCGCCGACGGGCGCGTACGGCGCGCAACAGGTTCGGCAGGATCAGCAAGCCGCCGTTGGCCCAGCGATGGCGTTGGATGCAGAGCGAGCCAAAGTCGGGCGGCGTCGCGCTGTACGCCAGGCGCTCGGGGTAGTTGTGCAGCGTCCAGCCGTGCGCGGCCAGGTCGATGCTCGACTCGGTGTCCTCGATGACCGTTCTGTCCGAGATGTACCGACGAATGACGAACTCGCCCTTGTATTCGATCTGCTCGATATCGTCGAGCGCGCGCTTGCGCAGGATCGCGTTCGCTCCGACCCAGAACGTCGCGGAGTGGTAGGTCATCCCCTGGTGGATGATGTGTTGGAGGTCGGTGGTGGCGCCCGCGATCCGCTCGATCCGCGTCGCTGCGCCCGGGTAGGCGCTGTACGGGGACTGCGCGACAGCAACCTTGCTGTGCTCGTCCCTCTCGAGGAGATAGACGAGCCGCAGGCAGTACTCGGGCATGATCACGCTGTCGGCGTCGATTGTGAGCACATAGTCGGAATCCGGCACCTCGAGATGGTGTTCCTCACCGGGCTCGGCCGGCACAAGGTTCAGCCCGGCAGGCGTCTGCACCTCGCGGTAGCTCTCGCCCATCAGCCCGATGTAGCTGTTCAGGTTCATCGCCTTGTTCGGCTCCGCCGACAGCGACGTGAACCGCTTGCGCTGGAAGCTCGAGATCTCGGCCCGGAAGGTCCAGGCGAGGCGCCGGTAGAGCTGATGCAGGCGAGTCTGAGGCAGCTTCGTCGGATCGTCGTGTGCCGCCGCACCGAGGGCCGCGCCCGTTAGAGCAAGATCGGAGGCGAGTTGGCCGAGCACGTGCGTCGCAAAAAAGCGCTCATTGTGGTCCGTAGCCCGGTAGTTCCCGCCGAGCGACCGGACCCATCCGGCCGCATGCTCGTATTCGCGCGCGAGCGCGAGCACGTCTTCAGCGGTCGTCTCGCCGTCGAGGTCCACGTTTTCCTCGAACCACTCGAGCGCTCGGTCGAAGCGCAGGCGGGGCTCGGACAGGAGCCGCTCGACTTCGCCGGGCAGTGCGAGCGCGCCGTCGAGCAGCTGCCGCGGCCCCACATACTGCGGGTTCGGGGCATCGTCGACGAGCAACACGACTCGAAGGTCGGGGTACTCCTGGAGCGCCGTCGAGAGCAGCGTCATCAGGATGACGCCCGGCTCCTCCTGGTAGGACGGCACGAGCGCTGTCACGGTTGGCCGGTGGGCAGCGAAGAACGAGTCGATCATCGCCCTCGGCATTCGGCGGTGCTGTCGGGCCCGGTAGTAGAACCCCAGCCGCGCAAACAGGTACGCCGTCGCCGAGGCTGCGAGGAAGCTGACCGCGACGAGGAACCCGATCGTCTCGACGACGCTTGCGCGGCCCGAGACGCCCTCGAGCACCTGGCTGTTCAGCACAGTGACGACGAGCGCGAGCCATGTCGCGACGGTGAACACCACCGCGGCGCGGCCGAACGCCATCGACCAGTCGCCCGCGATCCGCGGAACTGCAGGCATCGGGTCACGGTGCGAGTCGGCGCCCCACTGGCGGCGGACTCCGTCGCGGTTCCTGCGCAGTCCGATCACTTTGTCTCCACCCCTGTGCCGGCGGCGGCCGGCTCATTCGGGAACTTGAAGAGCGGCCGCCACGGCGCGCCCGGATCTGCGGGAAGGTCGTCCACCGGCTGGTCGCCGAGGGTGTACCAGCGAGCCTCATACGGCAGCCCGTTGAACGTGACACGGTCGCCTTGGCGATAGACGCCGTCCGGCGACCAGCGCCGGAGCGCCCCGTGAACGAGCCGGACGACCTTCGCCGCATGACTTCCCGGCGGCACCGGGCCGATCGGCTGCCAGGGGCCGGTCGCCGACGCCGCGCCGGCGGCGTCCGGCGGGGTGCCCTGGCTCCACCACGCCGCCTGGTAGATCACCCGCTGCCAGACAACCTTGTATCCGGTGTCGTACGCCGCAGCGGCGCGCCAGATCGGGTACGGGCTGGTCGCTGGGTCGTCGACCGGACGGGCAGCCGCGGGCATCGGCGCGACCACGGTGGCTGCGCTGCTCGCCACCGTCGTCCCTCTCAGCCGACCGAGGATCCGCGTGAACTCGAGCGGCGCCTGGAGCACGCCGCTGCAGGTGTTCGACACGACGCCGACTCGGGGGAACACTCCGCCGCACGGCCGGTCGCGGTTGAGAGACCAGATCGAGACGCGTTGAATGCCGTGCCGGCTGACGAACGACGTGAGCGCCGCTGCGTCAGTCGTCGTGAAGCGCTCGTTCGCGGTGTCGTTGACACC
Organism: Gaiellaceae bacterium; assembly: GCA_035474195.1. GTDB lineage: Bacteria > Actinomycetota > Thermoleophilia > Gaiellales > Gaiellaceae > PALSA-600. Next base: position 3,585 of record DATINO010000031.1, read on the forward strand.
GATCATCACGGTCACGCCAACATGGCCCCAGCCGGACGAAGCGCTGCTCGGGAGGCCTGCGGATCGCCATAGGGACTGCACTTGGACGTGCGTGGCGTTCAGGGACTGTTCGGCGAGAGCGGTCATTGCACCGCGAGAGGTCGTCCTGCTGCCGAAATTCATCGCCATTGCGTTGACGCCTGCGACCTGGACGTGGGCAGCGAGCATCGCCCGGACGGCCGCGATCCCCGCGGCAGTCAAGCCGCTGCGAGCGACCGGAAGCGTCAACCAGATCCGCAAGGACTTGTGCCGGTCGGCGAACCGCCGCTGGATCGAGGCCATCGCTTTCGCGCGCCTCTCGTTCGCGATCGGGTCGTTCAGAGCGTTCCCCTCGAGGTCGAGATCGACGCCGGTGGCGTGGTAGCGCTCGATTGGCGCCAGGTACGCGTCGACGAGCCTGTCCGTGTCGGTGCAACCGACGGCGAGCTCGCTGTTGTCGCGCCCACCGAAAGAGATCATCACGCTCCCGCCCTCGTTTCGGAGCTGCGCGGTGCGCGAGTCGAGATCGAGCGCCTGCTCCGCCTGCGACAGCGTGTAGTACCCACCCCACGACGGCCGGCACGATGCACCCGGGTCACTGACGACGAACCCGAGGTAGACGCTAGAGACCGGATTGGCCGAGGGCAGCTGGAACGAGTACGTCGGGGTTTGCGTCACGTCGACGTAGGGCGCGTACACCGGGACGGCGTTCGATCTCGCGTCGGCCGCCGGCGTTCCGCGAGTGGCGAAGTGCCAGCCGCCGAGCCCAAACCCCGTGATGACGATGAGGAGCAGGAGAATCCGCACGAGCGACAGCTGAGGCTTGGGCGGGGCGAGCCCGGCACCCGGCAGACCAGTGGGAGATTCGATTCGTTTATCGCTCATGTCGTCGACCGAGGCTCATTCCCGGCCCTCCTCGGATCGGCAGGGAGTCGGCGTGACTTGAATCTCCTGAAAACTGTCGCTGGCAGCAGGGTGCAAGCAGCCCGGCGGACGTCGGCACCGACCCGCGCTTACGGCGGATTCACAGCTCCGGCAGCTCCCCGAGCAGGCGGTACCCCACGCCCCAGACGTTCTCGACGAGCGCCGCGCGCGTTCCGGCTTCGCGGAGCTTGCGCCGCAGGCGTGACGCGTGCGAGTCGAGCGTCCGTGTCCGCGCCGGCGCGCGGTACTCCCATACGTCGTAGAGCAGCTCGGCCTTCGTGAAGACGCGCTCCGGCTCGCGCGCGAGCCGCACGAGCAGCTCGTACTCCTTCTGCGAGAGGTGGATCCGCTGCCCGCCCACTCGCACGTCGCGCGTGCGCGTATCGATGCGCACCGGCCCTGCCTCGAGCACCTCCGGCGCCACCGGCCGCGAGCGCCGCAGCACCGCATGGATCCGTTCGACGAGCTCCTGGTAATCGAACGGTCGCGGCACGTAGTCGTCGCACCCCTTGCGAAACGCGTGGACGCGGTCGACCGCGTCGGCTTCCGCCCGGCCGATCACGATCACCGGCGCGTGCTGCGCGAACCGGTCGACGTCGTCGATGTCGCCGGCGAGCACGAGATCGAACCGCCCGCTCGGCGGGACGAGCCGAAAGCCGTCCTCCGGCAGGTGCCGCTCCAGCTCGGGCTCGGTCGCGGCTAGGAGCAGTGCTGCAGACATAGGACGAAGCTAGCCCGGCCGCACCTCTGCGGCCAGTCGTCCTTTCGCACGATTCTGCGACGAAACGTCCTCAGTGCCAGTCGGCGTGGGCAGGATGCGCCCCGACCGGGAAGTGCGTCAGCTGACGAGGCGGTCCACCGGCGGCGGCCATGACGAACAGCTGATCGACCTGCGATCCGTCGGTGCGCGTACCTGTCAGCTGGAAGATGATCTCGGTCCCGTCGGGTGACCAAGCTGCCGTCCGGGCGCGAAGTCCGCCGCGGTAGTGGGTGATCTGAACGAGCTCCTTGCCATCCGCGCTGACCGTGAACAGGTTCGCAGTGCCTCCAGACGTGACGCTCTCGTGGCTGTTGAAAACGACACGCGTTCCGTCCGGCGACCACCGCGCGTTGTCAGCATTCAGGTCGAAGGGGGTCAAAGGCGTCGGATTCCCACCGACATCCCGCACTTTGAGGATCTGACTCTGGTCCTGACCGAAGTACTCCGTGAATGCGATCCAGGTTCCCGACGGCGACCAGGCTGCCTTTCCCTCGAGCTCGGTCGCGGGGTTGTCCGTACGCGTGAGCGCATACGGATACGACCCATCGGATTGCGCAACCTCGATGCCCTGGGGATGCGCCGGGACGTTGCTCTCGTCGAAGGTGTAGGCGACGTTCTTTCCGTCCGGCGACCACGTCCCTTCGCCGTTGAAGAGGCCGGTTGCGAGCGGCAGTCGCTTGAGCCCGGATCCGTCGGGCTTGATCGTAAACAAGCTGATCACGGACTTGGGCGTCGCCGCATAGTCCGAGGTGAACAGGATCAGCTTCCCGTCAGGCGACCAACGCGGCAACTCGGCGCCCGGAACACCGCTCTTCTCGATGTCCAGACGCGTGATCTGCCTGAGCCCGCCTCCATCGGGCTTGATCGTGAACAGCTGGTACAGCCCGTCGACCTTCGCCTGGAAGACGATCCGGTGACTCGACCCCGAGCCGTGCAGGGCCAGCACCGTGGCCGCGATTCCCGCGGCGACGACCAGCCCGCCCGCGATCGACCAGATTCGACGACTCAGTGCGGCGAGTCTTTCAGAGCCGCCCGGAGCGGACAACACCCCAGAGCAGCCACACGCCGAGCACGGCCGAGAGGAAGAACCCGAACGCGGCGACGATGTGGAGGCCGAGGATGTGCGGGCCTGTCTTCGCGAAGATCCCGATCAGGCTCGAGCCGATCAGGCCGCCGGTGACGATCAGCGCGATCACGAGCCGGTTGAAGAGCGTGTCGAGCTTCGCGAGCAGGTCGTCGAGCCCTTTGTGCACGAACCCGACTTCGATCTGCCCGTCCCGTACCTGTTCCAGTGTGTCGTGGATCTGGTGGGGCAGTTCGGCCGCGATCATGCTCAGCTTGAAGCTCTCCCTCCGCGCTCGCGCTGCGATGCGGCGCGGCGTGAACCGCTCGAGCATCAGGTCGCGCGCGTACGGCTTCGCGACCTCGAACACGTTGAAGTCCGGGTACAGCTCGACGCCGACCGACCCGAGCGTCGCGATCGCCTTGTCGAGCATCACGAAGCGGGTGGGAAGCCGCAGGTTCATCGTGTAGATCAGCGTGAACGCTTCACGGATGACCTGGATCGGGTCGATCTCCTGGAGCGTCGCGCCGTAGTACCGGTAGTACATCTCCCGGAGCTCGGCGACGAACTGCTCCTCGCGTTCCTTCGGATAGCGGACGCCGAGATCGCCGAGCCGCTTCGGCAGCATCTCGATGTTCTCCGACGCGGCGTCTATGAAGAGCCGCGTCAACTTCGACATGTCGTCGTCGGTGAGCTTGCCGGTGAGCCCGAAGTCGACGAGCCCGATGCGGTCAGGCGCGAGCACCAGGATGTTCGCCGGGTGCGGATCGCCGTGGAAGTACCCGTTGCGGAAGATCATCGTCATCCACGTCTCGGTGATCAGGTAGGCGAGCTTGCGCCGCTGATCGGGCGACCAGTGCTCGAAGTCGAGGTCGGCGAGCTGGATGCCGTCGAGCCGCTCGAGGGTGAGCACCCGCGACCGCGTGTACGTCCAGTACACCCGCGGGATCGCGACGTGCGGATGGCCGGCGAAGTCCTTGTGGAACGCGTCGGCGTTGCGACCCTCCATCCGGTAGTCGAGCTCCTGCCGGATCGAGCGTGCGAACTCGTCGACGATGTCGCTCGTATCGATGAAGTCGAGCGCACGGATGCGCTCCTTCGCGAGACGCGCCGCCTGATACAGGAGCGATAGGTCGGCCTCGATCTGCTTCGGCGCGTTCGGCCGCTGCACCTTGACGACCACGTCACGGCCGTTCGGAAGCGTCGCGCGATGCACCTGGCCGATCGACGCGGCCGCGAGGGGCGTCTCGTCGAACTCGGTGAAGAGGCGCTCGATCGGCTGGCCGAGATCCTCGCGAATCGTCTGCTCGACATCGGCGAACGGGAACGGGCGAACATCGTCCTGCAGGCTGCGGAGCTCGGTGACGATGTCGGGCGGCACGACGTCCGGCCGCGTCGAGAGCAGCTGGCCGAACTTTACGAACGTCGGGCCGAGCTCGTCGAGCATGTCGCGCAGGTGCCGCCCTCGCGACGAGCCTTCCAGCTCGCTGTGCCTGCGGCCCTCGACCAGGTAGCCGAAGCCGTGCCGCACCGCCACCTGGGCGATCTCGCTCAGGCGCCCGAGGTTCCGCTGCTTGGGCCGCGCAGCCACACGAAAAGTGTGACCTATTTAGTGGATGTTCGCGATCGTCGCGCGCCAGGCGCCTTTGGGCGCCTCGACATCGACGGTGTCGCCGACCTTCTTGCCGAGCAGCACCGAGCCGAGCGGCGAGGTCGGCGAAACCGTCCCTGCACCGCCGATGGCGCTGATCTCCACCGTCAGCTTCTGGCCGCTGTCGCCCTCGATGTCCACGACGGAGCCGACGCCGACCTCGTCGGCAGATGCCTCCTCGACGATCTCAGCACCGTCGAGACGCGCGCGCAGCGTGCGGATACGCGCCTCGAGCAGGCCCTGCTCGTTCTTCGCAGCGTGGTACTCGAAGTTCTCGGAGAGGTCGCCGAACTCGCGCGCCTTCTTGATCGCCGCGACGACCTCGGTCCTCCGCGGCCCTTCGAGCTCCGCAAGCTCCGCGCGTAGCGCGGTCGCCTGCTTCGCAGTCAGCTTTTCGCCTCCTACCACTTGGAGCGCGCTCCGCGGCGGCGTGAGGTGTAGACGAGCTTCGGCTTCGCGAGCGTGAGCCCCGCCTCCTCGTACGCCTCGACCTGACCCTGCAGCCGCGCGACACGCGACACCTCCTCCTGCTGCTCCGGCAGCACGAGGGTGATACCGACGCCGCCGCGGCCGGCGCGACCGGTGCGGCCGACGCGGTGCGTGTACACGTCCGGCTCCTCGGGCGGATCGAAGTTGATCACGTGGGTGATGTCGTCGACATCCAGGCCGCGCGCGGCGACATCGGTGGCGACGAGCGTCTTCACCTTGCCGGCGTCGAAGCGCGCAAGCGCACGCTCGCGCTGTGCCTGGCCCTTGTCACCGTGAATCGCGACGGCGTCGACCTCGTACCGGCGCAGCTTCTCGACGAGCCGGTCCGCGCCCGCCTTCGTCCGCACGAACACGAGCACGAGCCCACGCTCCTCATTCAGCAGGCCGACGAGCGTCGAGACCTTGGTATCCGCCGTGACGGGGACGAAGCGATGGTCGACATCGCCGGTTCGCAGCTCAGCGGGCAGCTGACCCTCGAAGCGGGCCGGGAAGTGGGTGTAGCGGCGAGCCAGCTCGCCGACCTCACCGTCGAGGGTCGCCGAGAAGAACATCGTCTGGCGGTTCTCCGACAGCAGGCGGACGAGGCGGTCGACTTGCGGCTTGAAGCCCATGTCGAGCATGCGGTCGGCCTCGTCGAGCACGAGCACGCGGACGTGCTCGAGCGACACGAGCTTGCGGTCGACGAGGTCCTGCAGGCGGCCGGGTGTTGCGACGATGACGTGCGCGTTCTTCGCCAGCTTCGCCTGCGCGCCGAGCGGCACGCCGCCGTAGACCGACGCGACCTCGAGGTCGTCGCCGGCGATCAGCTCGAAGACCTCGGTCACCTGCACGCAGAGCTCGCGCGTCGGAACGAGGACGAGCGCGGCCGGCCGCTTCGCACCGGGCTCCAGCCGCTCGAGGATCGGGATCGCGAACGCGAGCGTCTTGCCGGAGCCGGTCGGGCTCTTGGCGAGCACGTCGCCGCCGCGGAGCGCCTCGGGGATGACGAGCGCCTGGATCTGGAACGGGGTCTCGATACCGCCGCGCGCGAGCACCTCGGCCACGGCCGCGGACACCCCGAGGGAACGAAAGTCTGTCATTTGTCTCAACTCCTTGGACGTCGAGATCTCAGCGTCCGCAAAGGAGACTGCGACCTCACGGGAGCACGGCCGATCCGCGCTCCGTATCTCCAAGGTAGCAGCGGTTACGGCTGACGTGGCTCGGGCGGGTCTTCCACCAGGCGCAGCCGGTGCTCGAGCTGGGCGACTCGCAGTTCCAGCTCGTCCCATTCGTCGCGTGTCACGAGCCCGAGCTCACGCGCGAGGTCCTGAACGCGCCGCTTCGTCCCCTCGCCCACGCGCAGCGCATCGCCGCGCCAGCGCGAGCCGAGGTCGTCGACGAGCGAGCGAATCTCGTCGAGCCGCGGCCCGAGCAGCTGGAGCACGCGCTCGAAGTCGTTAGCGGGCCCGCCCATGCGGGCGCGACCTCCGGCGCTGGCGGCGGCGCTCGCGCTTCGCGGCGTCGTCCTCGCCGTTGCCCTCGAACGCCCCGATCACGGCGTCGACCGGTGTTTCGGGGGCCGGCTCTGCGGCGGCTGCAGCTTCGGCTGCCTGCAGGGTGCGGAGCGCGCTCACGCCGTCTTCGTGGACGGTCGTGTCGCGCCGGCGCGCGTACTCCGGCTCACGCTGCTTCCACAGCGTCACGAGTGGCGCAGCGATGAAGATCGACGAGTACGCGCCCGAGGTCACACCGATGAGAAGCGCGAACGCGAAGTCCTGCAGCGTCGCGCCGCCGAAGAGGAACAGCGCGGCGACCGGGAGCAATGTGATGAACGTCGTCGCCATCGAACGGCGAATCGTCTCCCACAGCGAGACGTTCACGATCGTCGCGAACGACGCGCGACGCATGATCGGGATGTTCTCGCGGATGCGGTCGAAGATGATGATCGTGTCGTAGATCGAGTACCCGAGCACCGTCAGGACCGCTGCAACGGTCGCCTCCGTCACTTCGCGCCCGGTCAGCGAGTACACGCCGACCGTGATCAAGATGTCGTGCAAGAGCGCCATGATCACCGGCACCGCGAACGCAAGCCCCTTGAACCGAATCGCGATGTACAGCGTGATGATGAGCAGCGAGAAGATGATCGCGTAGATCGCCGACTTCAGGATCTGGCGGCCGAAGCTCGACGACACATTCTTGATCCCGATCGCCTGCGCCTTCACGTTCTCCGTCAGGTCCTGCTTGAGGCTGTTCTGGTCCGCAGACTTCAGCGTCTTCAGCCTGACCTGGAAGCTCTTGTAGCTGTCGCCCTTGCTCGCGCCGCGCCCCTGGACGACCGCGTCCGCGCGCCCGATCGCCTTCGTCTGGGTGCGCACCTTTTCGATGGGCGTGTACGCCGCCGTCTTGAACGTGATCTGCACCCCGCCCTTGAAGTCGATGCCGAGGTTCAGCCCACGAACGGCGAGCGAGGCGAAGCTGATCAGGATCACCGCTCCGGAGATCGAGAACCAGAGCATGATCCGCTTCATGAAGTCGATCTGGAGGAACGCGCCGCGCTGACTGTGGTGCGCGCCCATGAAGCTCGGGTTCTCGAACCAGCGGAAGCCGGCGAGCAGCCCGAGCATCGCCCGGGTCGCTGCAACCGCGGTGATCAGCGAGACGGCGGTGCCGATCAGGAGCATCAGTGCGAAGCCCTTCACGCTCGCGGTCGCGACCGCGAACAAGATCAAGGCCGTGATCGCGGTGACGACGTTCGCGTCGACGATCGTCCGGAATCCCTTCGCATATCCGACGGCGATCGCGGCGCGCACCGACTTTCCGGCGCGCGCCTCCTCTTTGATTCGTTCGAAGATGACCACGTTCGCGTCTGCCGCGACGCCGATCGTCAGGATCAAGCCGGCGAAACCCGGCAGGGTGAGCGTGACGCCGAAGAGCAGGATCGCGGCGTACATGAACGCTGCGTAGATGCCGAGCCCGAGCACTGCGACGAGCCCGAGGAACCGGTACAGGAACAGCAGGAAGAGCGCGACGACGATCAGGCCGCCGATCGCGGCGCGCTGCGCCTCCTTCAACGAATCCTTGCCGAGCGTCGCCGACACGTCGGTCTGCTCGAGCGTCTTGAACTGCACCGGTAGCGCACCCGTCTGAAGGACGACCGCAAGCTGTTTCGACTCGGACTGCGCGTTCGACTGGTTGCCGAATGTGATCTGCGCACCGGTGCCGGTCGGATCGATGCCGTTCGGATTCCGCGTCGGGTCGATCGTCGGGTACGACCGGATCTCGTTGTCGAGCACGATCGCGAAGGCGCACGTGTCGGCACAGTTCGAGGGATTGCCGCTGATCTTGCCGCGCTGCGCCTCGTTCTTGGTCACCTGTTCGAAGATCTTGTTGCCCTTGCCCGTGAACCCGAGCAGGACGATCGGGTCGCTCGTCTGCGAATCGAAGTCCGCCCGGACAGCCGACGCCTTGAGCTCCTTCCCTGTCATGTTCGGGTACGTGCCGTCGGTCGCGAACCGGTCGGTCGGGTAGGGGCCGTGCTTGAACAGGTAGTAGAAGGTGTTGCCCGGCGGCGGCAGCGCACCCTGGTTCTGCGCCGGGCAGATCGACGAGCTCGTGGTGTCGCACGTGACGACGACCGTCTTCGGCGGGACCTTCAGGACCTTCCAACCCTTCGGCACCTTGCCGCCGTGCGAGTCGAGCAGACCGGCGTTCCCGGTCGTGGGGTCGCGGTGCAGGGTCGCCGCCTGGCTGTTGTTCAGATTGTTGCCCGCGACGACGTACACCGTCGTCGTTTTCTTCTTCTTGCCGGTTCCGGTCGTCACCTTGACCGGCTTGAAAAGGACGTACGCGGACGGCGTGCCCGTCGTTGCTTTCGCCTGGACCGCCGCCAGCAGGTCGTAGAGGTTCACGTACGGCTGGGCCGAGTCGCCCGCCGCGTTCACCGACGGCTGGACGAGCGCCGGCGTCAGGTCATAGAGCTCGAGCTGCGCTGTCGACCCGATCAGCTTGGCCGCCTGCTCCGGGTCGTGGACGCCTGCGAGCTGGATGACGATCTGGTCGGGGCTTTGCTCGCGGATCTCTGGAGAGGCGACGCCGATCTTGTCGACTCGGTTCCGCATCACGCTGACGGAGCGGTCGAGATCGTCCTTCGTGAGCTTGTGGCCCTTCGGCGGCTCCGCCTTCAGGACGACTTCCAGGCCGCCTTGGAGGTCGAGGCCCTTCTTCACCCCACGGTGGAACGGCGAGCCCGGCACGGTCAGCAGCGCCACACCGGCGAGGGCGAGGACGATCAGGCCGACAAGAACCAGATTCGAGCGCCGGGACGACACGCTCGCGGTAGGTTAGCTGGCTCCCGCAGGGGGTTCGGGCTCCGCTTCGGCCTCGATCTCCGTGGCCACCGCAGCGATCGCGCGGCGGTCGAGGGTCACGACCACGTTGGGGGCGATCTCGACCCTGGCGGTGCTCTCGTCGATCTCCTTGACGGTGCCGTGGAGGCCGCCCGCCGTGATGATGTCGTCGCCGGCCTCGACGGAGTCCTGCATCGCCTCGTGCTGCGCGCGGCGGCGACGCGCCGGCAGGAGCAGCAGGAGCCACACGGCGCCGAACAGGATGATGATGATCAGGAGTCCGTTCACTGCCGCCCTTGGTCGCGCTTGAATGCGGCGAACTCGCCGCGCTCGATTGCCTCGCGCGCGCCGTCGGTGAGCCGCACGACGAAGCGTAGATTGTGGAGCGAGAGGAGGCGAAGCCCGAGCAGCTCGTTCTGGTTGACGAGGTGCCGGATGTATGCCCGGGTGAAGCGGGCGCAGGCCGGGCAGTCGCACCCCTCTTCGAGCGGTGACTCGTCTCGCGCAAAGCGCGCGTTTCGGAGGTTGATCCGACCGGCCGCGGTGAGCGCGCTCCCGGTGCGGGCGGTGCGGGTCGGCAGCACGCAGTCGAACATGTCGATCCCCGCCTCGATCACCTCGAGGATCCCTTCCGGGTCGCCGATCCCCATGAAGTACCGCGGCTTGGCCGCGGGAAGCAGTGCGGTCGCCCAGTCGGTCGTCTCGAACATCACGTCGCGGTCCTCGCCGATCGCGAGCCCCCCGATCGCGTTGCCGTCGAACCCGATCGCGGCGATCTCCTCGACCGAGCGCCGCCGCAGCTCCGGGTCGACGCCGCCCTGGTTGATGCCGAACCGCAGCTGACCCTCGGCTCGCGGCGCGCCGAGCTGCCGCTCGGCCCACGTGGTCGTTCGGCGCACGGCCTCGGCGAGTTCGCGCCGCGACACCGTCGCGGGCGGCACCTGGTCGAGGCACATCGCGATGTCGCTGCCGAGGTTCGCCTGGATGCGCTGCGAGAGCTCGGGCGTGAAGCGCGACTGGTTGCCGTCGTAGACGTTGCGGAAGGTGACGCCTTCGTCGTCGACGCGAGCGATCGTGTCGCGCAGCGAGAAGACCTGGAACCCGCCGGAGTCCGTGAGGATCGGCCTGTCCCACGACATGAAGCGGTGCAACCCGCCGAGGTCGCGGATCAGGTCGTCGCCGGGGCGGAAGTGCAGGTGGTAGGTGTTGCCGAGGATGATCTGCGCGCCGAGGTCCCGCACCTCGTCCGGGTGGAGCGTCTTCACGGTTCCCTTCGTTCCGACCGGCATGAAGACCGGCGTGCGCACCTCGCCGTGCGCGGTGCGCAGGACGCCGGCGCGGGCCGCGCCGTCGGTGGCATGGACGTTGAAGGCTGGGCCGTTTGGTGGAGCTCCCGTGGTCAGACCAATGGTTTCGGGGCCGAGCCCCATTCCAGGCGCCTGCGGCGAACTCATCGCCCGGCCCGCCGCTTTCGGCCGAGTCCGTTGTGGTCGACGCAAGTGGTCAGACCAAATGTCACAGCTCTCACAGGATCAGCATCGCATCGCCGAAGGAATAGAACCGATACCGGTCGGCGACCGCGAGCTCGTAGAGGCCGCGCACCTCCCCGACGCCCGCGAACGCCATCACGAGCGCGAGCAGCGTGGAGTGCGGGAGATGGAAGTTCGTCAGCAGGTGGTCGACCCGCCGGAACTCGAAGCCCGGCGTGATGAAGAGCTCCGTTCGACCGGCCAGGGGCGCGCCGCGCGCGAGCGTCTCGAGGACGCGCACGGTCGTCGTCCCGACCGCGAGAACCTCGGGCGCTGCACGGATCCGAGCCCACGCACCTTCGGCGACCTCGTACCGCTCGCCGTGGATGTGGTGCTCCTCGACGCGCTCCGCCTGCAGGGGCCGAAAGGTGTCGAGCCCGACGTGCAGCGTCACGCGCTCGACGTCGAGCCGGGCCAGTACCTCCGGCGTGAAGTGCAGCCCGGCCGTGGGCGCTGCGGCCG
>DATINO010000032.1:0-7868 GCA_035474195.1 Gaiellaceae bacterium
CGCGAGCACGGTGTACTTCGACGGCTTGCCGAGGGGCGGATCCGTCGAGAACACGTCGGCTGCGAGCACGTCGCCCTTGTCGAGCGCGACGTAGCCCGAGATCGTCCCGAGCGACACGAACGACGCCTTCGTCAGGCCGTACTGCTTGGTGTAGCCGGCGAAGCACGTGCTCCGCGTCTTGCACTCCGGGAAGCCGCCAAGCTTGAAGGCCCCGACCTTCTTGAGGTCACCGATCGATTTCAGCGAGTACTTCTTCGCGGTTGCGTTCGTCACCGCCAGCACGTCGGTGTCGAAGAACGGCGTCGGTGTCATGGCCGTGATCCCCTTCGCGGCCTCCAGCTGCTTGGCGAGCTGGTAGGTCGCCGCGGCCGTCTTGGGCGACGACGCGTGGTGGTACACGTCCTGAACCACGACTCCCGTGTACTCGGGATAGAAGTTGATCTTGCCGCTCGTGAGCGCGGTCTGGATCAGCTCGGTCGAGCCGAGGCTGCCCTTGTTCCTGACGGTGAATCCCTTCGCCTGCAGCGCCTGCTTGTAGAGCTGCCCGAGGATGTACTCCTCACCGAAGTTCTTCGTGCCGATGGTGATCGTCGGCCCCGCCTTCGGCGTTGCATGTGCCGGACGCGTGAACGCCGCCGCGTAGACACCGATGACGATCGCGACCCCGAGACTGATCGCGAACGCCGCCCTGGCCGCACGCCGGTTGTGCTTGCGAATCACAGCTGCTCCTTTCGAGTGGGGACCGTTCCGACACTAGTACGCCGGAGCCCCCTGGGCGTTACTGCGAATTGCAGTCCCGCCAAGCCGAGGAAGACGACTGCAGACAGCGCCATCACGCAGAACGAGGCGCCGAGAACGCCTTCCAGCCGGTAGCTCGCCTGGTTCACGATGATGTCGCCGAGACCGCCGCCGCCGGCGATCGCGGCGATCGGCGCGGTCGCGACGATCGTCACCGCGGCGACCCGGATTCCGGTGAAGAGCAGGGGAATTGCGAGTGGCAGCTCGACCCGTCCGAGGGTCTGCGTGCGCGTCATGCCCATGCCCCGTGCGGCCTCGACCGTGTCGCGGTCGACGCCGGTGACCGCGTCGTACGCGTTGGTGAGGATCGGGCCGCTCCCGAGCACGGCGAGCGCGACCATGTTGTTCACGAATCCGATTCCCAAAATCGTCAGAAATGCGGCAATCAGGACGAGGCTGGGGAGGCCGCGCCCCACGATCGACGCGCCGATCGCGATCCCGGAGCCACGCCGGAAGTGCCCGAGCACCACACCGAGTGGCAGTGCGGCGAGCAGTGCGAGGCCCAGCGCTGCGCCGGAGAGCTCGACCTGCTCGAGCGTCTTCGTGAGGATGAACGTCGGATGGTCAGCGATGAAGCGGAACGCCTCGACGAACGTGTGCAGGTTCGCGGAGTCGGCGACGGTCATCGAGCAGCCCTCGTCCACGGCACGGCCGTACGGCGAATCGCGACGAGCAACAGGTCGGCGCCGATCGCGAGCGCGACCGCGAGCAGTCCGGCCGAGTAGATCTCCGTCTTGAACGGCGTAGGTTCCCTGAGCGCGCTGTAGATCGGGTAGCCGAGCCCCAGGCTCGTGACGTTGATGCCGGCGATCGTCGCGATCGCGACCGTCGAGACGACCGCGATCCGGAGGCCGCCGATGATGGCCGGCACCGCGAGCGGGAGCTCGATGCGGATGAGGATCTGCGTGCGCGTCAGTCCCATCCCGCGCGCGGCCTCGATCACGTCGTCGGAGGCGCTTCGCAGCCCGGCGACGATGTTCGGGAAGAGCATCACGAGCGTGTAGCCGACGAGCGCGATCTCGACCGTGGTCAGCGTGAGTCCGGTGAACGGGACGAGCAGCTGGAACAGCGCGAGGCTCGGGATCGTGTAGACGAGCGCGGACAAGGCGCCGAACGGTTGCTCGAGGCGCCGGTAGCGGTGTGCGAGCAGGGCGAGCGGGAACGCGATCGCGAAGCCGATCACGACGGCGATCGCCGTCAGCTCGACGTGCTGCCAGAGCGCCGGCCCGAGGGTGTCGCCCCAGTGCTCCTTCACCCAGCCCCAGCAGAACGTGTGGTCGCCGGTGACGCACGAGTCGCCCTGGCCGAAGTTCGGGATGACGGGGCCGCCGCCGCCCACTACAAGAGCGTGCTCACGTCGCTGAGACGGAAGGTGCCGAGGATGCGGTCGCCGTCCTTCACCGCCAAACGGTCGGCCTTGAGCTCGAGCATGAGGCTGACGGCGTTGCGAACCGTCGTGTCCGACGAAACCCAGGGGTCGGACTCCGTCCCGGGGCCCGACCCCAACGGAACCTCACCGACGGTGCGCAGCGCCAGCCGCCGCAGTGCGCGGTCGCCGCCGATGAACTGCGCGACGAAGTCGTCGGCCGGGTGCGCGAGGATCGCATCGGGCGTGTCGTACTGCGCGAGCATCCCGCCTTCGCGCAGGATCGCGATTCGGTCGCCCATCTGGATCGCCTCGTCGATGTCGTGCGTGACGAAGATGATCGTCTTGCCGACGTCGCGGTGCAGGCGACGGAGCTCCGTCTGCAGTCGGTGGCGCGTGATCGGGTCGAGGGCGCCGAAGGGCTCGTCCATCAGCAGGAGCGGCGGATCCGCGGCGAGCGCACGCGCGAGCCCGACGCGCTGGCGCTGGCCGCCGGAGAGCTGCGACGGGTACCGCTTCGCATCGCTCGCGTCGAGGCCCACGAGCTCGAGCAGCTCGACCGCTCGCGCTCGCTGCCGCTGCTTGTCCCAGCCGAGCAGGCGCGGCACGGTCGCGATGTTCTCGCCGATCGTCATGTGCGGGAACAGCCCGATCTGCTGGATGACGTAGCCGATCCCGCGACGTAGCTCCGTCAGCGGCAGCTCGTCGATGCTGCGGCCGTCGATCCGGATCTCGCCCGAGTCGAACGGGATCAACCTGTTGACCATCTTCAGCGCGGTCGTCTTGCCGCCGCCCGACGGGCCGACGAGCACGCAGAACGAGCCGGCGGGGATCTCGAGCGAAAGGTCGTCGACGGCGGCTGCATCGCGGCCCTCGTAGCGCTTCGTGACGTGGTCGAAGACGATCTCAGCTGCTGCCGGCATTCCGAATCCCTGCGAACCCGATGAGCCCGCCTGCGCAGATCAGCCCGACCGTGATCCACATCGCGAGCCGGAACCCTGACAGGTCGAGCGTATTGTCGCCTCCCGCGACCGAGGCGCCGACGACCGCGATGCCGAGCAGTCCCGCAACGCGCGCAACCGCGTTGTTCACGCCGCTGGCGATGCCGGCGTCGCTCTCGTCCGCGTCGGCGAGCACCGTTGCGGGCAGCGGCGCGACGGTCAGCGACAGGCCCACCGAGAAGACGATCAGCGGCGGAAGGAGCTCGGTCCAGTAGGTGAAGCCGGGCTTGAGGCGGACGAGCGGTGCGAGCCCTGCAGCCGCGATGAGCGGGCCGCTGCCCATGAAACGACGCGGCCCGATGCGCATCGAGAGCCGGCCGATCCGCGGCGACAGGAAGAACATGACGACGGTGATCGGGACGAGGGCGAGCCCCGACTTGAGCGCCGAGTAACCAGCGATCTGCTGCACGAAGAGCACGAGGAAGAACGTGAGCGTCGACAGTCCGGCGTACACCGTCAAGGTCTCGACGTTCGCGAACGTGAAGTTGCGGCGCGAGAACAGGCCGAGGGGCAGCATCGGCTTCGACGTGCGCTGCTCCCACCAGAGGAACGCGGCGAAGAACGCGATACCCGCGATGAGCGGGACGAAGATCGCCGGCGAGCTCCAGCCGCGACGAGGTTCCTCGATCAGCGCGAACACGGGTCCGCCGAGACCGAGAACGCAGAGCGCCGCACCGACGATGTCGACACGCGGCTTCGTCTCCGGCGGCGGCCGCTTCGGCACCGCATACACGACGAGCGCAGCGGTGGCGATCGCCAACGGGACGTTGATGATGAACACCCAGCGCCACGACGCGTGCGTGACGAGCCAGCCGCCGACGAGGGGGCCGACGACGAACGCGACGCCCGTCCACGACGTCCACTGCCCGATGGCGGCGCCGCGCGCCTCGCCCGAGAAGGTGGCGGTGATCACCGCGAGCCCAGCGGGTGTCAGCATCGCGCCGGCGACGCCTTGGAACGCGCGGGCGACGATCAGCGTGTTGCCGTCGGGGGCCGCCGCGCAGGCGATCGACGTGATGCCGAACGTCACGATCCCGATCAGGAACAGCCGGCGGGCGCCGAAGAGATCCCCGAGCGAACCGCCGACGAGGATCAACGAGCCGAGCGTCAGGAGATACGCGTCGGCGACCCACTGTTGTAACGCGAGACCGCCGCCGAGGTCCTTCTGGATCGCAGGGAGCGCGACGTTGACGACCGATGCGTCGACGAAGACGATGACGGATCCGAGGATGCACGCGACGAGCACGAGCTGGTTGCGGGGCGCGCGGGGCAGGTGTTCGATACTCGCAGAGACAGGGAGGGTGACGGAGATGGCGGAGTTCCAGATCGTTTCGCTCGACGAAGTCGACGACTGGCTCGGCGACTATCCCGGCGAGATGCGCGGCATCACGTACGCGATCGGCGCGGAGCAGGTCGCATTGACCTACCGGCGCATGCCGCAGAACACGGGGAGCAAGGGGTCGTACGGGCACAAGCACCGCACCCAGGAGGAACTGATCTTCGTGATCAGCGGCAAGCTCCAGTGCAAGTTCGGCGACGAGCTCGTCGAGCTCGGGCGTCATCAGGCCGTGCGGATCCCACCGGGAACGGTGCGGGGTGTGTGGAACGACGAGCCTGAGGACGCGGAGATCGTGATCGTGTCGAAGCGGATCGACGATCCGAGCGGCGACGCCGAGACGGTCGACGGCTTTTGGCCGGAATGACCGCCGGAGCCCGGGCGGCTAGTTCGAGCGAGCCGACCGCGGCCGCCGGGGGATCCGGCGACCGCGCAGCTGCTCGATGTGAGCGTCGGTCATGAGCTTGGTGAAAACGGGGTCTGAGAGACGCATGGGTGCTCTCCTCTCTCTGCGTCGAATATCTCGAGATCGAGAGACTAGCAGGTGTTACTCTTGACGTCAAGAGATTCGATGTCAAACTGTGCCGGTGCCCGAAGAAGAGCAGTCTGAAGACCACGTCGACCACCTCTTGGCGCGGCTCGACGACTCGGGTGCACGCCTCGATCTGCAGGTGGAGGGCATCGTCGACCGGATCGGCAGCATCAACAAGCGCGTCCGGAGCGCCCTCAAGGAGACGCTCGCCGACTACAACTTGACGCCCGAGGACTGGGGCGTCCTGACCTCGCTCTCACTCCGGAAGCCCGGCAAGCTGAGCTCGCCCGGTGCGCTCTCACGCGACCTCGAGCTGTCGTCCGGTGCGGTGACGAGCCGGCTCGACCGCCTCGAGTCGCTCGGCTTCCTGAACCGTCTACCCGATCCGGGCGACCGGCGGGGTGTGCTCGTCGAGCTCACGCCCGAAGGCCGTGCCGCATGGGAGTCTGCGATCGAGGTGCAGGGGCGCAAGGAGTCGTTCTTCGCGTCGGCGCTCTCGAAGGACGAGCAGGTCGAGCTGAACGCGTTGCTCCGCAAGCTGCTGCTCGCGCTCGAGGCGCGGCGCGGCTAGGAGTACGCGCTGCGGAGCCCGGCGACGCCGGAACGCTCACCCGGCGCGTGGAACGGCTCCGGCTCGCAGCGTCCCTCGATGCAGTCGGCGATGTACTCCGCGAGCGCGGGCCCGTGCTTGAACCCGTGGCCCGAGCCGCCTCCGAAGAGCCACCACGACCGACGCTCCGAGTGACGTCCGAAGACGAAGTGCGTGTCGCTGGAAAGGTCGTACTGGCAGACTCGCGCACCGATCACGGGTGCGCCCCGAAGCGACGGAAACCTCTCTGCGATGTACGCGCGCGCCTCGTCCTCGCGCTCGCGTAGCGGGAAGCGATCGAGCGTGTCGGGATCGACCTCGGCGCTCGGGAAATCCGGGGCGACCTTCACGCCGAGCCCCGCGACGTCGCCGTGCCCGTAGAAGCCGGAGTCGTACTCGACCCACCCAGGAGTGTCGCGCCAAGACGCGTCGGCGCCGAAGAAGAAGACGTCGCGGCGCTCGACCCGAATGTCGACCTCGGCCGGGAAGAGCGACGGCAGCCACGCGCCGCACGCCCAGACGACGACGTCGGCGGTCGGCTCGTCGCTCGGGACGATCCTGCCGGAGACGACGCCGGCACCGAGCCGCTGCGCCTCGGCGGCGAGGAGCTGCGTCGCCTTCCGCGCGTGGAGTACGCCTGCATCCGGCTCCCAGAGGACGCCGTGGAGGTCGTCGAGACCGAGCGACGGGAACAGTGCGGCCGCTTCGTCAGGCGTGCGCCAGTCGTGGGGAACGCCCGCCTTCGTGAGCTGCTCGATGCTCTGCTCTTCGAACCCGTCGGCACGTCGCGCGAACCAGGCGAGGCCGGTCGGCTCCCAGATGCGCTCGCCGGTCGCTTCCTGGAGCTCGAGCCAGAGTGAGCGTGACCGCCACGCGAGCCGTGTGTACCACTCCTCGTCGCCGTGCGCGGCGCGCAGAAGGCGGGTGTCGCCTCCCGAGGCCGACCGCACGGTGCCGGGACCGTACTGCTCGGCCAGCGTGACGTCGAAGCCTCGCCGCGCGAGCTCGCGCGCGACGGCTGCGCCGGTCACGCCGGCGCCGACGACGAGTGCGGTGTCGCTCACGCGCTTGACCTTACGTCCAGGCCCGCACGGAGCTCGCCGACGAGCGCCGCCAGCGCCGCCGCGCCCTGCTCGGCCGCCTCGACCGCGCGCGACCCGACGACGACCCCGTCGACGAGCTCACCCGCGGCGCGCGCGTGCTCGCCGGTCGAGATGCCGAAGCCCGCATACAGCGGTAGATCGGTGAGCGCGCGGGTACGGGCTGCGAGCGGGGCCAGCGTGGGTGCGAGCTCCGCGCGGGCGCCGGTCGTCCCCGTGACGGTCACGAGGTACAGCCATCCGTCCGTCACGTCGACGGCGAGCCGCAGCCGCTCGTCCGTCGACGTCGGCGCGACGAGCTGCACGCGCTTCAGGTCGATCCGGGCATCGACGGGGAGGTCGGGGACGATCAGCGACGTCGCGCCGGCCCGGCGGGCGTCGCGCTCGAGCTCGGACCAGCCGTACGCCTCGAAGATCGACGCATAGGTCATGGGTACGAGCGGCACGTCGACGCGCGACCGCGTCTCGGCGAGCACCTCGAGGCACCGCGCGGTGCGCATGCCGGCGGCGAGCGCGCGCTCGCCTGCGCGCCGGATGAGCGGCCCGTCGGCGAGCGGGTCCGAGAAGGGGAAGCCGAGCTCGATCACGTCGGCGCCGGCGTCGACCGCGGCAGCGGCGAGCTCCGGTGTGTCAGGCATCGCCATCAGGTAGACGACCAGTGTCTTCCTCATGCGACGCGCAGCACGGCGATGAGGTGGCGGCCGAGATCGACCGCGCCGGGCTCGGCTCCGAACGCGAGCTCGAGCTCGGTCAGCAACTGGAGGTCGTCGTCCGCCGTCTCGCGGAACATCCCGGCGGCGGCCGTTGCAACCACGGTGCCGTGCGGCTCGAGGAGAGCAGCGAGCTCGCGGGAACGGAAGAGCTTCATCTCGAGATGGCCGCCGCTGTGCTCGGGCAGCAGATGCCCGGTCTGCGTCACGCGTCTGACCGTGTCGGCACCGTAGCGCTCGACAATCGAGCTGACGCCGCCGATCGAGCCGAGAGTAGAGCCGATCAGGGACATGACGCTCACGAGCACGTGTCCGCCGGGCCGCGTCACGCGCGCGAGCTCCGCAACGGCATCGGGCGCCCGGTCGAGTGCGTACGAGATCGGGCCGCCATAGCAGACGACCGCGTCGAACTCGCCGCGCTCGAACTGCGAGAGGT
>DATINO010000033.1:0-15513 GCA_035474195.1 Gaiellaceae bacterium
CTTTGGCGCGCAAGGCGCTGTGTCCCATCTCGACGGGCTGTCGGTCGACGCCGACGACTGGCATTTCAACGTGCGACCGTCGAACACGGAGCCGCTGTTGCGGCTGAACCTCGAGGCGCTCTCCGAGGAGCTGATGGAGCGGAAGCGCGACGAGGTGCTGGCTGTGATTCGGGCGTAGGGACAGTCGCGCGGATCACCTTCGCCGTGCTGGTCGGCCTCGGGTACATCTTCGCGGTTGTTAGGAGCGGCGGCGCGCCGAGCGCGCCGGTGCGCCGCACCGAGAAGGCCAGTCTGCTGGGTCCCGGCGGACCAGACGACCCCGACGCCTGATCGCTGCCGCTGAGTCCTCAAGCGCTGGCCCAAGCGTCAGTCAGATCCCGCCGTTCGGTCTCGGGGTGACGATATGGTCACCGCGTTGAAATCGATCGAGGTCCGGGCAGCGTCGGCAAACGAGTTGCCGAAGGTCGCAGCGGCGCTCGCGGATGCGTTCATGAGCGATCCCGTGTTCACGTTCCTTCGGCCGGGCCGGCTGCGGCAGAAGGCCAGGCTACGAACGATCCTGGCCGTTGAGATGGAGCAGTACGTGCTCGCGAACGGGGGGACCGTGTGGACGACGGCCGGGTACGACGGCGCGGTGGCGGAGTTGCCGCCGGGCGCCTGGGAGATGCCGAAGTCCGCGACGGGGCGGGAGGCGCTCAAGTGGATGTGGGCGTTCAGGACGCGATTGCCCCGCGCGATGAGGGTGCAGCGTGCGATGGCGGAGCGACACCCACGCGAGGCTCACTTCTACGTTCGAACGGTCGGGGTGCGCACCGCCCTGCAGGGACAGGGCGTGGGATCGATGCTCATGCAGCCGACGCTGGCAAGAGCCGATGCGGCTGCGCTTCCGGCGTACATCGAGGCGAGCAGCGAGCGGAGCGCGGCACTGTACGAGCGGCTCGGCTTCGTGCACATGGGTGCGTTCGAGTTGCCAGACGGCGGCCCGCCGGTGTGGCCGATGCGCAGGCCACCGGCAGGGGCTGATGCCGGTCACGCTGGCTGAGGTGGAGATGTGGCGGCTCCCGCCGCCGTTTCGCGAGCACTTGCTGCCCACCGCCGAGTGTCGCTTCGGAAGTCGATCGCGCTCGGCCAGTCGCCGTGCGCTCGCACAGCGAGCAACCGGTCTGCGCAACGCGAACCGAGAACGACGGTCAGCCGAGGCGCACCCCGCGCGCGAGGCTCTTGGATGCCGCGCCCGCGCAGATCACCCGCTCAGGGCGACCACTCGCAGCGCGCCGTTGTACCAGCCACGCCGCCATGCCTCCTTGGGCCAACATGAGTGGTCAGACCAAAGATCACGAAACTGCAACATCGCGCATCACGACTCACGAAATCGCAGCGGCGCGCGATGCGAATGTGGTCAGACCAAAGTCACGGTGCGGTCGGCGCGGGCGAAGCCGAAGCCCTACGACGATCCGGGTAGTCGCAGTGGCACGCGCGGCTCAGGAACGGCGCAGGAGCCACGCGACGAACGACCGCCTCGGCTCACGCCTCGTTTGCGCCTCTCGCCGCAGCTCGGCTTGCGCCCAGGCGCGCTCGCGCATCCGGCGTGTCGCGTAGCGCGGTTTCCAGATGACCGGCCGCGGGCGCATGCGCTGATGCTAGAAGATCGACCGATGACTCTTCGCGTGTGCATCGCCGGCATCACCGGTTGGACCGGCAGCGCCATCGCGCCCGCGGTGGAAGACGCCGACGATCTGGAGCTCGTCGGCGGCGTCTCGCGCTCCGATCCGAATCACCACTCGTCGGTCGCCGAGGCACTCGCGACCGCGCCGGCCGACGTCCTCGTCGACTTCACGCACGCCTCGGCGGTCAAGAGCAACGTCATGGCGGCGCTCGAGCACGGCGCGAACGTCGTGATCGGCTCGAGCGGTCTCTCCGCCGACGACTTCGACGAGATCGAGGCACGCGCCCGCGAGAGGAACCTCGGCGTCGTCGCCGCGGGGAACTTCTCGCTCAGCGCCGGACTGCTTCTGCGGTCTGCGGTCGAGGCCGCGAAGCACTTCGACACGTGGGAGATCATCGACTACGCGAGCGCGAAGAAGACCGATGCGCCGAGCGGCACCGCGCGCGAGCTCGCCGAGCGGCTCGCCGAGGTGCGTGAGCCGGCGATCGGCGTCCCCGTCGACCAGGTCATCGGCCCCGAAGGCGCGCGCGGCGCGACCGTCGCCGGTGTTCAGGTGCACTCGCTCCGGCTGCCGAGCTTCGTCGTCTCGACCGAGATCGTGTTCGCAGCGCCCGGCGAACGGCTCTCGATCCGGCACGACGCCGACCAGACGCCGGCCCCGTACGTCGCGGGGACGCTCCTCGCGATCCGCGCCGTGCCAGGGCGGGTCGGCCTCACCCGAGGCCTCGACCGGCTCCTCGACTGACGTGATCGAGCTCGGGCGTCTCACCGACCGCAAGCCGCCGTTCCACTACTCCGCGCTCGCTCGCGTCGCGTTCTCCGATACGGACGCGCAGGGTGTCGTCTACTACGGCCGCTACATGCCCTACTTCGACCTCGCCCGCGTCGAGTACCACCGCCACCTCGGGCGGCCGCATCTGGGCGACGTCGACTTCGCCATGCGCGCGATCAGCGTCGAGTATCTCGCGCCGGCGCGGTTCGACGACCTGCTCGAGATCTTCGTCCGCGTCGAGCGGATCGGGACGACGAGCATCACCTACGACCACGCCGCCTACCGCCTGTCCGGCGGCGATGACGAACTGATGGCGACCGCCAAGGCCACCCTCGTGTGTATCGCGCTCGACGAGCGCCGCGCCGTGCCGGTGCCCGACGCGTTCCGCGAGCAGGTCACGGCATTCGAGGGGTGATCAGCACCTCGGTGACATACGGGTACGGGAACGGCTCGTCGCGGCCCGCGACGAGCGCGCGCACGCCGTCGAGCAACGGCTGACGCTCGTCGTCGGTCATCGCAGCGACGAACGAGGTCGACCTGACGCGGTCGACCAGATCTTCCACGGCGAACTGCTGCTCGAACCGGAACTCTGCCGTCTCCAGCTCTCCGAACAGCGGTGACTCTGCGAGCGGCACACGCCAGCGTCCCTCGCGCTGCGCTGCAATGTGCCGGCCGCGGAGCGGTGCGAGCAGGTCCTCCACCCCGCGCTGCACGGGATCCTCGAGGTCGCGCATGTTCCACACGAGCGCGAGACGACCATCCGGACGAAGCACGCGGTGGATCTCCGGCAGCGCCCGGTCGAGGTCGAACCAGTGGAACGCCTGCGCGACCGTGACGAGCGCAGCCGACCCGTCGCCGAGCGGGATGCCCTCGGCCGTGCCGTCCATCACCTCACCGACGCCGATGAGCGCGCGCATCTCCGGGATCGGCTCGACCGCGACGACGCGCGCCCCGCTCGGGGCAAGCAGCCGCGTCAGCTTCCCGGTGCCGGCGCCGAGATCCACGATCGTGTCGCCCTCGCCGACGCCCGTGCGCATGAGCAGCCAGTCGACCGCCTCGGACGGATACGACGGCCGCGCGCGCTCGTAGACCTCCGCCGCGCTTCCGAAGCCCGCGGCGGCGACCGGGTCGATCCAATTCACGACGGTGTGACGCGGTAGGCGTCGAAGACGCCTTCGAGGTTCCGCAACGCGGTCAAAAGCGAGCGCAGCGCCTTCACGTCGCCGACCTCTGCCGTGTACCAGTTCTTCGCGAGCTGGTCCTCGACGACGCCGCCGTAGCTGACGATGTTCGCGCCGTGCTCGGCGAACGTCCGCGCCACGTCCTCCAGGAGACGCGGGCGGTCCCACGAGTCGACCGCAAGCTGGACCCGGAAGCTCTTCGCCGCGACCGCGCCGTCCCACTCGACCGGCGTGAACCGCTCCGGGCTGCGCCGGAGTGCCTTTACGTTCGGGCAGTCGTTGCGGTGGATGGTGATCCCCTTGCCGAGCGAGATGTAGCCGACGATCGGGTCACCAGGAACCGGCGTGCAGCACTTCGCGAGCCGGATCAGCACCTCGCCGCCGACACCGGCGACAACGACGCCCATATCCGCACCCGAGACCGTCTGCGCCTTCGGCGCCTTCGTGATGACCGGCGCCTCGTCGGCGACCTGCTCGGTCTTCAGCCGCTGGACGACCTTGTTGACGATCGCGCCGGGCTGGAGCTTCCCCGAGCCGAGCGCGAAGTAGAAGTCGTCTGCCTTCTTGAAGCCGGTCTCGCGGATCACCTGCGCGAGCGTCGCCGAGCCGCGGAGCTTCGCGAACGGCAGGTTCTGCGCCTTGAGCGCGTGCTCGAGCGCCTCGCGGCCCTTCTGCTCGGCACCTTCGCGCGTCTCACGCGAGTACCACTGCCGGATCTTGTTCCGCGCACGTGAGCTCTTTGCGAGCGACAGCCAGTCGCGCGACGGCCCGCGGCCCTGCTTCGCGGTCAGGATCTCCACGAAGTCGCCGTTCTTCAAGGTGTAGTGCAGCGGCACGATCCGGCCGTTCACCTTGGCGCCGACCGTCCGGTGGCCGACGTCGGTGTGCACGGCATACGCGAAGTCGATCGGCGTCGACCCAGCGGGCAGCGTCTTCACCTGGCCCTTCGGCGTGAAGACGTGCACCTCTTCGTCGAAGAGATCGGTGCGGAACGTCTTCATGAACTCGCGCGGGTCCGCCTCGTCGGCCGTCCCCTCGTCCATGAGCTGCTTGACCCACGCGACCCACTCGGCATCCTTCTGGTTCTTGCCTTGCTTGTAGAGCCAGTGCGCCGCGACGCCGAACTCGGCCGTCTCGTGCATCTCACGGGTACGCACCTGGATCTCGAGCGGCCGGCCCTGAGGCCCGATCACCGTCGTGTGCAGCGCGCGGTAACCGTTGAACTTCGGGATCGCGACAAAGTCCTTGAACCGCCCGGGCATCGGCCGCCAGAGCGAATGGATGAGACCGAGCGCGCCGTAGCAGTCGCGCGTGCCCTCGTCGCCGCCGCGCTCCGCGATCACGCGCATCGCGGTCAGGTCGTAGATCTCGTTGAACTCGCGACCCTTCTTGGCCATCTTGTCGTAGATCGAATAGAAGTGCTTCGCGCGCCCCGAGATCTCCGCGGGGATGTCGACCTTGTCGAGCTCCTTCTGCAGCACCATCGCCGCCTCGCGGACGTGCTCCTCGCGGTCGGCGCGCCGCTCGGAGACCATCTGCTTGATCTCCTCGTACTTGCGCGGATGGAGCGTCTGGAACGACAGATCCTCGAGCTCCCACTTGAGCGCGTGGATGCCGAGGCGATGCGCGAGGGGCGCATAGACCTCGAGCGTCTCCCGCGCCTTCTGGAGCTGCTTCTGCTTCCCGAGGTACTCGATCGTGCGCAGGTTGTGGAGGCGGTCGGCGAGCTTGATCAGGATGACCCGCAGGTCCTCCGCCATCGCGATGATCAGCTTGCGGTAGTTCTCGGCCTCGGCGTGCTCACGGCTCTGGAACTGGACGCGCGTCAGCTTGGTGACGCCCTGGACGAGCTGCGCGATCTCGTCGCCGAACTCGGCCTTCACCTCGTCGAGATCGACGCTCGTGTCCTCGACGACGTCGTGGAGCAGCGCGGCCGCCAGCGTTGCTTCGTCGAGCTGGAGCCCGGCGAGGATCCGCGCCACGCCCCACGGGTGGTACACGAACTCCTGGCCGGACCTGCGTACCTGACCGGCGTGGGCGCGCGCCGCGAAGTCGAAGGCGCGGGTCAGCAGCTCCCGGTCGGCATCGGGCTTGTACGCCTCGACCTCGGCGAGCAGCTCCTCGACGAGGTCCTGATGTCGCTCCAGGACTGCCATCGACCCAGTGTATCCCTGCCCTTTCGGGGGACGCGTAACCCGGGAGAAGGATTCACCGTTCGACCGGTGAACCCTCGAATCCCATGCTGAGACGCCGCAGAGAAACCAAGAAGCTCCGCCAAGTCGCCCGCATGCTGCAGGCACTCGACGCAACCGCCCGCTCCCAGCCGGAGCGCGTCAGACGGTCGCGCGTCGGGCTCAGCCGGGCGTCGGCGTAGGCGTACCGACCAGCGCGTCGTAGCGGGCATCGTCCCGCAAGGCAGCGAGGTCGTCGTCGCCATGGGCGAGCTCGACGAGATCCGGGCGGCCGACCAGCGCACGCTCGAGGTGCTCGAACGCCTGGTCGACGTCGCCGATCCTGGCCTCGCAGCATGCGAGGTTGTACTCGATCGACTCGCCGTCCTCGTACTGGCCGACGGCGCCGCGCAGGATCTCGCGCGACTCCTCGATCTTCCCTTCGCCGAACATCGGGAAGATGACCGCGTTCGTCTCCCACGCGCGCGGCTGGAACACCGCGCCGGGGCGGCCACCGACGACAAGGATCGTCGTCGCGTCCTCGAGCGCGTCCGCCGAGCGCGTCGTGCCGGACGGGACGAGCACCGCGGTGCCCACCGGCGCATCGCGCTCCTCCCCGTCCACCGTGAATTTCGCGCGGCCGGCGACGACGAGGTACAGCTCCTCGTGTCCCGACGCCTCCTCCTTGTGCTCGCCGACGATCCGCTCGCCCGCGTTCTTCGTGTAGGCGTTGATCCCGAAAGCACGTGCGCCCAAATGTGCGCGAAGGGGGGCCCAGCCGTTCTCGCGCGTCAACTCAGCGATCGTCGTTGCGTTCATGCCGTCACACTAGAGCGGGCGCTGCCCGCTCACCTAACAAACGTTCTTCTTATGCAGCAACAGCGAGCGTTGGCTTCTGCTCGAGCAGCGCCCGGAACGTCGGCGACTCGAGCAGGCTCCGGCGAACGCCGTCCGCGAGCTCCAGCTCGGCGAAGATCTGGCGCGCCTCCGGCGTCCAGGCCGACTCGCCCGCCTGCCACTGCTCGAGCAGCCACATGCGCAGCCCCTCGAACCCGTCGACGGAGTCGAACACGCGCCGGACGACGAGCTGCGGCGACACGACCCCGTTCCAGCGGTTCTCCTGAAGGCGGAACGCGACGTCGTAGCGCTGCTCGCGACGGAAGCGATCGAGCTGCGCACCCAGGTTGAAGGCGATCGCGGAGCCGGCGTCCCGTCCGCGGTGGCGAACGCGGAAGCGCAGATGCTTGCCGTCGCCGACCGTCGACGGTGTGACGACCTCGCAGTTGTCGACGAGCAGCGTCACCGACGGGTTGCCGAGCCCGAACGGCCCGAGGCGGCCGAGCTCCTCGCAGAGGCCGAGCGTCAGCTTCGAACCGGGGACGATCGCGTCGACGTGCGTGACCGGACGCAGGTCGTCGTCGGACAGCGCATCGTCCGCGTGCGCGGCAAACGCAGCTGCGAACACCTCGATCTGCTCGGCGCGGATCGTGAGGCCCGCGGCGGCGCGATGCCCGCCGAACCGCTCCAGGTGCGCGGCGCACGCGGCGAGACCGCCGTGCAGGTCGAACGCCGCGACCGAGCGGCCGGAGCCCTTCCACTGCTCGTCGCTGCCTGCGATCAGGACGACCGGCCGGTTGTAGCGCTCGACGAGCCGTGAGGCAACGATGCCGATCACGCCTTCATGCCAGCCCTCGCCGGCGACGACGTAGCCGCGGTGGCGCCGGCGGCTCTCGGGCCACGACTCGACCTCTGCGACCGCCTGCCGCAGGATGCGCTCCTCGACCGCCTGCCGCTCGCGGTTCAGGCCCTCCAACTCCTCGGCCAGTTCCTTCGCCTCCCGGTCGTCCTCGGTGAGAAGCAGGGCGAGCGCAGCCTCGGGCCGGCAGAGGCGGCCCGACGCGTTGATGCGCGGCGCGAGGCGGAAGCCGATCGCGCCCTCGTCGAGCGCGGCCGGATCGACGCCCGCGATGCGCATCAGCGCGCGCAGGCCCGGCTTCTGCGTCTGCGCGAGCCGGCGCAGCCCGAGCAGTGCGAGCGCACGGTTCTCGTCGACGAGCGGGACGACGTCGGCGACGGTGGCCAGCGCAACGATGTCGAGATGCCGGTCGCAGAACGGATGCTCCTCGCCGAGCAGTGCCTGCGCCAGCTTCCACACGACGCCGGTTCCGCAGAGGCCGGCGAACGGATAGTCGCCCTTGAGCGGCGCGACGACCGGGCAGGCGGGGAACTCGTCGGCCGGCCGGTGGTGATCGGTGACGACCACGTCGAGCCCGAGCGACCGCGCATGCTCGACCTCGGCGACCGCGGTGATGCCGCAGTCGACCGTCAGCACCAGGTCGAATCCCTCTTCGGCGAGCCGCGTGAGCGTGCCGGCGTTCAGGCCGTAGCCCTCTTCGAAGCGCGACGGCAAATGCCATGAGACGTCAGCTCCGACCTCGCGCAGGAGCAGGACGGCGAGCGCCGTGGCGCAGATGCCGTCGGCGTCGTAGTCGCCGTGGACGCAGATGCGTGCACCGCGCTCGATCGCTCCGCGGATCGCCGCGACGCCTGCGGCCATGTCGCCGAGTTGCAGCGGATCGTGGCCCGGCAGCTCGCCGTCGAGGAAGCGCCGCGCCTCGTCGGCGTCGCCGTAGCCGCGGCGCGCGAGCACCGAAGCGGTGGTCTCGGACACCCCGAGCGCCTCCGCAAGCGCCCGCACATCGGCGTGAGAGCACTGCTCGAGCTGCCAGGTTCCGGACGCCATCGGGTTGCTGACGGTACGGACGGCGTCGGACGGCGCACTCGCCCAAAAGCCCTGGACGTGGTTGAATTCTCGCCCCGTGTTGAAGACGCTCGCCGCTCTCCTCTGCAGCGCCGGGCTTGCGTGTGCGGCCGCGCCCGCGTCGACACCCGCGCACCTGATCGCGCACGGCGTCACGGTGTCCGGGATTCGGGTCGGGGGCATGAGCGCGGAGCCTGCGCGGCAGCGGATCACGGCCTCGTTGCTGCTCCCGATCCGGATCGTCACGCCGGCCGGCGTGACGACGGTCGACCCGGCACGTGCGGGGTTCGTCGCGGACGTCGACGCCGGCCTCGCATCCGCGCTCGCAGCAGCGCCTGGGCGGCGCATCACCGTTCCCGTCGAGTACTCCGCCGGCCGGGCCGCCGGGATCGTGAGCAACCTCGCGGCGAGGTTCGACAGGCCTGCGATCGACGCAACCGTGATCGGCGCCGACGCCGACAGGCCCCTCTTCAGCCCCGCGAAGGCGGGGGTCGCGGTCGACCGCCGCACAATGGGCGCTGCGATCGGCGACCTTCTGCGAAGCGGCGAACGCAGTCCGCTCACGCTGCTGACGACGGTCGTGACACCGAAGCGCACCGTCGCGGACTTCGGGCCGGTGATCGTCGTGAACCGCGGCGAGAACACGCTTCGGCTCTACGACGGGAGGCGGCTCGTCCGCACGTTCCGCGTCGCGACCGGGCAGGCGATCTACCCGACGCCCGCCGGCATCTGGCGGATCGTCGACAAGCAGCGCGATCCGTGGTGGTACCCGCCGACCTACGACGCGTGGGCGAAAGGGCTGTCGCCCGTGCCGCCCGGCCCGTCGAACCCGCTCGGCACGCGATGGATGGGCCTGAACGCGCCGGGAGTCGGCATCCACGGCACCGACGCGCCGACGTCGATCGGCTACAGCGCCTCACACGGCTGCATCCGGATGCAGGTGCCGGAGGCCGAGTGGCTTTTCGAGCACGTCCCCGTCGGGACGGCCGTCGTGATTCTCTAGCCCTCGCGGGGGAGCTCGATCCCGAGGTAGGTCAGCAGCACGATCGCGGCCGCCAACCCGAGCAGGCCGACGTAGATCAGGCGCGGGTGCCCCGACTCGCGCACCGTGACCGCGAATGCGCGCCCGAGCAGGATCAGGACGCCCGCGACGAGCCCGGCGCCGACCACCAGCGCCGGGAGAAGCACGACCCAACGCTCAACATCTGTGGCGGCCAGAAGTCTCATTACAGTGAGATCGTGCCCGATTCACTTCCAGCACCCGACGCGAACTACTCCTCCGGCGCCGACTACGTCGTCGAGTTCCTCGGCTACCACTTCTCGTTCGGCGCCGCCGATTTCGAGGGCCGCGTTGTCAGCGCCGCGGTGAAGCTCGGCGTCGTCGAGACCCCGGAGCTCGAAGAAGAGGAGATCGAGGATCTCGTCACGCTCGCCGCACAAGGCCTGATCGACGCGCCGGCCTCGCGGCTCGGCCGGTATCTGGTCCGGAACTGGGAGCGCGTGTCGCTCGTCGACGGTGAGTCGCTCGTGTATTGGCTGCGCAAGTTGATCTTCCGCGGCGCCTGGCTCGACCACCAGGTGAAGCGCGGCTCGCTCGACGTCGTGTGGGACGAGGACGACGCCGAGTTCGCCTACCAGCATCCGGGCGGCGGCGGCCGGCCGCTGCTCGAGCTCGCGCCGGTGCCGTCGTGGCACGAGCTGCAGTTCAAGCCGTAGCCACTGCGGCCGGCGCGACGTACCTCGCCGCCCTCCTCGCACTCGACCACTACGCGACCTACCACGAGCAACTCGCGCTCGGAGTCCTGACGTTCGCCGTCCTGGCGGGTGCGCTCCGCCGCGTTCCGCTCGAGACGCGAGTGCAGACGATCGGCGTCGTGTGCTTCGCGACGATCGGCGAGGTCACCGGCTCGCTCCTCTGGGGCGTCTACCACTACCGGCTGCACAACCTGCCGCTCTTCGTTCCACCGGCGCACGGGCTCGTGTACCTGACGGGCTACGCGCTCGCACGGTCACTCGGGGCCTGGCCACCCGGGCCCCGTCTGGTGCCAGGCACCGTGCAGTGCGCTTCGCACGAAGGACTCGTCCCCACGCGACAGGCATCCGCAGGTCGCGCGCGAGCGCTCGTCGTCGCCGCGGCCGCGTTCGCAGCCGGCTGGGGCCTGCTCGGCCTCACCGTGCTTCCGCGCCGCGACGTCGCCGGCGCGATCGGCGTGCCGCTGCTTCTGCTCTTCCTCTGGCGCGGGCGAAACCGCGCGATCTACGCGGCGGTGTTCCTCGTCGTCGCGTCGCTCGAGCTGTACGGCACCGCGATCGGCACCTGGCGCTGGGAGCGCGAACTGCCCGGGCTCGGCATCCCCGACGGCAACCCGCCGAGCGGCGTCGCCTCAGGCTACGTGTGGTTCGACGTGATGGCGCTCCTCGTCGCGCCCTACCTCCTGGCCGTTGCGAGACGATGGCGGCGCGCGACCGATGATCTGCGCGCCTCGGCGCAGTCTCACTGACATGAAACTTCTCCTTACCTCCGCCGGGATCAAGAACCCGAGCATCCAGAACGCGCTGGTCGAGCTGCTCGGAAAGCCGATCGCCGAGTGCGACGCGCTCTGCATCCCCACGGCGCTCTACGGCCATCCCTACGCCGGGCCTCGCCAGGCATGGAAGTGCATCAGCGGGAACGAGACCGGCACCCCCACGGTCGGACTGGGCTGGAAGTCGATGGGCGTGCTCGAGCTCACGGCGCTTCCCAGCCTGGACGACGAACGATGGGTTCCGCTGGTCCGAGAGACCGACGTCCTCTTGGTCGAAGGCGGCGACGCCGCGTACCTGTGCCATTGGGTGCGCGAGTCAGGCCTCCTCGACCTCCTGCCGGAGCTCCACGACACCGTGTGGGTCGGCGTGAGCGGCGGCAGCATGGTGATGACCCCGCGCATCGGCGACGACTTCGTCTCCTGGCACTCGCCTGCAGGCGACCGAACCCTGGGGATCGTCGACTTCTCGATCTACCCGCACCTCGACAACCCCCACCTACCCACGAACACGATGGCCGCCGCGGAGCGTTGGGCGGCCGAGGTGGCGGGACCCGCCTATGCGATCGACGACGACACCGCGATCAGCGTCGTCGACGGCACGATCGACGTCGTCTCCGAGGGGCAGTGGAAGCGTTTCGGCTGATCAGGCGCCGAGCCGCCCGAACTCGGCTTCGAGCCGAGCGCCCTCGTCGCGGGCCCACTCCCGCGTGAGCGCGACCCCGAGCTGAGCCGACACGACGTCGGCGAGGCGAAGCCCGAGCCGCCGGCACAGGAGCGTGAACCCGCGCGGCGCCATGTCGGTGTGCGCGACGAAGAGCACGCCGCGCGCGAGTCCCTGCAACTCGAGCAGGTAGTACGAGCGGATCCCGCCCTCCTCGTCGAGTGGCGACGGAAGCGGGACCACGCTCGCGTCCTGTACGCAGTACGGGAACCGGCCGTCGTCGAGCACACCCTTCAGGGCGGCGGCAACCGACTCCGGCCTCGCTTTCATGCTCCAGCCCCGGTCGGCGAGCTCGAGGCGCCCGCCCTCCGCGAGGTACACCGCGGCGAGCTCGCACGAGAGCATCTCCGCCGCGACACGGCCGAGCGTGCGCATCGCCTCCCCCACGTCGTCCGTGGCGACCGCAAGCGCCGCACGCACCGCCTCGAGCTCCTCCAGCTCGTCGGCGAGCTGTTTCGCCGGCGTCACGTCTCCGACCGCGTCGGCGGCCATCGTCGCCGCCGCGTGCAGCGCCTCGTCGGATGCGCTCTCCGGCGCCTGCTCGAAACCGAACACGACGACGACGTCGTTCGTCACCGGCACGAACGCCGCGGCATTCGCGTAGTACGGACCGAACACGAGATCCTTGCCCGCGTGCACGACCCGTGCCGGGGACCGCGTCGCGAGGCTCGACGAGAGCGCCTCGGACTCGCCGATCTCCACATCGACGATGCCGGCCCAGCCCGCGCCGCGCCCGCTACCGCCGAAGTGCACGAACTGCTCGCCGCTGACGCGGCGGAGGACGAACAGATCGACGGCGCCGACCGCCGCAGCAGCCGCGTCGGCGCGCGGCGTCTCGGTGCTCATCAGAACAACCTCCCGTCGTCGGGCAGCGCGCCGAGATGCGCGCGGCCGAGATCGGTGACCATCCGCCCGCGCGGCGTGCGCTGCAAGAACCCGAGCTGGAGCAGGAACGGCTCGTAGACGTCCTCGATCGTCTCCGCCTCCTCGCCCAGAGACACCGCGAGCGTCGACAAACCCACGGGGCCGCCGCCGAACTTCTCCACCACCGCACGGAGCAGCTCGCGGTCGAAGCGCTCGAGACCCGCGCCATCGACCTCGAGGAGCGTGAGCGCCTCCTCGGCGATGGCCGTCGTGACGGCGCCTTCGTGCCGCACCTCGGCGACGTCGCGCACACGGCGCAGGATGCGGTTCGCGATGCGCGGCGTGCCGCGCGACCGTGCCGCGACGAGATCGGCCGACTCCTCGTCGATCTCGACACCCAGGATGCGGGCAGAGCGGCGGACGATCGCAGCGAGCTCGCTTGCGTCGTAGTGGTCGAGCCGGAACGTGAGCCCGAATCGGTCGCGGAGCGGCGTCGTCAGCAGGCCGGTTCGCGTGGTCGCGCCGATGAGCGTGAACGGCTCCAGGTCGAGTGTCAGCGTGCGGGCCGCAGCCCCCTGGCCGAAGATGAGGTCGAGCCGGAAGTCTTCGAGCGCCGGGTAGAGGATCTCCTCGGCCGCACGGCTCATCCGGTGGATCTCGTCGATGAACAGCACGTCGCGCGGCTCGAGCGTGGTGAGGATCGCAGCGATGTCCTTCTTCTCGAGCCCCGGCCCGGCGACCTGCCGGATGCCGACGCCCAGCTCGTTGCGGACGATCTGCGCGAGTGAGGTCTTGCCGAGACCCGGCGGGCCGGCGAGCAGCACGTGGTCGAGCGCCTCGCCTCGGGCACGCGCAGCCTCGAGCGCGATCTTGAGCTGCTCCTTGACGCGGTCCTGGCCGACGAAGTCCGCGAGCGTGCGCGGGCGCAGCGACCGCTCGAGCTCCTCTTCGCTGTCGTCGAGCACGGGCGCCAGGAACTGACTACTCACGCGGCCTGCTTCAACGCGTGCCGCACCTGCTCCTCCACCGGCAGCCCCGCGTCGACGTCGGCGAGCGCGCGTTCGGCGTCAAGGACGTTCCACCCCAGCTCAACCAGCGCGTCCCGCGCTGTGAGGTCGCTCTCGCCGCTAGCGAAACTCGCGTCAGCGAGTTTTGCCTTCAACTCGAGCACGACGCGCTGCGCCGTCTTCAAGCCGATGCCTGGGATGGCCTGGAACCGCTTCACGTCGTCGCGCGCGATCGCGCGGCGCAGCTCAGCGGGCGTCGAGCCGGACACGATCGCGAGCGCCACCTTCGGCCCCACGCCGTTCACGCCGAGGAGCAGCTCGAACAGCTCGCGCTCGTCGGCCGAGGCGAAGCCGTAGAGCTGCAGCGCGTCCTCGCGGACGACCGTGTGCACCTCGACGGTGACCTCGTCGCTGCCGAGGCGATGCACCGACGGCGTCACGTGGACGAGGTACCCGACACCGTTCACGTCGACGACGAGCGCCTGGCCGACGCGGCCGGCGGGACGGCCGCGCAGCCGCGCGATCACGACGCGACCGCCCGTTGCAGCGGCGGCGCGAGTGCGTGGCAGATCGCGACCGCGAGTGCATCGGCGGCGTGGCTCGGCGAGGGAACGTCGTCGAGGCTGAGGATCGCCTTCACCATCTTTCCCACCTGCTCCTTCTCCGCTCGTCCGTACCCGCACACGGCCTGCTTGACCGAGGCCGGCGCGTACTCAACGCACGCGATGCCGGCGGACGAGGCGGCGACGAGAACGGCTCCGCGCGCCTGCCCGACGGAGAGTGCGATGCGGGCGTCGGCGCCGACGAACGACTCCTCCAGGGCGACGGCATCCGGCTCGTGCTGGGCGATCAACTCCTGGACGCCCGTGAAGATCGTGAGCAGCCGCGCCTCCAGCCGCTCCCGAGGAGACGTTCGCCACCACCCGTGGCACGTGGCCCTGAGGCGCCCGTCTCTTTCGTGGACGATCCCGTACCCGCAAGCAGCCGTCCCTGGGTCGATTCCTAGGACTTTCACGAGGACACGTTAGGCATTCCCCCGGACGTTCCTCTCGCCGAAAAAACCGATCCTCCTCCGGCAGAGTAAGGCCAGCCATGAAGACGAAACTCGGGGTCCTCCTCGTTCTCAGCATCGCCGGGCTCGCGGCCGCCGTCTCGGTCGCCCGCCCCGCGTCAACCGACGGGACGCTGCAGGCGACCGTCGGGCCCGGCTACTCGATCAACCTCACCCAGAACGGCGTGAAGGTGACGCACCTCGATCCGGGCACGTACACGATCAACGTGAACGACCAGGCCGACATCCACAACTTCGACCTGTTCGGGCCCGGCGTGAAGGAATCGACGGGCGTCGACACGATTGGCACGGCCACGTGGACGGTCACGTTCTCGGACGGCACCTACAACTACGTCTGCGATGCCCATCCGGCGTCGATGAGCGGCAAGTTCACGGTCGGCGCCGTCCAGACGACGACCACGACTGCGACGCCTCCGCCGGCGCCCGTCAAGGTGAAGGCGAAGGCGAAGGTGACCGGCCGGACCGTCGCCGTCACCGCGACCGCGACCAAGGTCGCGTCGCTCGACTTCGGCCTCTGGAAGGGCACGAAGCGCGTCGCGCACGCGGCCGGCAAGGCGAAGGTGAAGACGGTGAAGCTGAAGGCGCCGTCGGCCGGCCGCTATGTCGCGAAGATCACGGCGAAGGCCGGCGGCAAGACCGCCAAGGCCTCGGTGGCCGTCACGGTCAAATGAACGTCATGAACCTGGTTGCCGGCTCTGCCGACAACCAGGTTCATCGTCAGTCAGAGCCGACCGACCACCTTCCGAGCCAGTTGTTCGTCGCGCTTTAGCGAG
>DATINO010000034.1:0-6422 GCA_035474195.1 Gaiellaceae bacterium
CGCGCTGCGCGAGCGCCCCACCGACTCGGCCGCCTGCTCATGCGTGAAGCTGAACTCATCGAGCAGCCGCTGGATGCCCTGCGCCTCTTCCAGCGGGTTCAGGTCCTCGTCCTTGCGCAGGCGGAACGCGACGAAGCCGCCGAGTGTCGTCGACGCCGCGGTCGCGACGGCCAGCGGGACTGCGAGCCACGTCACGGCGCGAGAACGATCACGCCGTCGTCATCGGCGTGGAGCAGCGCGCCGGGCACGAACTCCGCACCGCCGAACGTCACCGGGATGCCGACCTCGCCCTCGCCGGCCTTGCCGCTCGGCTTCGGATTCGTCCCGAGCGCCTTGATCCCGATCGGCAGCTCGGCCAGCGCGACGACGTCGCGGACACAGCCGTTGACGACGATCCCCGCCCAGCCGTTCGAGACGGCGAGCTCCGCGATGTTGTCGCCGAGCAGCGCGCACGCGAACGAGCCGCCGCCGTCGACGACGAGCACGCGTCCGTCACCGGGCTCGGACACCTGCGCGCGCAGCAGCACGTTGTCCTCGAAGCAGCGAACCGTTGCGATCGGGCCGAAGAAGCTGCGCGCGGCGCCGAACTGTCGGAACTGCGTCGCGCACGACACCGCCCCGGGATGCTCGTCGAACAGATCCGACGTCGTCATGCAAACTCCAGTGCACCGATTTCGAGTAGGTCGCGCGCGAGATCGCGCACATCGCGACGGAGCTCCGCAGCCTCGTTCTTCGAAAGTTCCTCGCGCCGGACGACGCGTGCGACCGCCTGGTCGAGCGTCGTTGCACCGTCGAGCGAGACCAGCACGTCTGCCTGCTCGACCGTGAGCTCCCAGTCGGAGCACGTGCCCTCGTCGAGCACGAGCAACGTCGACGTCACGGCGCCCGTGCGGTCGAGCTCCTGGTCGAACCGTGTCTCCTCGACGAGCCGCAGGCGTCCTTCGAGCACCGCGTCGCCGTTCTCCGCGATTGCGGCGAGAGCGTTGAAGACCCGCTCGATCTGGTCGCTCGCGAACTCGAGCTCGTCCTCGTCGACGCTGTCTGCGCGAACGAGGTGGCGGTCGCCCGCGCGCTTGTGCATGACGACGCCGCCCTCGGAGATCCAACCGGCGCCGAGGGCCGCGAAGTACGACGTCCACTCCTCGATCGTCGCAGCGTACGCGTCCGGGTCAGAGCTCAGATGGTCGTTCCAGCCCGCCGCATGGTCGACTGGGTCGGAACCTGCGAGGCCGAGGATCCACGCGTCGCAGCTGTTCCCGTCGAGCCAGTCGTGCACGTGCTCGTCGGGCTCGTCCTCCGACTCGGCGAGCCAGCTGACGAGCACGGAGGCGAAGCCGTCGTCCGCCAGGTGCGCCGCCGCACTCGTGACGACGAGCTGCGAGAACTCGTCACCCGGGTATCCGGCATCCCGGTACTGCCAGCGCGCCTTCGGCGAGATGACGTACGGCGCGTTGCAGGTGATGAGGTCGAATGTCTCGCCGGCGACGGGCTCGAACAAGCTGCCGAGCCGCGTCTCGACGTTGTCGAGCCCATTCAGCGCCGCGCTGATCTCGGTGAACGCGAGCGCGCGTGGATTGACATCCGTAGCGATCACGTGGTCGGCGTGGCGGGCGGCGAGCAGCGCGTGCACACCGTTGCCGGTGCCGATGTCGAGCGCGCGGGCGACGCGGCGCCGGGGCGTCAGCGAGGCGAGCCAGTACGCGGTCGGCGTGAAGCTCGCGACCCAGCCGGCGGGATCGTCGACGCCGCTCGAGAACGTGTCGAACGCGAGGTACACACCCTCGGTCGGGACGATGCGCGCACGCGGCACGAGCCGCGCGCCCTCGTCGGCCGCGAGCCCGAGGCGTACGAGCTCCGACGCTGCGGCGAACGCCGACCGGGGGACCGGACGGGAGAGGAGCAGGAGGCGGATCGCGGTGTCGAGTTCGTCGTCGTCCAGCCGGAGCGCGTGCACGAGTGCCTCGCCGCCCTCGGCCGAGATCCCGTCCTCGCCGAGCCGGTCCTCGATCGCGTCCTCGTCGTAGCCGAGCTCCCGGAGCAGCGCGCCGACCGCCGCCGCGGCCTCCTGGTCGGGGGTTGGGTCCCACATCGAGCCGCATCCTGCCGGAAGTCACCGATATGGGGGAGGCCGCGCGGCTCCCGAATGCCGAAATGGAGGTATGCGGCGCGGCGGGTGGGTCTCGGCTGCGATCGGCGGCTTCGGCGCGCTCGTGGTCGTGCACGCCCTCAGTTCGCTGCTCTTCGGGGCAGCTCCGCACCTCGCCGGCCTCAACCTGACGAACGTCGCCACGTTCGGCGCGACCGGATTGATGATTAGGCGAACGTTCATTCCGGGCGAACGCCGCATCTGGCTGCCGCTCGCCGTCGGCATGTCGTTCTACTCGGTCGGCTTCGTCGTCTACGCGGTGCTGATGGTCGCGCACGGGCACGTGGCGACGCCGTCCGCCGCCGACCCGCTCTGGCTCGTGCTGTATCCCGGCGCGTACATCACGATCGCCTTGCTCGTGCGCCGGCGCGCACTCGCGCTCGACGCGGGCCTCTGGCTCGACGGGCTCGTCGCTGCGCTTGCGACGACCGCGCTCGGCGCGGCGTTCGCGTTCCGTCCGGTGTTCGACGCCGCGACGGGCGGCTCCATCTCCGTGGCGACGAAGCTGGCGTACCCGCTCGGCGACGTCGTACTGCTGGCCCTCGTCGGCGGCGCGGTCGTCCTGACCGGAGGCCGGCCGGCGCGCACCTGGCTGCTGCTCGGCGGTGGCCTGGTCGTCTTCGGGATCGGCGATGTCGACTACGTGAATACGCAGTGGACGGCGGGGCAGGTGATCGACGTCGCGTGGGCGACCGGCCTGCTGATGCTCGCCGCGGCCGCATGGGAGCCGCCGCCGGCCGAGGCCGCCGCGGTGCCGCGCGGGATGCGGCGACTCGTTCTCGCCGCGCCGTCCGCGGCTGTAGCGATCGGTCTGCTCGTGATCGGCGGTGGCAAGATCGGCACCCCTGCGACCGTCCTCGCGGCAGCGACGCTGCTCTGCGCGCTCGTGCGGATGGTGCATGCCGTCGGTCTGGAAGGCCGGCTCGAGGTGACGCGGGCTCAGGCGCTGACGGACGACCTGACGCAGCTCGGCAACCGGCGCCTGCTCGTCGAGGACCTCGATCGCGCGGTCGCCGTCGCGTCTCCGGACCGGCCGGCGGCGCTCGTGCTCTTCGACCTCAACGGCTTCAAGCATTACAACGACACGTTCGGGCATCTCGAAGGCGACCGGCTGCTCGCGCAGCTCGCGCGCCGCCTCGAGAGTGCCGTGTGCGACCGCGGGACGGCCTACCGTCTCGGCGGCGACGAGTTCTGCGCGCTCGTCGCGGGCGATCCGCGCGAGCTCGACACCCTCCTGCCGCAGCTCGAAGCCGCCCTCGGCGAGGCGCACGACGCAGGCACCGTCGGCTGCTCGTACGGTGTTGCGCTCGTCCCGCACGAAGCGCAGACGGCGAGCGAGGCGCTCGCGCTCGCCGACCGCCGGATGTATGAGCGGAAGGACCGCGACCGTCGCTCGACGCGTCTGCAGATGCGCGATCTCCTGCTCGCGGTCGTGGAGGAACAGCGCCCCGACCTGCACCACCATTCGACCGCCGTGTCGGCCCTCTCGCGGACGGTCGCCCTCGCTCTCGGGATGTCGGTCAACGAGGTCGACGTCGTCGTGCTCGCCGCCGAGCTGCACGACATCGGCAAGGTCGCGATCCCCGATCTCGTGCTCGGCAAGCCGGGACCGCTCGACGAGGAGGAGTGGCGGCTGATGCGGACGCACACGATCGTCGGCGAGCGCCTGCTCTGCTCGGTGCCGACGCTCGAGCCCGTCGGCGCGATCGTCCGCTCGACGCACGAGCGGTGGGACGGTCTCGGCTATCCCGACGGCCTTTCCGGAGAGGAGATCCCGCTGGCGGCGCGCGTCGTCGCGGCGTGTGATGCGTTCGACGCGATGCTCTCCGACCGGCCGTACTGCACGAGCCTTCCGCTCGCCGAGGCGGTGCGCGAGCTTCGTGGCAACTCAGGCTCGCAGTTCGATCCCGCCGTCGTCGAAGCGCTCGTCGAGGTCGCTACCTCGAGCGACGTCGAGGCGCGCCGCTCGCCGGTCCGGAACGCGCCCGCCGAACCGCGCCTCTCGACGATCGCCAGCCTGCGCGGCCTGCTCGACGTGACGCGCCTCGTGCGCCGCGGCGGCTCGTTGTCGAGCGTCCTCGATGCGATCGCGCGCACCGTCTCAGAGTCACTCGGCCTCGGAACCGTGGTCGTCAACCTGCGTCGGCCGGGCACGGAGGTCTTCGACGTCGTCACCGTGCACGGGAGCGACGCGGTGCGCGATGCGCTCCTCAACACCGTCAACGGCTGGGAGGAGTGGGCGCCGCTCCTCGACGCGCGCTTCCACCGCCGCGGCGCGTACCACATTCGCGCGGGCGAGTTCGACTGGACGGAGCTCGAGGGCCATCGCGTCGTCGTCGGTGCGTCCCGTGGCGACGACCCGTGGCTGTGGCATCCGGAGGACGAGCTGTTCGTGCCGTTCTACGGCTCGGACGGCACGCTGCTCGGGATCTTCTCGGTCGGCGAGCCGCGCAGCGGCCGCCGCCCGTCCGACGAGGAGCTCGACGTGCTGGTCGCGATGGCCGAGCACGCAGCCGCCGCGGTCGAGACGCTCGAGGACGCGCCCGTCAACGCCTAGCGGCGCGGCAGTTCGGTTCTGGTCTGACCACGATTCGTCGCTCGATCGGACGCGTCCGTGCTGACCGGGCAGCGGCTTCGTTGAGCCGCTGCACGGCGAGTTGGAGCCGAGCCCCGGCTGTGGTCTGACCACGTAACGTGGCCCACGCGGCCCCGGCTACAGGGGCCGGCGAGACAGTGTTCGCAGCGCGTTCTCGACCGGGAGCGGATCGCCCTTCGCGACCAGCGTCGCGTTGCCGAGGCTCCGCACGAGACCCGGGTCGACGGTGCGCACGTTGCCGGTGACGAGCACGATCGCGAGGTCCGGCAGGATCGCGCGTAGACGCTCGGCGACCTCGACGCCGTTCACGACCGGCATCGCTATGTCGACGACGGCCGCATCGGGGCGCAGGTGACCTGCGAGCGCGACGGCTTCCTCTCCGCTGCCGGTGTCGGCGATCACGTCGAGATCGAACGACGCGTCGAGAAACGCGGTCAGCGCGCGGCGGTACTTCGCGTCGTCGTCGACGATCAACACGGTCGGCACACGCGCAGCATTGCGATCGAGCCGGATGGGATGAGCAAGGCAAACCGTCTGTGCCCTCGCGCGCGTACTGCCGCCGTACACATCTTCGAGAGAGAAGGGTTGGAAATGAAGAATCACTTTGTGGTCGCGCTGGCGCTTGCGTCTGCCGCCGTCCTCGCCGTCGTGGCGGGGAGTGCCGGCGCGAAGGCGACAGACGCCATCTTTTCGGTGCACGCGCTCGTCTCGGACGGCGCCGCGACACCCGCGCCCGGAACCGACGCCAAGCTCGTGAACGGCTGGGGCCTGAGCGCAGGCCCGACGACGCCGTGGTGGGCGGCGAACAACGGCAGCAACACCTCGACGCTGTACACCGGCGTCGGCGCGAAGGCGGCGCTTACGGTCACCGTCGCCGGCGGCCCGACGGGAACCGTCTTCAACGGCAAGAGCGCCGACTTCGTCGTGAGCCAGAACGGCAAGAGCGGCGCTGCCCGCTTCCTGTTCGCGACCGAGGCCGGCACCGTGCTCGGCTGGTCGCCGACGGTGAACGGCACGACCGCGCTCGTCGGGGCTGACCGCTCGGCAGGCGGCGCGGTCTACAAGGGTTTGGCCGTCGCGAACGACCGCCTGTACGCGACGGACTTCCACAACGGCCGCGTCGACGTCTTCGACGCGTCGTTCAACCTGATCACTACTCCCGGCGGTTTCAAGGACGCCAACGTGCCGACAGGCTTCGCGCCGTTCGGCATCCAGGCGCTTGGCAGCGACATCTTCGTGACCTTCGCGAAGCAGGATGCCGCGGCGAAGGATGACGTGCCGGTGCCCGGACAGGCGTACGTCGACGAGTTCACCACCGACGGCCAGCTCGTCGCGCGGGTCGTGAACAGCGGCAAGAAGAACGCCCCGCTGAACGCCCCGTGGGGGCTCGCTCTCGCGCCGGCCGACTTCTCGGTGTTCAGCAACGACCTGCTCGTCGGGAACTTCGGCAACGGGCGGATCAGCGCATACGCGAAGCGCGGGGCGACCTGGGTGTTCAAGGGCCAGCTCAAGCATGCGAACGGCTCGCCGATCGCGATCGACGGCCTCTGGGCGATCGCGTTCGGCAACGGTTCGGCAGCCGGCCCGACGAACTCGCTGTACTTCCTCGCCGGCCCCGGCGGCGAGCAGCACGGCCTCTTCGGCTCGATCACCGCCGGCTAGGAGCACAACGCATCGAGG
>DATINO010000035.1:0-5596 GCA_035474195.1 Gaiellaceae bacterium
CTGCTGCTGTGCGAGCCGCTCGACGGTGTCGAGGCAGAGCGGATCGGGCTCGTCTCTCTGTGCGTTCCCGCCGACGAGCTCGAGGAGCGCGCGCTCGCGGTCGCCGTGCGCTTCGCAGAGGCCGCGCAGCCGGCGATTCGGCACACGAAGCTCGCGCTGAACAACTGGCTCCGCCTCGCCGGGCCGGCGTTCGATGCCTCGCTGGCGCTCGAGTTTCTGGACATGACGGGGCCTGACGTCCACGAGGGTGTTGCAGCGGTGCGCGAGAAACGCAAGCCGAGATTCGACTAGGCAGGAGAGGGTGTGCGAGCGGTACGGGTGCACGATGACGGCTTGAGGGTTGAGGAGATCGAGACGCCGTCGCCGGGTCCGGGCGAGGTGCTGGTGCGCGTACATGCAGCAGCGATCACGCGCGACGAGCTGGACTGGCCGGTCGACCGACTGCCGGCGATTCCGTCCTACGAGCTTTCCGGCGTGGTCGTCGGCAGCGGCGACGAGGTCTATGCGCTCACACCGTTCGATCGCGACGGAGTGGCTGCCGAGTACGCCGTTGTCCCAGCCGATGTGCTTGCACCGAAGCCCTCGCGGTTGAGCCATGTCGAGGCGGCAGCTCTGCCGATGGGCGGCCTGACCGCCTGGCAGGCATTGTTCGTGCACGGGCAGCTCGCCCGAGGCGAGCGGGTCCTCGTCACGGGCTCCTCGGGCGGGGTTGGGCACATCGCCGTCCAGCTCGCGCGGCACGCCGGCGCCACTGTCGTCGAGAGAGGCCCTGTCGACCTGGTCTTCGACACCCGTGGCGGCGAGATCCCCACCGGCGAGCGCGTGGTCACGATCGCCGAGGAGATACCGGGCGCGATCTACTTCATCGTCGAACCCGACCGCGAGCAACTGCTGGAATTGGGGACGCTCGTCGACGCCGGCGAGCTTCGCGCGGAGGTCGACTCGGTCTTTCCGCTCAGCGAGGCGCGGGCGGCGTTCGAGCGCGTCGCGGGCCGCGGGAAGCGCGGCAAGGTCGTGCTCGAGGTCGGCGCTGACTAACCGGTGACGCGAGCGCCGGCTAGCCGACGTCGACGAACTCGACGGAGAACGGGACGCCCATGGCCATCGCGTCCTTGCCCGACGCGAGCCACTCGGGCGATGCCATCGCCGCGTCGAAGGACGCGCGGTCGCTCCATTCGAACTCGGCGAAATAGCGATGCGCGGGCTCGCCGAACGGTGCGCCGAAGACCGGGCCGTGCCGGAACGCGTCCGCCGGGACCGCCTGCGCGAGCGGGAGGTGCTGCGCGTACCGCTCCGGGTCCACGTCGCCGCCGTAGAGTACGAGCGCCCTGATCATCGAAAGGAGCCTAGCGTGCCGGGAAAGATCGTCCACTTCGAGCTCGTCGCCGCAGATGCGGACCGCGCATCCGGATTCTGGAACGGGCTCTTTGGCTGGAGCATCGGCGAAAGCGTCATGGAAGGGTTCGACTACCGGATGTTCGACCTCGGAGACGGCCAGGGCGGCGCGATCTACCCCGCGCAGGAAGGCCAGTCCCCCGGCAACGCGATCGTCTACTTCGACACCGAGGACATCGAGGCGTCGATCGCGAAGGTGCGCGAGCTCGGCGGCACGGCCGACGAGAAGCAGCCGGTGCCGACGCACGGCTGGTTCGCCGGTTGCAAGGACACCGAGGGCAACGCCTTCAGCCTCTGGCAGAACGACTCGAACGCCGCTTGAGCGGGCTGGCGGTCGCGCTAGCCGTCCTCGGCGGGCTGGCGGGGTCGGTACAGGTCGCGGTCATGGGCAGGTTCGGCGAGCGCGTCGGCGTGGTCGAGGCGCTCGCCTTCTCGACCGCGATCCAGCTCGTGCTCTCCGCCGTCGTCGTGCTGGCGGTTCGGGCCGGCGGGATCGGTGGGCTCCGCCACGTCGGGAGCACGCCGGCGTGGATGTGGATCGGCGGGCTGATGGGCTTCACCGTCGTCGGTTCGATCACGTTCGCGCAGCCGCGGATCGGCGCGACCGCGGTGATCGGGATCCTGATCGCCGGGCAGCTCGTGATGGGCGCGGTCATCGACCGGTTCGGCTGGTTCGGCGTCGAGCAGATCGGGATCTCGCCGTACCGGGCGGTCGGTGTCGTGCTTCTGGGAATCGGCGCGGCGCTCTCGCTCGTTCGGTAGCCGTGTGAATCAACGCACAAAGGTCTACATCGCCCTCGGGACGGTCTACGTGATCTGGGGGTCGACGTACCTCGGCATCTACTACGCCGGCCGCACGATCCCGCCGCTCTTCGCTGCGTCGACGAGGTTCATCGCCTCCGGGACGATCATGGCGCTCGTCGTGTACGCCCGCGGCGGGACGCTGCGAGTCTCCCGGCAAGCCCTGCTCTCGTGCTTCGTGATCGGCTGCCTGCTGCCGGGGGCGAACTCGATCCTCTTCTTCGCGGAGCGCAACGTGCCGACCGGGCTCGCGTCGCTGATCATCGCGTCCGTGCCGCTCTGGGTGGCGGCGCTTCGACTGACGCGGGAGCGGCTGCCGTGGCAGGTGCTCGCCGGGGTCGGGATCGGCTTTGCCGGCGTCGGCGTCGTCGCGCAGCCGTCGGGCGGAGCGAAGTGGTGGGGCGTCGCACTCTGCTTCTGCTCCGCCGTGATGTGGGCGACCGGCTCGTTCCTGTCGGCTCGGCTCGAGATGCCCAAGGACCCGATCGCGGCGACATCGCTCGAGATGCTCGCCGGCGGCTTCGTGATGCTGCCGATGGGGGCCTTCACGGTTCACCACTTCTCGCCGTCGGCGGGCTCGATCGCCGGCTGGATCTACCTCGTGCTCTTCGGCTCGGTGGTGGGCTACACAGCGTATGTCTGGCTGCTCGCGAACGCGCCGCTCGGGATGGTCTCGACCTACGCGTACGTCAACCCGGTGGTCGCGATCACGCTCGGCGTGTTGTTCCGCGGCGAGCACCTGACGTGGCGACTGCTCGTCGGCGCGGTGATCGTCGTCGCGGCCGTCGCGACCGTCGTGCGCATGGAACCGGCGACCGCACCGCCGCCGGACGAGGGCGTCCCGTGCGACGAGGAGGACAACGCGCTGGTCACGCGTCACGCCGCGTAAAAGGCGGTGCCAGGCACCGTGACAAGACGCTCGCAACTCCGTCACGGAAGTGCAACAACCGGCGCAACCGTGCGGCTTTGGATCGGCGGCGTCGTGGACACGTCCGGTGCCAGGCACCGTCACGAATCACCGCACGGCTCGCACCCCGGCTACAGGCAGATGTCGTCCGGGCGGACCGGCACGCGGCCTAGCTCCCGGCCCGTCGCGTCGCGCAGCGCCGCCACGACGGCTGCCGTCGAGACGACGGTCGGCGGCTCGCCGACGCCCTTCACGCCGTAGGGCGCGTCGGGCTCGGGATCCTCGATCAGCACCGACTCGACCGGCGGCATGTCGAGCGCCGTCGGGATCAGGTAGTCGGTGAAGCTCGCGTTCGTGATCAGGCCGCCGCGCGTCTGGATCTCCTCCATCAACGCGAGCCCGAGGCCCTGCGCCGTCCCGCCCTCGATCTGCCCCTCGACCTGCTGCGGGTTGACCGCCTTGCCGATGTCCTGCGCCGCGCCGATCCACACGACCCGCGTGAGCCCGAGGTCGACATCGACCTCTGCGACGACCTTCATCGCGCAGGTCGCGAACGCCACGTGCGAGCGCTCCCCGGTGATCTGCCCGGTCTCGGCATCGAGCGGCGTCGTGCGTGGATGCCGGTAGATGCGCTCGACGTCGATCTCCTCGCCCGGCCGCTGCGCCTGCTCGTCGAGCGCCGCGCGGCACGCGTCGCGTACCGCACCGGCCGCCATCCACGTCATTCGCGATGCCGACGCCGAGCCGGCCGACCCGACCGTGGCGGTCTGGCCCGGAGCAAGGCGCACGTCGTCGAGCCCGAGCTCCGTGCGGGCGACCTGGAGGATCACGCCGGTCACGCCCTGACCGACCTCGG
The DNA here is from genome assembly GCA_035474195.1 of Gaiellaceae bacterium. Taxonomy (GTDB): domain Bacteria; phylum Actinomycetota; class Thermoleophilia; order Gaiellales; family Gaiellaceae; genus PALSA-600. The sequence continues at coordinate 3,960 of DATINO010000035.1, forward strand.
CCGCCGCGCAGTGCACCTCGGCCCAGCCGTCCGGCGACAGGCGCACACGCGCGGCGCAGTAGTCGTCGAAGCCTTCGGAGTACGCGATGTTCTTGAAGCCGACCGCGAAGCCGATACCGCGGCGGACGCCGTCGCCGTTCGTCGTGTTGCCCGCCCCGCCCGGCAGCCTGATCACATCGCGCGGCAGCGGCTCGGGCGCCGGAGGCTCGAGCGCCGCAGCAGCGCGAATGCACTCCGCGACCGGCATCGAGCCGGTGATCGTCTGCCCGGTCGGCAGGACATCGCCCGGCTTCAGCGCGTTCAGCAGCCGCAGCTCGACGGGATCGATCCCGAGCGCAGCCGCGAGCTTGTCCATTTGCGCTTCGCCGGCGAAGCACGTCTGCACGGCACCGAACCCGCGCATCGCACCGCACGGCGGGTTGTTCGTGTACACGGACGTCGAGTCGATCAGCGCGTTCGGTGTCAGGTACGGACCGATCGCAAACGACGCCGCGTTCGACGTCACCGCCGTCGAGGACGATGCGTACGCGCCGCCGTCGAGCAGGATCTTGAAGTGGACGTTGACGAGCTTGCCGTCGCGCGTCGCGCGGTGCTCGCACCACATGCGCGCCGGATGCCGGTGCACGTGCCCGGTGAACGACTCCTCGCGGTTGTAAACGATTTTCACCGGACGGTTGGTGTGCAGCGCCAGCAGCGCCCCATGCACCTGCATCGAAAGGTCCTCGCGGCCGCCGAACGCACCGCCGACGCCGGCAAGATGAACCCGCACCTGCTCGAGCGGCAGCCCGAGGCACGGCGCGACCTGCGAACGGTCGACGTGGAGCCACTGCGTTGCGACGTAGATGTCGACACCGCCCTCGCTGTCCGGCACCGCGAGCCCCGACTCGGGCCCGAGGAACGCCTGGTCCTGGATCCCGACCTCGTAGTAGCCGCTGACCGTCACGTCGCCCCGCACGTCGGGGTCGCCGTGGCGGATGACCATGTGGCGCACGACGTTCGGGCGGTCGTCGTCGAGGTAGCCGTGCCCACGCGTCGGCTTCTCCGGATGCAGGTCGCCGGCTTCGAGCGCGCGTTCCATGTCGGCGACCGGATCGAGCTCCTCGTAGGAGACATGGATGCGCTCGGTCGCTCGCCGCGCCTGCTCCGGATGCTCGGCGGCGACGAGCGCGACGGGCTCGCCGTGGTAGAGCACACGGTCGATCGCAAGCACGGGCTGGTCGGCGAACTCGAGGCCGTAGGTCTTCTGACCGGGGACGTCGTCGTGCGTGAGTACCGCGTGGACGCCCGGCATCGACACTGCCTCCGAGATGTCGATCGAGAGGATGCGTGCGTGCGGGTGTGGGCTGCGCAGCGTGTGGCCCCACAACATTCCCGGCACGACGAGATCGCTCGCGTAGGCGAACTCGCCCTTCACCTTCGGCGGCGCATCGAGCCGTGGGACGAGCTCGCCGACCTTGCCGACCTGCAGCGTGCGGACAGCCTGGGTCATGCGCGTGCAGCCGCCCGCACGGCGTCGAAGATCTTCGCATAGCCCGTGCAGCGGCAGAGGTTGCCTGACAGCGCTTCGCGGATCTCGTCATCGGTCGGATGCGGGCTGCGCCGCAGGAGATCCGCCGTCGCGACGACGAGGCCCGGCG
>DATINO010000036.1:0-50103 GCA_035474195.1 Gaiellaceae bacterium
TGACCTGGCCGGTGCTGACCTTAGACCGCTCCTGCGGCGGGTCAATCCCTCGGTCGACCAGCTTCAGATCGTCTTGAACTGTTCGAACGGCTGGCGGCAGCTCTCGCACCAGCGGATCGAGCGGCACGGCGTGGGGCCGAAGATGTTCTCGAGCCGCGTGTCGGTCGAGTTGCAGTACGGGCAGCGGAACGCCTTCGACTGCAGCTGCACGAGCTTCGGCCCCTCAGCGGAGCGTGCCGCCGGCGGTGCGAAGCCCGCGGCGCGGAGCTTCTCGCGCCCCGCGGGCGTGATCCGGTCGGTCGACCACGAGTCGTCCTGGATCACCGCGACCTCGGCTTCGCCGCCGAGCTCCTCCACCTTCTCCTCCATCGCGCGGCGCATCACCTCGAGCGCGGGGCAGCCGAGGAACGTCGGCGTGAACTCGATCCGAACGTGCGCGCCGTCGACGGCGACGTCGCGCACGACACCGAGGTCGACGAGCGAGATGACCGGGATCTCGGGATCGGGGATCTCGCCGAGCGCGGCCCAGACCGCGTCGACGGTCACCACGTCGCACCCGGCGCCGACCGGCGTACCTCGGTCATCTCGTTCCACAGTTCGGCGAGCTCGGGTGTGTGCGAGCCGCGCTCGTTGGCGTCGACGAGCTCGAGCCCGACGCGGCGCCCGAGCTCCGGCCTCTGTACGGGCTCCAGCATCCCGAGCGCGTACGGCCACAGCTCGTCCACGGCGTCGCGAAATCGCGATTCGTCGCGCAGTCGCCCCGCCCACATCTCCGCGTGCAGCCGGTGGTAGGTCTCCTCGCGGTCGATCTTCGCGGCGAGCCCTGCGAGCTCGGCGTCGTCGCTCGCCTTCAGCGCGTCGAGCCGGACGCGGTCGGCCTCCTCGTAGAGATAACGCCGCGCGATCGTGTGCGCCCAGTCCATGAGGCGCAGCTCGACGAACGCCGCGCAGCGGTACTCGTCCGGCGCGCGGTCGAACGCGAGCGCGTCCGCGTTCGTGCCGAGCTCCGCCGCCGCGAGCTCGTACAGCGCGCGTGCATGGCCGATCTCGTTCTGCGCGATCGACGAGAACGCGACGTCCTCTTCGAGCGTCGGCGCGATCCCGGTCCACTCCGAGTCGCGCCAACCGAGGATCAGCTCGTCGTCCGCGAGCTCAAGTAGGCGTTGTGCCCGCGCGCTCACGTGCTATCCGCAGCCTTTCCTTGATCGAGTAGCCGTCGACGCGGCGGTACTTGAGGTCGAACTCGTCCGCCCACTCGGTCACCTGGTGCACCGCGCCACGCGGCACGAGCCACAGCGCCTCGCTCTCCCCGCGCCGGCCGTACTGCTCGCGTGCCCACGCGTCCGCGAACGCCGCGTCCGGCGCCACGACCGAGCCGGCATGCGTGAACGGCTGGCCCTTCTTCTCCTGGCGGAAGACCTCGAAGATCATCTAGGCAGCGAGCACCGTGTCGCGCACCCACTTCTCCTGCTCGAGGTAGCGCGCGCGGAACGCGAGCCGGTCCTGCGAGCGGGGCCCGTGCCCCGTGACGACCGAGCGCAGCTCGTCCCAGTCGGGCTCGCTGTACTCCCACACACCTTCGTCGGTGCGGTGCAGGTTCGGATCGGGCACCGTCAGGCCGAGCTCCCGGATCTGCGGCACGTAGCCCTCGAGGAACTGCTGCCGCGCCTCTTCGTTCCCCTGCGACTTGATCCGCCAGACGTACATCGGGTCTTCGTCGCGCGGGATCGGGTTGCCATGGAACTGCATCAGCGGGCCCCACCAGCGGTCGATTGCTTCTTGCACGAGCTCGCGCTGCATGTCGGTGCCGGTGACCATCGCGAGGATCACGTCGCGCCCATGGAGGATGTGGAACGACTCCTCCCAGCAAATCTTCTTCATGATCCGCGCGTACGGCGCGTACGAGCACTTGAGGAGCGCCTTCTGGCTGATGATCGCCGCGGCGTCGACCAGCCACGCGATCACGCCGACATCGCCCCACGTCTTCGTCGGGTAGTGGAAGACGTTGTGGAACTTCGCCTTGCCGGAGATCAGGTCGGCGAGCATCTGGTCACGCGGCTTGCCGAGGTCCTCGGCAACGCGGTAGATGAGCTGCGCGTGGCCGACCTCGTCCTGCACCTTCGCCGTCAGCGCGAGCTTCCGTTGCAGCGTCGGCGCGCGCAGGATCCACTCCCGCTCGGGCAGCACGCCCATCAGCTCGGAGTTGGCGTGCATCTCGATGAACTTGACGAGCTTCTGCCGGTACTCGTCCGGCAGCCAGTCCGTCGCCTCGGCCTGGCCGCCGTCCTGCACGTAAGCCAGGAACTCCTGTGTGCGCGCGTCCACTCGGGCCTCCCTACCTACCGATCGTTAGGCTACCCATCATAGATGTCCGCGAGGCGTGAGGAGCTCACCCGCGTCGCCGCCCGCCTGTTCGCTGAGCGGGGCTATCAGGGGACGTCGCTGGCCGACCTCGCCGAGGCGCTCGGGATGCAGAAGCCGTCCCTCTACCACCACATCGACTCGAAGGAAGACCTGCTCTGGGAGGTCGCCTGGGACGGCGCCGAGGCGTTCCACGCCGGGCTCGACAGCGTGCCCGCCGACGCGGCCGCCACCGAGCGGATTCGCCTCGCGCTGCGCGCGCACCTCGCGGTGGTCGCGGCGCAGCTCGACATCGCGACCGTGTTCGTGCGCGAATGGCGGTACCTCGCCGGGGAGCGCCGCGAGCGCTTCGTCGCCGAGCGGCGCCGCTACGAAGAGCGGGTGCGCGATCTCTTCCGCGAGGGGGTCGAGCGCAGCGAGTTGCGCACCGACCTCGACGTGGCGACGGCGGCGCTGCTCTTTCTCTCGGCTGCGAACTGGGCTTACACATGGCTTCGGCCCGGTTCGCGCACGGACGAGCTCGCCGATCGCCTCTACGCGGCGCTGCTCGACGGCATGCGCGGCTACGCCACCCCGTGAAGCGGGAACACGCGGCGCACCGACCAGCCCCCGTCCGCCTCTTCTTCGATCAGCGTCACCTCGCGCGCGCTCGCGCGGATCGGCAGCTCGATATCGACCTCGACCGGCACCGCGCTGACCGTGAGGTGCGGGATGAGAACGTCATGCGTGCCCCCGTACGGCGGGTAGTCGGGGAAGCGCCGCCACACCGCCGTCGTCAAGGCGACGAACAGCTCCGACGGCGCGGCGCGCAGCCACACGAGGCCGTCGTCGAAGCGCTCGACGCGGTCGAGCTCGAAGTCGAAAGCCGGGACCGAAGAGACGACCTCGGCGATCGCCGCCTCGTCGACGTCGGCCGGGGCGGCGAACGGGAACAGGATCGTGATGTGCGCCGGGACGCCGAGCACAGCCGACCAGTCGTGGGCCAGCCGCAACGCGCCGACGGCGGGCTCGGCTTCGGGGACGACGACGATCAAGGCTGTGCGTGGCATGCTCGTCCCGAGAAGAGTGAAGCGGGCGCTCCTCATCGTCAATCCGTACTCGACGCAGGTGACCGGGCCTTCGATCGCCGCGGTCGAGGACGCGCTGCGCGAGCACGTCGAGGTCGAGACAAGCTTCACGCAGTATTCCGGGCACGCCACCGAGCTTGCCGCCGCGGCTGCATCCAACTCATTCGATGCGATCGTCATCTTCTCCGGCGACGGGACCTACAACGAGGCGTTGAACGGCGCGGACGGTGCACTGCCGGTCGGCTTCCTGCCCGGCGGCGGCACGAGCGTGCTGCCGCGCGCGCTCGGACTGTCGCGCGACCCGGCCACGGCCGCCCAGTCTGTCGGCGCGGCGCTCGCCGAGGGCCGGCTGCGGCAGATCACGCTCGGAACGGTCAACGGACGCCGCTTCAGCTTCTCGGCCGGCATCGGCTTCGACGCGGAGGCGGTTCGGTTGCTCGACCAGCTCGGCCGCGACGAGGCGGGTGCACGTCCCGGCGACTTCGCGTTCGGTCGGATGCTGGCGCGGATGGCATTCGAGCGGCGCGGCCGATGGAACCCGCTGCTCGAGATCGAGGGGTTCGGCCGCGCGGCCTTCGTGTTCGTCGGGAACTGCGATCCGTACTCGTTCGCGGGGTCGGTGCCGTTGCACGTGACGCCGGGCGCCCGGTTCGAGGACGGGCTCGCGTTCGCCGCACCGGAGCGCGTGCGCCGGCGCGACATGCCGCGGCTCGCGGCGGCGATCACGTCCGGCCGTCCCTATGGGAAGAACGTGTTGACGGGGCTCGATCTCGATCGGATCGAGGTTCGCTGCGACCGTCCGCTCCCGCTCCAGGCGGACGGCGAAGACCTCGGCGACGTCGAGCATGCGGTGTTCGAGGCGCACCGCAATGCGGTCGCCGTTCTGGTGTGAGCTAGCCTCCCGGCGCATGGCGACGGACACGCGCAGCGACGTTCGATTCGGCGGCCTCGCTGACGCCGACCTGCTCGAGTTGCACCGCCGCATGGTGCTGCTCCGCACCTACGACGAGCGCTCGGTCGTGTACCACCGGCAGGGCCGCATCGGGACGTACGCGATCTTCTGGAACCACGAGGCGATCCAGGTCGGCGCGACGTTCGCGCTCGACGACGACGACTGGATCTTCCCGTCGTACCGCGAGTCGGCGATTGGGCTCGTCCGCGGCCTGCCGGCGGAGACGATCCTGCAGTGGTGGCGCGGCCACCCGTCCGGTTGGTGGAATCCCGCCGACTGGAACGTCGCGTCGATCTCGGTGCCGATCGCGAGTCATGTGCCGCACGCGGCCGGTCTCGCGTGGGGCAAGAAGCTGCGCGGCGAGAACGCGGTCGCGATGGCGTTCTTCGGTGACGGCGCGACGAGCGAGGGCGAGTTCCACGAAGGCGTGAACCTCGCCGCGGTGATGAACGCGCCCGCGGTCTTCATCTGCAACAACAACCAGTGGGCGATCTCCACGCCGCTCGAGGCGCAGACGCGCGCCGAGTCGCTGGCCGACAAGGCAATCGGCTACGGGATCCCCGGCGTGACGGTCGACGGGCTCGACGTTCTCGCCGTCTACGGCGCTGCGCGCGAAGCGGTCGAGCGCGCGCGCTCGGGGGGTGGGCCGACGCTCGTCGAATGCGTCCATTACCGCGCCGCCCCGCACGCGACCGCGGACGATCCGCGCGCCTACATCGACCTTGCGCGCGTCGAGGAGGAGCGGGCGAACGAGTGCCTCGGGCGCTTCGAGCGGCTGTTGCTCGACGCAGGCGTCCTCACCGAGGAGCGCCTCGAAGTTGCTCGCAAGGACGCGGAGGACCTCATGCGCGCCGGGATCGCGGCCGCCGAGGCCGAGCCGGCCGCCGATCCGGAGCTCGTGTTCACGCACGCGTACGTCGATCCGCCGGAGAACTTCCGCAATGGCTGAGCTGACGCTCGTCGAGGCGGTCAACGACGCGCTGCACACGGAGCTCGCGCGCGACGACGACGTGATGGTGCTCGGCGAGGACGTCGGTCGCGCCGGCGGTGTGTTCCGCGCGACAGCCGGGCTGCGCGATCGTTTCGGACCGGATCGCTGCGTCGACACACCGCTCGCCGAGGCCGGCCTGCTCGGCGGCGCGGTCGGGCTCTGCATGGCCGGCTGGCGGCCGGTCGTCGAGATGCAGTACGACGCGTTCTCCTATCCCTCGCTGAACCAGCTGATCACGCACGTCGGCCGCTACCGCTGGCGGACCGGCGGCCGTATGCAGTTCCCGCTCACGATTCGCATGCCGTACGGCGGCGGCGTCCGCGCACCGGAGCTGCACGACGACTCGCCGGAGGCGTACTACGTGCACACGCCGGGGATCAAGGTTGCGATCCCGTCGACGCCGGCTGATGCGAAAGGACTGCTCGCCGCGGCGATCCGCGATCCCGACCCCGTTGTCGTCCTCGAGCCGAAGCTCGTGTACCGAACCTCGCGCGGCGAGGTGCCCGAAGGCGAGCACGTGGTGCCGCTCGGCGAAGCCCGTATCGCGCGCGAAGGGAGCGATGTGACGCTGATCGCGTACGGCGCGATGGTGCCGGTGTGCGAGCAGGCGGCGGACGCCGTCGACGTGTCGTGCGAGATCGTCGACATCCGCTCGCTTCGCCCGCTCGACGAGAACGCGATCCTCGCGTCGGTTGCGAAGACCGGCCGGGTCGTGATCGTGCACGAGGCGCCGCGCACCGCTGGCTTCGGCGCCGAGCTCGCCGCCCTGATCGCCGAGCGCGCGATCTTCGACCTGCAGGGGCCCGTGCTGCGCGTGACGGGCTACGACGTTCCCTACCCGTACTGGACGATCGAGGACGCGTACATGCCGTCGGTCGAGCGTGTCGTGGCCGCCGTACGATCTCTCGTGTGATCCATGAGCTGCCGCTCGAGCGGCGAACCGTGCACGGCCGGTGGTCTCGAGAGCTCGTCCCGGTCCTGACGATCGACCCCGGCGACAGTGTCCGCTTCGAGACGCTCGCGATCTTCTGGTGGCGCGAACTCGGAGAGCCCTTCGCCGAGCGGGCCGCGGACGACGGGCACGCGCTGACGGGGCCGATCGCGGTGCGCGGCGCGCGTGCCGGTGGCACGCTGAGCGTGCGCATCGATCGGGTCGATCCCGGCGCGTGGGGTGTGACCCTCACTCGCGACCCGCACTCGATCGGCTGGGAGCTCGGTGACGGCCTCGGCCGCGCGTCGACCGGGCACACGGTGAAGCTCGCTCCGTTTCTCGGCGTGATCGGGATGCCGCCCGACGAGCCGGGATCCCACCCGACCGAGCCGCCACGCGCGAGCGGCGGCAACATCGACTGCAAGGAGCTGGTTGCCGGCACGACGCTGTACCTGCCGATTCCCGTCGACGGTGCGCTGCTCTCGGCGGGCGACGCCCACGCGCTGCAGGGTGATGGTGAGGTGAGCGGGACCGCGATCGAGACGACATCGCACGCCCAGCTGACCGTCGACGTGCGGGACGACCTCGAGCTCGCGTGGCCGATTGCTCGCACCCACGACGCATGGCTCACGTTCGGCTTCGATCGTGATCTCGACCGGGCCGTCGACAACGCGCTCGATGGGATGGTGGAGCTGCTCCAGCGCGAACACGGACTGTCGCCGGAGAATGCGATCGGCCTGGCGAGCGTCGCGGTCGACCTTCGCGTGACGCAGGTCGTCAACGGGGTGAAGGGTGTGCACGCAGTGCTCCGCGACGACGCGCTCGCATGAGCGGCCGTCTGCGGTTGTGGCTCGAGCGCGACCGGCGCGGCGCCGGGTACCACCTGCGCGACGCGGCGACCGGTGAGCGCGTCGGCTGGGAGGACCCGCGCCTCCGCGTGATTGCCGTCGCGGGCGTCTCGTTTCGCCCCGAGGCGGTGGCGGACTCGTCGTTCGATCCGGGTGAGCGGCTCGCGCTCGTGCCGGAGCCCGCGAACGAGCATGACCCGAACGCGATCGGGATCTGGAACGAGGAGCGCACACTGCAAGCGGGCTACGTCCCGCGCGAGACGGCGCCGGCGTTGACGGGCGACGAGCTGGCGGTGTCGCTGTGGCGCGCCGGTGCCGACGGCCTGCGCGTGTTGCTGGTCCCGGCCGGCTCGTGGGTGGGGCGGCCGCGGCGGTGAGCCTGTACCTCCAGGGGACGCTCCCGTGGCTCTTCGACCCGGACAGCCCCGAGCTCGCCGCGCTCGCGCGGGAGGCGGATACGCGCACGGCGTCGACCCGCTGCGATCCAGACGCTCTCGACGCCGACACGGAGCTCTTCACGCAGTTACTGCGCGAGCGGCACTTCGGTGTAGCGACCGGACGCGTCGCTCTTCCGGACGTGACGCTCCCGCGCGTCGAGACGTGGGGCGGGCTCGGAGCGCTCCGGGACGACCTGCGAGCTGCGCTCGTCGACGAGCACATCAGGATCTTCGGCGCGCCGCGACCGAGCGTCCCCGATGACGGCCCGGCGGTCGAGCGCGACGTCATCGCCGGCGTGCTCGTTCTCCGCATTCGACGGCTGGTCGGCACACCCGGTGACGAGCGCCTGCTCGCCGCGTGGGCGGCGGGCGCGGACGACGATTTCGTCCACGATCGGATCATCGTCGACCTCCGCGGGAATTCGGGCGGGAACGACGGGCACACCCACGCCTGGGTTGCGGGGCGGCTGCGCGCGGTCGAAGCCTTCTGCACGAGCGCGGGCTGGTCTGTTCGCGGCAAGCCGCTCGGGTACTGGAACGCCGTCGCCTGGCGTCAGGCGATTCACGGAGCTGATGGTGCCTCGCCGAGCCTCCTGGCGCAACGGCATGATCCACGGCCGGACGACGAGCTCGAGCTCGACGTGGAGACGTATGACCTGCCGGTCGGCGACGCCCCGTGGAACGGGCGCATGCTGATCCTCGTCGACAGGCGCACACGTTCGTCCGGGGAGTCCTCCGCGTGGCTGCTTCGCGCGGGTCTCGGCGCGCGGCTCGTGGGTGAGCCGACCTTCGGGATGATCGAGTACGGAAACATCGTCCAGTACGCCCTTCCTCGGAGCGGCCTCGTCATCGCGCTGCCGACCAAGAGCAACGACTTCGGCTTCCCGGTGGAGAGCGTCGGCTTCCCGGTCGATGTCCCGCTCGATCCGGCGACGCCGGTCGCGGACGTAGCGCGCCGCTTCGACACCTTCGTCTAGCCTCCGCGTCCGTGCCGTACGAGTTCAAGCTGCCGGACCTCGGCGAGGGGCTGACGGAAGGAGAGGTCGCGCGCTGGCTCGTCGCCGAGGGCGACGAGATCGCCGAAGACGCCCCGCTCGTCGAGATCGCCACCGACAAGACGACGGTCGAGATCCCGTCGCCCGCAGGCGGCCTCGTCGCGAAGATCCTCGTCGCCGAAGGCGACGTCGTCCCGGTCGGGACGGTGCTCGTGGTGATCGGCGCCGACGCGGTCGCGGCGCCTCACGCGCCGACCCAAAACCAGGCAAGTAACAGTCTGTTACAAGCTCCGCCCGCGCCGGCTGGTCGTCTGCAGGCGACACCGCTCGTCCGCCGCGTGGCGCAGGAACTGGGCGTCGACCTGGCATCCGTCACGCCGACCGGCCCGGGTGGACGCGTCACCGAGGACGACGTCCGCGGCGCCGGCGGAGGGACAAGTAACAGTCTGTTACAAGCCACCGAGGGGCGCCGCGAGAAGATCCGCGGAGTGCGGCGGCTGATCGTCGAGCACCTCGGCCGCGCGCACCGGGAGGTGCCTGCGGTGACCTACGTCGAGGAATGCGACTTCACGACCGTCGACGTGAAGCTCTTGCTGCCGACCGTGCTCCGCGCGGCCGCGGCGGCGCTCGCGGAGTTCCCCGAGCTGAACGCGCGCCTCGAAGGCGACGAGATCGTGTACCTCGACCGCTATGACCTCGGCATCGCGGTTCAGACCGACGCAGGCCTCGTCGTGCCGGTCGTGCGCGGCTGCGACACACGCAGCGTCGACGAGCTGCGCTCCGACGTCGACACGCTCGCCGAGAAGGCGCGCAGCGGAACGCTCACTCCGGAAGAGCTGCGCGGGTCGACGTTCACGGTGACGAGCGCGGGCAAGCTTTCCGGCCTGTTCGTCACGCCGATCGTCAACCACCCCGAGGTCGGCATCCTCGGCGTCCACCGCATCGCGCCGCGTCCCGTCGTCCGGGACGGCGAGGTCGTCGTGCGGACGATGGGGAACATCAGCACCACGTTCGACCACCGTGTCGTCGACGGTGCACGCGCCGCGCAGTTCACGCTCAGCGTGATCGAGAAGCTGCAGAACGCCTAGGCGGTAACTGCGAGGTGCTCTTCGAGCATCGCCTCGATCTTCGGCGCGCTCACACGCCCGGTGAGCCGGGCGACGGCCTTCCGCTCGACGACCAACACGAGCGTCGGCACGTCCTCGACCTGCAGCTTCTTCGCGACCGCGGGCGCTCCGTCGACGTCGACCTGGATCACGCGCAGGCGGTCGCGTTCCTTCCGCGCGAGGTGCGCGACGAGGCTCTCCATGCGGCGCGCCGGGCCGGAGCGGGTCGACGTGAAGAAGACGAGCTGCGGGCGACGGTCGTCGTTCACGACACCGGTCATGCCCGATGACGAGCCGTGTGTAACCTCGCGGCGTGGGGGACTGGTACACGATCGGGATCCTCGTCGGCCTCGGCGCCGCGATCGGCCTCGCCGCGACCGGTGCGCTGCGACGGGCGCTCGCGGGCCTTGTCGTCGCCGTCGTCGCGGCCGTCGCGATCGGGCTCGTGTTCGGCCAGTGGGACGAGGCGGTCGGCGGTGCCGTCGGCGCGGTCTGCGGCGCGATCGGATCGGCGCCGCTCGTCCGTGGCACGCTGAGGCGCGGCGGCACCCGCGGCGGCACGGCGCTCCTGCTCGCGGTCGCGGCGCTCGTCGGGGCGGCGCTCGCATTCGTCCCCGTGCTCGGCTACCTCGAAGCCCTCGCGGTGCCGGCACTCGGTGCACGGCTGCGCTCGCGCGCGCCGGAGCGCCATGCCGGGCTCCGATCGCTTGCCCGGGACTGACCCCTCGCGGGCGAAGCCGAAGCCCGTCGTCCTCGTCATCGTCGACGGGCTGACGCCCTCGGCGTTCGAAGCGGCCGACACACCTGCTCTTCGGTTCCTCGCCGCGCACGGCGAGTACCGGCGCGCGGTCAGCACATTCCCGTCGCTGACGCCCGTCTGCCTCAGCTCGATCGCGACCGGCTCGCATCCCGACGGCCACCACATCCCTCACCTCGTCTGGTGGCATCGCGGCGAGCGGAGGCTCGTCGAATATGGATCGTCGTTCGGTGCGGTCCGCGCGGCCGGGCTCACGCGCTCGCTGCGCGACACGATCGTCGACCTGAACGCCAAGCATCTGTCGCGCGGCGTCGAGACGATCTACGAGACGCTCGAAGATGCCGGGCTGACGACAGCCGCGATCAACATCACGTGCTACCGCGGCCGGACCCGCCACCTCCCGACGATCCCCGGAGCGCCGGCCGTCTACGGCCCGAAGCGGTTCTTCTGGTACTCGCTCTACGAGAGCGACCGGACGGGCGCTCCGATCGCGGTGCGCAACCGCGCGCTCGGGTCGATCGACGCCTACGCGGCGTGGGTCGGACGATGGCTCGTCACACGCGACGGCTTCGACCTGCTCGTCTACTACCTGCCTGACTACGACTACGCCTCGCATGCCGCGGGACCCGACAGCTCGCAGGAGGCGCTCGAACGCTCCGACGCGGCGATCGGCGCGCTCCTCGACGCAGCCGGCGGCCCGGAGGCGTTCCTCGAGCGCTACGCCGTCATCCTGTGCTCCGACCACGGCCAGTCGAAGGTCGAACGCGTCGCGCGGCTCGACGTCGGAGACGACCTGGTCACCGCCTCGAACCGCGCCGCGATGATCTACACCGACGAGCCGCGGCGAATCGCCGAACGGCTGGACGCGGAGCCTGCTGCCGGGATCGTCGTGTTCCGCGAAGGCGATCGCGTCGTCGCGCGGCGGAACGGAGATGAGGACGGTGCGATCCTCGACGCGGTTCCCGACGGTCGTCTGCGCGTTGCGGCGGCGCTCGCGAACCCGAACGCGGGCGAGGTGCTGGTCTCCGCCGAGCCCGGCTGGGAGTTCTACGACCTCGCCGGCGGGCACCACCTCGGGGGCGGCAGTCACGGCTCGCTCGAGGCGGCCGACTCGGTCGTGCCGATGCTCTCGGTCGGCCTCGGATCGCCTCCCGAGTCGATCGCCGGGATCAAGGAGGCGATCGTGCGCCACTTCGCAGTCCCCGGCGCGTAGTACCCTCGCCCGCGTGTCCGCCCTCGGAGCTCGGACCGCGGAAGCCCTCCGCCGGCCGCACAACTGGATCGAACTCGCCAAGTTCGGCGCCGTCGGCGCGACCGGCTTTGCGATCAACATCGCGATCTACCAGGCGGCCCTCGGCCTTGGTGCGCACACCGCCGCGGCAATCTCGTTCGTGATCTCCGCGGGTAGCAACTACTGGTGGAACCGCCACTGGACGTTCGCGCACCAGAAGGGCCACTTCGGCTACCAGGGGATGCGCTTCTACATCGTCTCCAGCGTCGCATTCCTCGTGAATCAGTTCTGGTTGTTCGTGTTCCTCGACTGGCTCGGGTGGGGAAAGACCGTGTCGCAGATGGTCGCGATCATGCTCGTCACCCCGCTGAACTTCATCGGGAACAAGCTCTGGTCGTTCCGCAACTGAGGACGCTCGCGATTGCGGTCGCGGCGCTGGCGCTCGTACCGGCGGCTCGCGCAGGCACGACGACCACGACGACGAACCCGTTGACGCCACCCGTGGCGCTCTCGGGGGCGAAGCCGCACCTCCAGCAAGCCGAGGCGCTCGCGCGCTTCCTCGCCGTTCCGAAGGTTCGCGACTGGCTGAAGCGTTATCCGCCGAAGCCGCAGACCGCGGCGACGTACAACCTCGGTGAGTGGACCGTGGATGTCTGGTCGGGTGCCGCCGGAGAGATCGCCAAGGGAACGGTCGACGACACGAGCGGCGAGGTCACCGAAGCGCTGACCGGCCCTCAGGTCGCCTGGGGGATGGCGCGCGGCGTGAAAGGGGCCTTCGGGGGCGAGAAGATCAACGAGCCCTGGCTGTGGCTGACGTTCTGCGGCCTCTTCCTCCTCGGCCTCGTCGACTGGCGCAGACCTCTGAGCCTTCGCACCGTCGACCTGTTCTTGCTCGTCTCACTCTCCGTCTCGCTGTGGTTCTTCAACCACGGCCACATCTTCGCGGCGATGCCGCTCGCCTACCCGCCGCTCGCCTGGGCACTCGCGCGCTGCGTGTGGGTCGGCACCACCGACCGGCCACCGCGCGGCGCCGACGTCTGGCCGGTGTGGCTGCTGGTCGCCATGACCGTCTTCCTTGCCGGCTTCCGCATCGGGCTCAACGTGCGTGCGTCGAACGTGATCGACGTCGGCTACTCCGGCGTGATCGGCGCCGACCGCATCTGGCACGGCGAGAGCCCGTACGGCCACTTCCCGCAAGAGACCGTCGGGAACAAGGAACTGAAGAAGTGCGGCCCGGCCGACAGCAACGGCGAGGTGCGCGACCGCATCCAGGCGAACGGCCGCTGCGAGACGGCGAACCCGCTCGGCGACACGTACGGGCCCGTCGCATATCTCGCGTACGTCCCCGGTTACCTGCTCCTCGGCTGGAGCCACAAGTGGGACACGCTGCCCGCCGTCCACTTCACATCGATCCTGTTCGACCTGCTCGCGCTCCTCGGTCTCGGCCTCGTCGGCCGCCGACTCGGCGGTCCGCGAATCGGAGCAACCGCCGCCTTCGCGTGGGCAGCGTGGCCGTTTACGCAATACGCGTCGAACTCGAACACGAACGACTCGATCGGGCCGGCGCTCCTCACCTTCGGCTTTCTCGCGCTCACGAGCCCGACAGCGCGCGGCGCCGCGGTCGCAGTCTCCGGCTGGACGAAGTTCGCGTCGCTGCTCGTGCTGCCGCTGTGGACAGGCTATCCCGAGGCGCGCCGGCCGCGCGCCGCCGTGCTCGCGCTGCTCGGCTTCCTGCTCGCGACGGTCGTCGTGTTTTTCGTGCTCTTCCTCGAGCCGTCACCGTGGCATGCGGCGCGCCTCTTCTACGACCGCACCGTCGGCTTCCAGTACGGCCGCGCCTCGCCGTTCTCGCTCTGGGACTGGCGCCAGTACCACGCGAAGGGATTGCCCGACCTCCACCTCGTGCAGCGGGTGCTCGAAGGAGCGCTCGTGCTCGGCTCGCTTGCGCTCGCCTTCGTGCCGCGCCGCCGCTCCCCCCTCCGCATGGCCGCGCTGACCGCCGCGGTGCTGATCGGGTTTGAGCTCGTCTTGACGCACTGGTTCTATCTCTATCTGCCGTGGTTCTTCCCGTTCGTCGTGCTCGCGTTGATCGCACCGCTCCCGGGCGGAGAGCGTGAGCGACCGGTCGCAGCAGTGGACTGACGCGCTCGTCGCCGCGGGCGTGTTCCTCGCCTGCTTCGGGCTCGTCCACACCTGGTTCTGGGCGCACGGCGAGCTCGTCGACTGGCCGACCTACGAGCGCTACGGCTCGGCGATCGTCGACCGTCACCTCGTCCCATATCGCGACTTCAAGGTCGACTACCCGCCTGGCGCGCTGCCGGTGTTCGTCGTCCCGTCGTACTTCGGTGACTATGCGATCGCGTTCCAGTGGGTCATGGCGGCGTGCGGTGTCGCGCTCGTCGGCGTGCTCGCGTTCGTCCGCCGCGAAGCGGCGTACTACGCGGCTCTCGCACCGCTGCTCGTCGGTTCGCTGATCCTGTCCCGGTTCGACCTCTGGCCGGCGCTGCTGCTCGTGGCCGCGCTCGGCGCATTGATCGCGGGCCGCGACTCGATCGGCTGGGCGTTCCTCGGTGCGGCGGTCGCGGCCAAGCTCTGGCCCCTCGTCGTCGTGCCGCCGGCACTTCTCTGGTCGGTGCGCCGGGGTCACGGCCGGAGCGCCGTCGCCGGTCTTGCGGTAGCCGCGATCGTCTTCGTCCCGTTCGCGGTGGTCGCGCCGCATGGTGTGTGGGACACGCTGAGCAGCCAGGGGTCGCGGCCGCTCCAGATCGAGAGCCTCGGCGCCGCCTTCTTGACCACGTTCGGACATCCGCACGTGGTGACGACGCACGGGTCGCAGAACCTCGCCGGGCACGGCGCCTTCGGCGCCGCGCTGAGCGTCGTCGGAACGGTGGCGGTGATCGCGACGTGGATTGCCTTCGCACGCGGCCCGGCGACGCGCGACCGCTTCGTGCGCTACGCGGTCGCGGCGGTGTGCGCCTTCGTGGCGTTCGACAAGGTGCTCTCGCCGCAGTATCTCCTCTGGCTGATCCCGCTCGTGCCGCTCGTCCGCGGACGGCGTGGAGTGGTTGCCTCGGCGCTGCTGACCGCCGCGTGCGTGCTGACGCAGGTGTGGTTCCCGCAGCGCTACTTCGCGTACGCGAACGACTTCCACCTGGCGTGGGTCGTCCTCCTGCGCGACTTGGTGCTCGTCGCGCTGTTCGCAGCGCTCGTCACGCCTCGACGGGAACGCGCACAGCCGCACACGACGTAGCGCGGCCGGCATCGTCGCACTCCACGAACGCGCCCTCGATGCGTACGTCCCCGCTGGCGGGCTCGAGGCGCAACGGCATCCCGGTGACGAAGCGCTTGATGGCGTTGTGCTCGTCGCTTCCGATCACGGAGTCGTGCGGGCCGGTCATGCCTGCGTCGGTGATCGCCGCCGTGCCGCCGGCGAGCACACGGGCGTCCGAGGTCTGCACGTGTGTGTGGGTGCCGAGCACGGCGGTGACGCGGCCGTCGAGGTAACGGGCGAGCGCGACCTTCTCGCTCGTCGCCTCGGCATGGAAGTCGACGACGACGACCGGCGTCGACCGCCGCGCCTCCTCGACCAGCCGGTCGGCGGCGAGGAACGGGCTCTCGAACGGGTCGAGCGCGAAGGTTCCGAGCAGGTTGATCACCGCGACGCCGCCGTGCACCGCGAGCCCACGGCCGGGCGTGTGCGGCGACATGTTCGCCGGCCGGAGGACGCGGTCGGTCCCGGAGAGATACGGGGCGAAGCCCTGCTGCCCCCACGTCCAGTTGCCGAGCGTCACCACGTCGGCGCCGCTCGCGAGCAGCTTGTCGGCGAGCTTTGGAGTGATGCCGCGACCTGCGGCCGCGTTCTCGCCGTTCACGATGCAGAAGTCCGCGCCGAGGTCCGCCCGCAACGACGGCAGGCGCGTCTCGACGGCGCGACGCCCTGGAGCGCCGAACACGTCGGCGACGAACAGGATCTTGATCGGAAGACCTTTCTAGTCGAGTCCGAGAGTCGCCGAGGGATGCACCTCGATCGCGACGTGGTTCCCCGAGTCGTTCGTGTAGCGCGACAGCGACTGGTGCTCTGCGCGCGTGAAGTCGACGACCGCGCCGAGCTTCGTTGCGGCGGCCGAGAGTTGCGATCCGACGACGAGCGCCGGATCGATCTGGACGTGCGACACCGACAGGACGAGCGACGGCGCGACCGTCGGCTGGATGTCGATGCGAGAGCCGAACGTGCGCCCGTCGATCACGATCTCGTCGATCGCCAGCACGGTTCCGTCGACGGGTGCGTAGACGTCGGTGCCGGCCGGAGCTCCGACGTCGATCGACGACGTCGACGGTCCCTGGCCGCCCGGCAGCTGGTACCAGCGGGGCGATCCGCTCGACGAGCCGAAGATCGCGTGCACCACGCGCTTCAGTGCGCCTTCGTTCGCCTGTGTGCCGAGCGGCGACAACGCGAGCGCGCCGGCAGCGCCGCCCTGGTAGCCGATCGTCGTCACGCGCGACTGGCTGACCGGCAGTTGCAGGTGCAACGAACCGAGGCGGGCGACGATCTCGGGCGAGGGCGGCCCGGCCGGGAGCAGGCGCGCGGCGCTCGTCGGAGTCGGGGCCTGGACGGCCTTTCCGTCGCCGCCGAACGCCGACACGAGCAGCACGACGAGCGCCACGATGGCGACCGCGAGCAATACGGCGAGGCGACGCACGCGCCGCTCGCGCTCCAGATGCCGGCGGTGCGTGCGCGCAGACCGCCGGTGGGGCACCGGGGGCGACATGGCGGGCACCGTAGCGAACGCGTCATGTGGTTTCAACCGGGAAAACGCCCAGGGATCGAGCGCGAGGGACCCGTCGAAGGACGCAGTCCAGTTCCAGTCAGGTGGGCGAATCGGTACGACGTGGCCAGTAGCATCGCCTCCGTGACGCCGCGGATGCGGATCCCGCGCTGGGTCCAGCTCGTCGGGCTGCCGCTCCTCGCGCTCCTCGTGTGGGTGGTCGCGACGCGGGTGATTCACGTCGTCTTCCTGTTCGTGGTGGCGGCGCTCGTGGCGCTGCTGCTCGACCCGATCGTCCGGGCGCTCCAGCGGGTCAAGCTCCCGCGCGGCCTCTCGGTCGCGTTCGTGTACCTGGCGTTCCTCGCGGTGCTCGCGCTGATCATCTTCGCCATCGCTACCGCCGTGGTCTCCGAGACGAAGACCGCGGCGACCAGGTTCAACGACTACTTCACGCATCCTCACGCCGTGTCCGGACGGACGTCCGCGTATCTCGACGTCGATCGCCTGCAGGGCTGGCTCGATCGCCACCACCTGAAGTCGGTCAAGGTCGAGCAACGCGGCCACAAGCTCGTGCGCCAGATTCAGCGGCGCGACGTCGGCAAGTACACGCACCGCATCGTCACGTTCGTCGAAGGCGCGGCGATCTCGATCGGGAAGACGCTGTTCAGCGCGGTCCTCCTGCTCGTCGTGTCGATCTACATGCTGCTCGACGTGCAGCGGTTCGGCCGCTGGATCGACCGGCGGTTCCCACCTCGACCAGAAGAGCCGTCGTTGCTGCGCGCGATGGAGAACGCACTCGCGTCGTACGTGCGCGGTCAGATCGCCTTGAGTCTCATCATCGGCACGAGTGCGGGCTTCGGCCTCTGGCTGCTCGCGGTGATCGGGCTGCTGCCGCATGCGCAGCAGTACGCGTTGTTGTTCGGAGCGTGGGTCGCGGTCACGGAAGTCATCCCGTACCTCGGTCCCTGGCTCGGTGCGATCCCGCCGCTCATCTACGCACTCGTCGTGCACCCGCTGTCGGCGCTCTGGGTCACGCTCCTCTTCCTCGGCATCCATCAGGTCGAGGGCCATATCGTCGTGCCGAAGGTGATGGGCAACGCGCTGCGGCTCCATCCGCTGCTCGTGATCTTCGGGCTCGGCGCCGGCACGGAGCTCTACGGCTTACCCGGCGCGCTCACCGCGCTGCCGCTGCTCGCCGTCGGCCGCGCGATGTGGGAGTTCTTCTCCGGCCGGATCAAGCTCGAACCGTGGGCGCGGGACGAGCCTACCGACGACGTGCCTGTCGAGCTCGTCGAGCGCCGGTGAACCTCCTGACCGCGCGGGGTGTGGCGCGCCGTTTCGGGTCGCGGGTCGCCCTCGAGCCGACGGACGTCTCGCTCGCCGCAGGTGAGGTCGTCGCGCTCGTCGGCCCGAACGGGGCGGGCAAGTCGACGCTGCTCGCCATCCTGGCCGGGTCGCTGGAGCCGACGGAGGGGACGGTCGAGCGGCCCGAGCGCGTCGGCTGGGTGCCGCAGCGCGCGGCGCACTACGGACGGCTGACCGCGCTCGAGAACCTGCGCCTCTTCGCCGCGCTCGAGCGCGTGCCGCCGGGGCGGGCGGACGAGCTCGCTGCCGCCTTCGAGCTGCCCGCCGACACGCGGGCGAGCTCGCTCTCGGTCGGCAACCGGCAACGGCTCGACGTCGCCCTCGCGCTGCTCGCCGCGCCGAAGGTGCTGCTGCTCGACGAGCCGACGTCGTCGCTCGACCCCGCGCAGCGCGAGCGCGTGTGGCGGATCGCGCGCGACGTCGCCGAGGAGGGCGGCGCGGTGCTCGTCGCGACGCACCACTGGGAAGAGCTCGCCGGCCTTGCCGACCGGACGCTCGAGCTCGTGGAAGGGCACTTGACGTGACGCCGGTTCTCCTGATCCTGCGCAAGGACGTGCGGACGCTCGTGCGCACGCCGGCGCTCCTCGTCGTACTGCTCGCGTACCCGGTGATGATCGCCGCGCTGCTCGGCCTCGTGGCGGGCTACGCGAACGCGAAGCCGCGGGTCGCGCTCGTCGACGAGGACGGCCTGCCGGCCCACATCGTCGTCGGCCACCACGACTTCAACGTCGAGGCGACTATCAAAGAGGTGTCGAGGAACGTCACGCTCGTGCACCTCGGCGAGGACGAAGCGAAGCGCGAGCTCGCCAACGGCAAGATCGTCGCCGTCCTGACTGTGCCGCCCGGGTTCGTCGCAACGTTGCAGCAGATGACGAAGAGCCCCACGCTCGAAGTCTCCGTGACGCGCGGCGGGACGTCGGGCCGGGTCCGCCAGCAGGTGCAGGCGCTCGTCTACACGCTCAACACGAAGCTGCAGCGCGCGTACATCGACGCGAACCTGCAATACGTCAAGCTGCTGCTGCACGGCGGCGACGGCAAGTTCCTCGGCGAGGACTTCAACGTGATCGGGCTCGACGGGACGAAGAAGGTCCTCGACTCGCTACCGCAGAGCGAGCGCGTCAAGCGCATCCAGCGATTCGTCCACGACGCGCGGCTCGCACTCGCGCAGACAGGCGACGCACTTCACGCGACGGCGGCGCCGATCCAGCTCGTCGAGCTGCCGCAGCGCGGACGGACCGCCTCCCTCTCCGCCCAGGTACAGAGTTATGCGCTCGGGCTCACGATCACGTTCCTCTCGCTCGTCCTCGCCGCGGGCGCCCTCGCCGGGGAGCGCGACGAGAACGTGCTCGGCCGGCTGGCGCGCGGCCTTGTACTGCCCGGGCGGCTCGTGGCCGCGAAGGTCGCGCTCGCGGCCGTCGTCGCCACCGTGCTCGGGCTTGGCGTCGCCGCCGCGTTCGCAGCGGTGATCGTGATCGGCGACGCACCCGGCGGCGAGCCGTGGGGCCGGCTGCCGCTGCTCGCGGCCGGGCTCACGCTCACCGGCGCCGCGCTCGGGGCGGTCGGGTCGCTCGTCGGTGCGCTCGCGCGCGAGGCGCGCACGGCGTCGCTCGTCGCCGTGCTGCTCGTGCTCCCGATCGTCTTCCTCGGCCTGATCCCGCCCGAGGTCTTCGCGGCCGCCGGGTGGGTCAGCGACGGGCTGCCGTTCGCGCACGGCGTCCGGCTCTTCTCCGCGACGCTCTACGACCTGCATCCGTGGGGCGCCGTCGCACGCGAGACGGCCTGGCTCGTCGGGCTCGGCACACTCTTCTCGCTGCTCGCCCGCAGCGCTGTGCGACCATTCCGGCCGTGAGCTATCCGGCGACACGCCTCAGGCGCCTGCGGCGGACGGGCGCGCTGCGCGACCTGGCCCGCGAGACGACGCTGGCGGTCGACGACCTCGTAATGCCGCTCTTCGTCGCGCCCGAGGCGCTGCCCAACGAGCGACTGCCGGGACTGGGCCGGCACACCGGCGAAGGCGTCGTCCGCGAGGTCGAGGAGCTCGTCCGCCTCGGCGTCCCGGCCATCATCCTCTTCGGCCTGCCGGAGGAGAAGGACGAGGAAGGATCCGGCGCGTGGATCGACGACGGGATCGTCCAGCGCGCGCTGCGCGCGCTGCGACCGCGCTTCCCCGAGCTCGTGCTGATGACCGATGTGTGCCTCTGCGAGTACACCTCGCACGGTCATTGCGGCGTCGTCGACGCGGACGGCCACGTGCTGAACGACGCGTCGGTCGATCTGCACGTCCGCACCGCCGTGTCCCACGTCGAGGCGGGCGCGGACGTCGTTTGCCCGAGCGACATGATGGACGGCCGCATCGGTGCGGTGCGGGAGGCGCTCCCCGAGACGCCGATCGTCGCCTACTCGGCGAAGTACGCGTCGTCGTTCTACGGGCCGTTCAGAGACGTCGCCGATTCGACGCCCGCCTTCGGCGACCGGCGCGGCTACCAGATGGATCCCGGCAACGTCCGCGAGGCGCTGCGCGAGTGCGAGCTCGACGTCGCCGAGGGCGCGGATGTGCTGATGGTGAAGCCGGCTCTGCCGTACCTGGACGTGCTCCGCGCGGTTCGCGACCGCTTCGATCTGCCGCTCGCGGCATACAACGTCAGCGGCGAGTACGCGATGGTGAAGGCCGCCGCCGCCGCCGGGGATCTCGACGAGCGTGCAGCTGCGGTCGAGTCGCTCACCTCGATTCGTCGCGCCGGCGCCGACCTCGTCTTCACGTACTGGGCGAAGGAATTCGCCTCATGGCTCTAACACGCACCGAGCTCTGGCACCGGGCACTCGGCCTGATCCCGGGCGGTGTCAACTCTCCGGTGCGGGCGATGCGCGGCGTCGGCCTCGACGAGCCGTTCTTCGCGGTGGGCGGCGAGGGCGCGTACATCGAGACGGCCGACGGCCGTCGCCTGGTCGACTGGGTGCAGTCGTGGGGGCCGCTCGTGTTCGGGCATGCCGACCCGGAGACCGTCGAGGCCGTGCGCGAGGCCGCACTCGCGGGCACGACGTTCGGTGCTCCGACGGAGCGTGAGCTCGAGCTCGCGGAGGAGATCGTCGACGCAGTGCCTTCGGTCGACCGAGTCCGCCTCGTCTCGTCGGGAACCGAGGCGGGGATGTCGGCGCTGCGGCTCGCGCGCGGCTTCACGCGCCGCGACCGCGTGATCACGTTCGCAGGTTGCTATCACGGTCATGCAGATCCGTTCCTCGCGCGCGCCGGCTCCGGCCTGGCGACGCTCGGGATCGCCAGCTCGCCCGGTGTGCCGTCGGGCGTCGTCGCCGACACGATCGTCTGCGAGTACAACGACGTCGACGGTGCCGCCTCCGCGGTCGAGCGCTACGGCGAGGGGCTTGCCGCGATCTTCGTCGAGCCCGTCGCGGGGAACA
Organism: Gaiellaceae bacterium; assembly: GCA_035474195.1. Classification (GTDB taxonomy): domain Bacteria; phylum Actinomycetota; class Thermoleophilia; order Gaiellales; family Gaiellaceae; genus PALSA-600. The sequence goes on from DATINO010000036.1 coordinate 21,225, forward strand.
TGGGCTGCGTCCCGCCCGAGCCGGGCTTCCTCGAGGCGCTGCGCCGGCTGTGCGACGCGGCCGGAGCGCTGCTCGTCTTCGACGAGGTGATCACCGGGTTCCGCGTCGCGCGCGGCGGCGCGCAGGAGCGCTTCGGCGTCATGCCCGACCTGACGGTGCTCGGGAAGATCGTCGGCGGCGGCCTGCCGCTCGCGGCGTTCGGCGGCCGCGCCGAGGTGATGGAGCAGCTCGCACCGTCGGGCGCCGTCTACCAGGCCGGCACGCTGAGCGGGAACCCGCTCGCGACCGCCGCCGGCGTCTCGGTCCTCCGGCGGCTGCGCGACCCCGAGGTCTACGAGGAGCTCGAGCTGCGCGCGGCACGCCTCGCCGATGGGCTCGCCCCGTTCGGGCGCGTGCAGCGGGTCGGCGCAATGCTCACGCTCTTCGCGGGGCGCGACGAGCCGGTCGAGCGGTTCAGCGAGCTCGACACCGAGGCCTACGCCGAGCTCTTCCGCGGCCTCTACGAGCGCGGTGTGTATTTCGCGCCCAGCCAGTACGAGTGCCTGTTCCCGTCACTCGCCCACACCGACGAGGTGGTCGACCTCACCATCCACGCAATTTCGTCCTTCTACGAAGGCCGAGATCGCTAGTGGACCTTTGGGCGCGCATGACCGACGACGCAGCCTCCGAGAGCCCGGTCTGGGCGGCGGCGCTCTTGCCTAGCGACGCGCGCGAGCGCGTTGCGGTCTGGTCGCAGCTGGTACCGGAGCATATGGGGCTAGGGCTCGAGACGGTCTACGAGGCCTACCTCGTGCACTACGGACGGCCGCGCCTCTTCGAGTCGCCCGACTCGGACGAAGCCGTGCTGCTCGGCGACTACCTCTACGCGCACGGCCTCGTGCGCGTCGCCGAGGCCGGCGGCGTTCCCGCGGTGGAGGCGCTCGCCGAGCTGATTGCCCGCTGTGCCGCAGAGCGGGCCGACGGGAGGCCGGACGACGGCGCCGCCTGGGTCGACGCCGCACGTGCTCTCGGCGGCTCGCCCGACGACGATGCGGTTGCGCACGCGCTCGAGCTGCACTCCGCTAGAGTCGCGGCATGATCTTCGACGCTGCGAGCGACGGCACCCATGTCATTCTCGGGATGCTCATCGTCGGCCTCATCTTCCTGTCGGTGATCATCCTCGGCGAGCTCTCCAAGTGGGCGAGCCACCGCCGCGCCGATCGCCGCCGCGCACGCCGCCAGGCGTACTAGTGCGCGCAGCCGCTGCGGCGGCCGGGATCGTTCTCGCGGCGACCGTCGCGTGCGGATCGTCGCAGCAACCGTTGCACGTCGTCGTCGCCCGCGTCGGGGACAAGGCGCTGCGCTGCACCGTCAAGGTCTACCTCGCCGATTCCGCGGGCCGCGTCACGAGGAAGGCTGTCGAGCGCACGGCGCTCCGCCAGCGCGGTGTGACGTCGGTTGTCTACCTCTCCAAGAAGGTCAGCCTCAAGAGGCTGAGCAAGCAGTACCCGGGCATGGCGAGCAGCCTCGCGTACAACCCGCTGCCGGACGAGTACGACGTCGCGTTCGACGACGTGGTCGACGCGGCGATCGGCGCCGATCACCTCAGGCTTCCGCGGATCGCGAGAGTCGTGAGGCCGTCGTACTGCCCGTAGATCCAGCAACCCTCCTAGACTGAGCTTCGTGGCCGTCGCGCACGATCTCCGCGAGTGGATCGCCCTCCTCGAACGCGAGGGCGAGCTCGTCCGCGTCACGGCGGAGGTCGATCCTCACCTCGAGGTGACGGAGGTCGTCGACCGCGTCGTCAAGGCGGACGGGCCGGCGCTCCTCTTCGAGCACCCGAAAGGGAGCACGGTGCCGCTGCTCATCAACCAGTTCGGCACCGAGCGGCGCATGTGCCTCGCCTTCGGCGTCGAGGCGCTCGACGATCTCGCAGAGCGCGTGGGCGACATCCTCGAGATGCAGCCGCCGGAAGGGCTCCGCGCCAAGGTGCAGGGCCTGAAGACGTTGAAGTCGATCGCCGACTCGCGCCCCAAGAGCATCCGTCACGGCGCGTGCCAGGAGATCGTGCTGAAGGGCGACGACGCCGACCTGTCGCTCCTACCCGTGCAGACGGCGTGGCCTGGCGACGGCGGCCCGTTCATCACGTTGCCGGCGGTGATCACGCACGACCCGCGCGACGGGAAGCGCAACGTCGGCATGTACCGCCTGCAGGTGCTCGGCCCGCGTGCGACCGCCATGCACTGGCAGTTGCACAAGGACGGCCGGGCCGACCACCTCTTCAGCGAGGGCCGCATGGAGGTCGCCGTCGCGCTCGGGCTCGACCCGATCACCGCCTACTCGGCGAGCGCGCCGCTGCCGAAGCACATCGACGAATTCATGGTCGCAGGGTTCCTCCGCGGCGAGCCTGTCGAGATGGTCAAGGGCGTGACGATCGACGTCGAGGTGCCCGCACACGCCGAGATCGTGCTCGAGGGGTACGTCGAGAAGGACGAGGTCGCGGACGAAGGCCCGTTCGGCGACCACACCGGCTACTACACGCCCATCGAGCAGTTCCCCGTCTTCCACATGACGGCAATGACGATGCGGCGAGACGCCGTCTACCCGTCGATCGTCGTCGGGAAGCCGCCGCAGGAGGACGCGTGGCTCGGTAAGGCCACCGAGCGAATCTTCCTGCCGGCCGTGCGGATGACGGTGCCGGAGATCGTCGACTACGACCTGCCGGTCGCAGGCGCGTTCCACAACCTCTGCATCGTCTCGATCGAGAAGGCGTTTCCGGGTCACGCGCGCAAGGTGATGAACGCGATCTGGGGGCTCGGGATGCTGAGCCTGACCAAGGGGATCGTGGTCGTCGACGGGCACGTGAACGTGCACGACTACGCCGAGGTGATGTTCTATGTCGGCGCGAACGTCGATCCGAAGCGCGACGTGATGATCGGCGAAGGCCCGCTCGACCACCTCGACCACTCCCCGACGCTCCAGTTCTTCGGGGGGAAGATCGGGATCGACGCCACCGCGAAAGGGCCGCTCGAGGGCACGCGCGAGTGGCCGCCGGAGATCGAGATGGACGCCGCGACCCGCCAGCTCGTCGACCGCCGGTGGGGCGAATATGGAATAGAGTCGGTTGAACGAGCAGGCAACGGCCGGATGCGTCAGAGTTCGCGCCGCCTGTTACGACGTTGACCCCCTGCGCTGCGCCCGTTTGAATCCCAATCGCCGTTGACCGAGCCCCACGACGATCACCCGCACGTCCCGGGGCCGAGCCTGTGGCCGGTCGGCTTCGCCGTTGGCATCGTCGTCCTCCTGGTCGGCCTCATCATCTCGTGGTGGGTTGCCGGGCTCGGCGGGCTGATCGCGCTCGCCTTCGCCTTCCTGTGGGTGCGCGACCTGACGTCGGGGACGGCGCTCGCGCACGCTCCCGACGTCGCGCCCGAGACCGGCGGCGTCGCGGCCGGCGAGCCGGCGACGGCAGCGGTCCACGACGAGCCGGAAGAGCGCTACCCGCGCTCGAAGTTCCTCGAGTTCTCGACGCTCGGCCTCGGCGGCGTGATCGGCGGCATCGTCACCGCGCCCGCGGTGGGCTTCATGATCGCGCCCGCGTTCCTGAAGCAGGGCCAGAAGGATCACGACATCGGCCCGCTCACGGACTACCCCGAAGGGAAGTACCTGATCGTCACCTACATGGCCGACGCGTCACAGGGCGAGGTGTCGAGGCGGACGGCGTTCGTCCGCTACAACGGCCAGCTGAAGGGCCAGCCGAGCTTCACGATCATCTCGAACCACTGCGCGCACCTCGGCTGCCCGGTGCAGGCGAACGGGCCGCTCGACGAGAAGAACACGAAGCAGATCGGCGACGTCACGCTCATCCCGACGGTGTCGATCGCGGGCTTCGGCTGCCCGTGTCACGGCGGCCAGTACAACACCGAGGGGAACCGGACGGCCGGCCCGCCGGTGCGCGCGCTCGACCGCTACTCGTTCTCGATCCGGAACGGCCATCTCTTCATCGGCAAGCCGTTCTCGGTCTCGCACGTCGACGGCGCCGGCGCGTCGGCGGTCATCCACAAGTGGACGTTCTCCTTCCCCGGTGAGCACGTGAACGGTCTCGAGTCCTGGCTCTATCCCATCCAGCCGCCGCACTGAGCTTCAGGAACACCATGGCCACACGCCGACTCACCCGCAAAGAGCAGATTCAGCAGACGATCCTGTATCCGATCGACTGGATCGAGGAGCGCTCGGGCCTGGTCGGCGGGGTCAAGTACTTCCTCTTCCGGAAGGTTCCCGGCGACACCAACTGGTTCCAGACGCTGGGCTCGGCGACGCTCACCGCGTTCATCGTGCAGGCGCTGACCGGCTCGATCCTCGCGATGTACTACAAGCCGGACCCGACGATCGACCCGAGGACGAAGCTCCCGGTCGCATACGAGTCGATGCAGCACATCACGAACGACCTCTGGGCCGGCTGGCTCGTGCGCGGCATGCACCGCTGGGGCGCCTCGGTGTTCATCATCCTGATGTTCATGCACATGGGCCGCGTCTTCCTGTTCGGCGCGTACAAATACCCGCGCGAGCTGAACTGGATCATCGGCGTGCTGCTCCTCGCGATGGGCCTCGGCGAGGGCTTCACCGGCTACCTGCTTCCCTGGGACCAGACCTCGTACTGGGCGACCGTCGTCGGCGTGAACCTGAACGGCACTGCGCCGTTCCTCGGGCCGTTCCTCGCGCAGTTCCTGAACGGGGGCACCTACATCAACAGCGACACCTTGTCGCGCTTCTACGCAATCCACATGCTGATGATCCCCGGTGCGATCGCCGCGCTGATCGGCCTGCACCTGTACCTCGTCATCAGGCTCGGCGTGACATCGCCGCCGTGGTCGAAGGAGGCAGCCGGCACAGGCCCCCTCGACGGTCACTCCCCGAACGGCGAGGTCGGCCGCTCGGGCCTGTCACGCTTCCGGAGGGGCAAGTAAGTCGATGGCGACCGACCGCATCGCCGAGCGCCGCCGCGTCTTCAAGCAGTACAAGGAAGACGTCGAGTCGCGCGGCAAGCCGTTCTACCCGTTCGCGATGTTCCACGACACCGTGATGTCGCTCGTCGTCGTGAGCGTCATCGTCGGCCTCGCCGTCGTCTGGAAGTACTCGACGCCGGGTGACCACATCGGCACCGATCCGGGGTGGCTCGGGAAGCTGTACGACGATCCGGCCGACCCGGGCACGTTCAGCTTCGTGCCGCGGCCGGATTGGTACTTCTACTTCCTCTTCTACCTGCTGCGGATCTTCAAGTGGCCGGACACCGTGGTGATCGGCACGGTCGGCCTGCCCACGGTGCTGCTCGTGATCCTGATCGCGGTGCCGTTCGTCGACATCCGGCCGGAGCGCAGGCTGTTGCGCCGCCCTGTCGCGATCGTCGCTTCTATCCTCGTCGTCGTCTCGATGGGCGTCCTGACGTACAAGGGCGCGACGGCGAAAGAGTCGCTCGGCTCGGAGCTGGTCGCGAAGGTGCCGTCGTGGGCGAAGAAGCAGGGGTTCAGCAACAACCCGAAGGCGGTGGCGGGTGCGAAGCTCTTCGCGGTGTCGGGGTGCCTCAACTGCCACACCTACCTCGGGCTCGGCGGCGGTTTTGCCGGCGCGCCGAACCTCACCGCGGAAGGCGCGAAGAACAAGGGCATCGACTTCCAGATCAGGCATCTCGAGAACCCGGCGGGTGTGAACCCCGGTTCGCCGATGCCGTCGTTCCAGGGCCTCGGCACGGCGAACCTCACGAGGCTCGCCACCTTCCTCGAGGCCTCCAAGGGCGGCAAGTAAGTCCGTCGGTTTACCCTTCGCGCTGAATGCGCGTCTTTCTCGGCATCACCGGCGCCTCGGGCGCGCCCTACGCGTACCGCCTGCTGCACTCCCTGGCGGCCGCGGACTGCGAGGTCGGCGTTTCGGTGTCCGGCGCCGCGATCGAGGTGCTCGCGACCGAGCTCTACGGCGACGCGCGGTTGTCGCGCGACGAGACGGTCGCGCGGTTCACCGAGGGAGCAGGCGACAACGTCACGGTCTACGAGCCGAACGACTGGAAGGCGCCCTATGCGTCCGGCTCCGCCAAGGTCGACGCGTATGTGATCTGCCCGTGCTCGATGGGGACGCTGGGGACGATTGCCTCCGGCGCCATGCAGAACCTGATCCATCGCGCAGCGTCCGTCGCGCTGAAGGAGGAACGCAAGCTCGTGCTCTGTCCGCGCGAGACGCCTCTGTCCGCGATCCACCTCGAGAACATGCTGACGCTCAAGCGCGCCGGTGCAACGATCCTCTTCCTCGCGCCCGGCTTCTACCACGGCGCCGAGACCGTGGGCGACCTCGTCGATTTTGTCGTCGCGCGCGCCCTGGACCACGTCGGGCTCGACCAGGCACTCGTGCCGCGGTGGGGCCAATGAGAGCGTGTTGCACTTCGGTAACGGTGCCTGGCACCGGACATGTCCCACTCCGCACCGCGTCCTTAGCAGCGGTTTTGACACACCTGTTTCAGTTCGGGCACGCTCTTGTTTCGGTGCCTGGCACCCCGTCAAGGGCCTCCGCATGACGCTTGCGCCCGATGCCGTCCGCACGATGTTCGACCGGATCGCTCCGGTGTACGACGTCATGAACCGCGTGATGACGGTCGGGCTCGACGTTCGCTGGCGCCGGCTCGCCGCGCAGGCTGTCGTCGTACGAGGTGATGCCGTGCTCGACGGCGCGTGCGGTACGGGCGATCTCGCGCTCGCCGCGTTGAAGGCCGGCGCCGGGCGTGTCACGGGTCTCGACTTCTCCGAGCGGATGCTCGACCGCGCGCGCCGGAAGAGCACGCAGATCGAATGGGTGCGCGGCGACCTGCTCGCGCTGCCCTTCAGCGACGGGTCGTTCGATGCCGCCACGGTGGGCTTCGGCGTGCGCAACGTCGCCGACCTCGACCGCTCGCTCGCCGAGTTGCGCCGTGTGCTCCGTCCCGGCGGACGGCTCGCGATCCTCGAGATCACGCGACCGCGTGGCGTGTTGCGGCCGTTCTTCTCGCTGTGGTTCGACCGCGTCGTGCCGCTCCTCGGGAAGGTGCTGCCCGGCGGGTCGGCATACACCTACCTGCCCGCCTCCGTGAAGCGGTTCCCGGACGCCGAAGCGCTGGCCGAGCTCATGCGCGCGCACGGCTTCGATGAGGTGCGGTTCCGCCTGCTCGGCGGCTCGATCGTCGCGCTGCACATGGGAGTCGCCGACGGGCGTAGGCTCGACGGAGCCCGCCAAGGAGCGGAGGCACCGGCTTTGCCGGCGCCGGAGCGGGGACCATGACGCTCGCGCAGGTGCACGCGACGCCCGGCGTGGCGGCGTACATGGCCGAGGTGGAGACGGGCCTCGCGCGCGCGGTCACGGCACGGCCGGGTCTCGCGGAGGAGGTCGCAGGCGAGGCGCTCGCCGCAGGCGGCAAGCGGCTCCGGCCGCTCCTCTGCTTCCTCACGGCGCGCGGCGAGCCGCCGGTCGCGGCGGGCGTGGCGGTCGAGATGGTGCACATGGCGACGCTCGTGCACGACGACCTCGTCGACGGGGCGAGGCTCCGTCGCGGGCTGCCTGCGGCCTGGTCGGTGTACGGCGCCGACGCGGCCAAGGCGGCGGGCGACTACCTCTATGCGCGCGCGTTCGGCGTGCTGGCCGAGACGGGCGACCAGCGGGCCGTGCGCACCCTCGCCGACGCGGCGCTGTGCCTGGCGCGCGGCGAGGCCATGCAGAAGCTGCAGACGCACGATCCCGACACGGAGATCGATGCGTACCTCGAGCGATGCATGCTGAAGACCGGGAAGCTGATCGAAGCTGCGTGCCTGCTCGGGTCGGGTGGTGACGAGTCACTCGGCCGGTACGGCGTCGCGCTCGGCCTCGCGTTCCAGATCGCCGACGACATCCTCGATTGCGCGGGCCAGACGCAAGAGACCGGGAAGATCCCCGGCACCGATCTGCGCGAAGGGACGCCGACGATGCCGCTGCTGTTCGCCGCGCGCGAGGACGAGATCGTCCGTCACGCGCTGGCCGGCGGCCCGCTCGACGGTGCGCTCCTGCGCGTCGCTGCGACCGGGGCGATCGAGCAGTCGCGCGACTGGGCCCTCGACTACGCAGCCCGTGCGCGCTCGCATCTCGGCGAGCATCCGCATCGCGAGGAGCTCGAGGCGCTGACCTACGCAGTCGTGGACCGCGCGGGATAGGTGGTGCTACGCCTCGGCCGCATCGGGTACGTGAACATGGCGCCGGTCTTCTTCCGGCTCGACGCCGAGGTGGAGGAGATCGTCGGCGTGCCGACGGAGCTCAACCGCCGGCTCGTCGCCGGCGAGCTCGACGTCGCCCCGATCTCGTCGATCGAGTACGCGCGGCACGCGAACACCCTGCGCCTCCTGCCGCGCCTGTGCGTGTCGAGCGAGGGAGCGGTCGAGTCGATCCAGCTCATCTCGAAGACCCCGCTCGAGAGGATCCGCTCGGTCGCAGTGACACCGGAGTCCGCGACGTCGGTCGTGCTGACGAAGGTGCTGTTCCCGGACGCGGCGCAGGTGCCGCTCGGCGAGGAGGCGGAGGCAAAGCTGCTGATCGGCGACGCGGCGCTCAAGTCGGCGTTCGAGGATCCGACCCCGCATCACGACCTCGGCCGTCTGTGGCTCGAGCGGACCGGCCTGCCGATGGTGTTCGCGGTGTGGGCGGCGCCCGAGCCGACGCATCCGGATCTCCCGGAGCTCGAGGACGCGCTCGTCGAGTCGGTGCGAGCGGCGCGGGCCGAGCCGGAGCAGCTCGCGTTCGAGTCGGCGGAGCGCTACGGCTATCCGGCCGGCTTCCTCGCACGGTACTTCGAGAAGCTGCGCTACCGCTTCGGCCCGCGCGAGCGCGCCGGGCTGTACACGTTCCTCGAGATGGCGCACGAGGTCGGCGAGCTGGACGAGGTACCGGAGCTCCGGTTCGTCAGCGCGCCCGCGCCGGTCTGACCACCCTCAGGTCGTGTCGAATCGGCCGCGAGTCTGCTCGTGGCGATCATGGTCGCTGCGCGCGGTGAACATCCTCATGCAGCCGGAGCATGAAGGGGTCGGAGCGGTTCCCGGCCAGATCGATCGCGACGAGCGAGACCCGGTCTCCGTGAATCAACCTTGAAGCGGTCCGGATCGATCCTTTGGTTGGGGCAAAGCGCGTGAAGACGATGCGGGCTCCGTTGACGAACAGCGCCGCGTAGGCCAGCTCACTGAAGCGGTACCGGATGACGGCCGTTCGACCGATCCGGAGCGTTGCGCGTGCGACTTTGGGACGATCGGTGTCGACCGTGATCGGGCTCGGTAGGCGAAGGGTCCGCCGTTGGCCGAGGAACGACACCTGGGGGACATACCGCGAAGGCGGTACCACGTGTCCCTGCGCGCCGCGTCCGTTCCATTCGAGATGAATCGGGCCTGCCGCGAACGCGCGGCTGTGCACGAGCGTCGCAATCACAGTTCCCGCCTTGTCGACAAGTCCGACGGATACGCGGGCACGGTGCATGAGCCGGAACGTGATGTGCGCAACCCGTTGCGGGCAGCGACAGATGGGCGAGAACGTCTTGTCGATACGGGTTCCCGTGACGAGAGCCTGTTGAAGTTTGGCACGCTCGGTGAGCGCAAACGCAACCACCGTCGCGGCGAGCAGCGCGGCGCAGAGAATCACGGCCGGAAGACGCGCCTCACCGGACCGATTCGACCGAGGTGTCTCTGTTTCGATCAACAGCTTCCGCGCTGCCGCGTCGGCGTGCTCGAGCGCTTCGGACGTTGTGGTCCCGGTGGCGATCACGTAACCGCGTCGGTCGGCATCGACCTGCAGCGGTCCTATGCGCGTGCCGACGCCGAAATACAGCCCGGCGTCCAGCACTCCTCGCGCCGCCCGCACCTCGTCGAGACCGCGGATCGCCGTGACCGTTCCGACAGGAAGAAGCCCTGGGGACGCGGTTAGGAAGCGGATCGCGATCGGCCGTCTGAGCCGGGGCTCGACGAGCGAATCTCTGACGGGCTGCCCGAGAGCTTGCGCGATCGCGATCTCGAACATCTCGATGCCCGTGCCGTAACGCACGAGATCCGCCATCTGCCCGGCAGCGATGCGAGCCGCAACCTCGACGACATACACGCCGCGCGAGGACGCGATGAGCTGCGGGAAGGCGATGCCGTCGCGAAGCCCGAGGCCGCGAATTGCGGCCTCCGCCACCTCGATCACCTCGGCGACGACGGTCGCCGGCAACTCCGACGGAAAGCGGTGGATCCAACCGACGCCGAACCCGAGGCCGGGGGGACGGAGCCGATCGGAAACCGAGAGGAGCGCTGGAACGCCGCCGCGGACTGCGAACAACGTGTTCAACTCGGCCCCGTCGATGAACTCCTCGATGAGCGCCTCGCCGCCTCTGGAGGCCGCGAGGGTGTCCGGCAGGTGCGAGGCAAGATCGGCCGTTCGCTCGATCATGAACAGCCCGCGCTGGCCGCCCGAATCTGCGGGCTTGAGCACGGCGGGCATCGGAACCGACGCGAATTGCGCGACGTTGGCCACCGTGTCGACGACCTCGTACGCAGGCTGAGGGACACCCGCCTTGGTCAGCAGACGTCGCATCGTCGGCTTGTGGGTCATTGCATGAGCGACCTCCGCCTCGATGCCCGGTAGGCAGAGGCGTTCTGCGACGAGCGCGGCCGGCACGACAGCCCGGTCGGTGCAGATCGCGAGGACACCCTCGACGCGTTCCCGGCGGCCGACGGCGGTGACCCGGTCGACATCGCTGAAGTCGATCGGCTCGCGGACGTCACAGAAGTCGAACGCGACCGCGCGGGGATCTCCGTCGCACGCCACGACCTCATGTCCGACGGACTTCGCGTATCTGATAGCGGGGAGTTGCGAGACGCTCGCCCCGAGAAACAGCAGTCTGGCCATCGTCAGATCCTCGCTCTCGGGTTCCCGCCGCAGTCTACGGCGCAACCGGACGCGTCCCGTTAAACGCCGATTAACCGAAGGCCAAGGTCGACGTTTGCGGTAGGGTCACGAGCCGTGCGGAGGACGTGGCTGCTGCGGGGCTCTCCGCTCGGCTGGGCAAGCTGGGGCTCGCTCGTCGGCGTTGTCGCATCGTTGACGCTTGCGATCCGTGGACACGAGATTCCTCTCAGCGCTGTCGCCGCGAGCGCAGCGAAGATCTCCGTCGGCCGAGTCTGGCTTCTGCCCGCGAGCGGGCTCGTGGTCGATCGACCGGTGTACGTCGGTCTGGTCGCCTTCGGCCTTCTCGGAATTGCCGCGCTGGTCATCTGTGGTACGAGGATCTTCTGGGTCGCCGCGGTGACGGGTCACATCGGCTCGACGCTCGCGGTGTACGCGATCATCGGGGCGTCGCGCCAGTTGGATCCGCACGCGTTTGCGAGCGCGTTCGCACGCCAGGATTTCGGCGTCTCGGCGATGCAAGGAGCTTGGGTTGGTGCGGTTGCGGCCACGGCCTGGAGTCGGGTCGACGGGCGTGCGCGGGCGTTGGTCGCCGCGGGAGTCTGCGGCCTGGGAGGGATCGCGTGGTGGCTCCATCCCGACCCATCCATCCTCACGACCGAGCACCTGTTTGCGTTTCTGATCGGTTGCGCAGTGGTCTCGTGGCCCCCACGGGCGTCCTCGGTTCAAAAGGCCATCGCCAACCTCGCTGCCGCGCCGCGGCGAGACGCAACGACTGCGGTGTGAATGTGAAGCGCGACGTTCGACACGTTCTGATCTTCATGGCCGTGTTGATGCCGATCGCTCTCACGGCAACGATCTTCACCAGCGGACCGGTCCTCCATCGCGTTCAAGGCGCCGAGCGTCGTGCCCTGGCGAGGCTGATTGAGGCCGATGCCCGGGCGGAGACAGGGGCGGTCGACGTCTCCCTCGATCGCCGGATCCGCCTGCTTCGGGGGTCGAGTTCGTCGCGGTTCAGCGTCCCTCCGTCAAAGCTCTAACTTTGCGGTTTCAAAGTCAAGATCGCAGGACGAACTCCCACCCGGGCTGCCAGTCGAACTCCTCCGCAGCGAGCTCCTCGAGGGTGCGTCCGTGGACGCGGTGGTCGAGCGCCCATCTGGTCGCGATATGGCCGATCACGAGCACTCGCTGGCCGCGCACCTCGTCCAGGAACGACGAGACGCGCGCGACCGCCTCTCGCCAGCTCTCCCCGCCCGGCCACGGCTCGTCGATGCGCTGTACGCGCTGCGCGTCGAGCACCGGACGCGGCATGCCGTTCAGCTCGCCGTAGTCGCACTCGCGCAGCCGCCAGTCGACCCGACATGGAATGCCGCTCCCCTCGAACGCGATCGCTGCGGTCTCGACGGCACGCCAGAGGTCGGACGCGACCACGAGCTCGATCCCGTCGTTTCGGCGCCGCTCGCCGAGCTCCACCGCCTGCGCGCGGCCGGCCGCAGACAGCGCACCGCCAAGCCACCCGGTGGCTATCCCGGCCTCGTTGTGCTCGCTCGTCGAATGCGTCTCGTAGACGACCGTCGTCACGCGGCCGCGCCGAAGCGCGCGGCCGAGCGCGCCTTGCGCTTCGCGGCTTCGACCTCGCGGTCGCGCGGCGGCGCCGTCGTCACGAGCTGCGCCAGGAGGCGCCTTGTCACGTCCGAGATCTCGTCGATCGCGTTCGCGAACGTCTCTTCATTTGCCTTCGACGGCTTGGTCATCCGGCTCACCTTGCGGACGAACTGCTCCGCGGCTGCGCGGACCTCGTCGTCGGAGGTGGGCGGCGAGAAGTTGTAGAGGATGCGGATGTTCCGGCACATGCCCCGAGTGTAGACCCGAGGCACGTGCCGGCCCACCCCTAGTGACCGCGCTTTGCGATGCGGGCGAGCGTGTCCGCCCCGTCTGCGAAGTCGCAGCGGATCTCGACGTTGTCGCCGGTCTTGAACTTCGCGGTGATGTCCGCCGACTTGCTCGACGGCAGGTTGCAGGTCAGGCCGGCGACCGTCACGGACGCCGCGGACAGTGCCGAGATGGCGCCGCGCGCCGCGCTGTGCTCGCGATGTGCCTTCGACGGCCTGCACGATCCGATGCCGAGCTCGACCGCGGAGCCACCGGACGTCCCGCCGCCGATCTTCGCGCCCGTAAAGCCCGCAGCCGGGTCGAACGTCGCCGACAGGTTTCCGATGATCCTCGCGCCGGGGCTGCGCGCGCGACCCGTCGCGAGGCCCGCAATCCCACCGTTGTCGTACACGGTCGAGAACGCTCCTGTCGTGTCACGGCCGCTCACGTCGATGCGGAACGTGCCGTTCACGGTGCCGACCTTGTCGGTCGTGTTGATCACGCTGCGCACACGCAGGGTGATCGCACCTGCCAGATCGGCGTCGCCGCCGGCGGTACCCGTGTACTTCCCATCGGTCACTGTGATCGCCTTGCCGTCGGTCGTCGTGCACGTCCGCGACGTGGTCGTCCCCGCCGACGCGGAGAATGTCGCGGCGACGGCTTTCGCAGTCTTCGCCCCCTGGATCCCGTGCGCGACGGCGACGCTCGTCGTGACGAGTGCGGCAAGACCGGCCATCGTGAGAACAACCTTGCGCATCTCTCTCCCTCCAATCGCGTGGTCGGCGCAAAGGGTCGATGCCGTCCGTGTGGCCGGGGCGAACGCGATGTAAGACCGACGTAATACGGCTACCCTCGATCGGGGCATGCTGCGCCGCGCTGCGATCATCGTCGGGCTCACAGCCGCGCTCGCGTCGACGGCAGCCGCGCAGGGGACGCAGCTTCTGCCCGGCGTCACGTACGACCGGACGGTGTCGTTCACCCCGCGCGGGGTCGTCGTCCTGCACGTGATCACGGCGCCGCGGCCCGTCGGGCTCTACGCCCTCGGTCCGGTGCTCGCGCGCGGCACGCTGACCGGCGGCCTCGAGCCCCTGACGCAGATCGAGCGCGACGTCTCGGCCGCCGCGACGACGGTGGGGATCAACGGGGACTTCGTCGGCACCGACGGTCGCCCGAGCGGCGTGTGGGTCAGCAGCGGGCTGCTCGGGCAGCCGCCGCTCGCGAGCAGGAGCTCGATCGGGATCGACACGGCCGGGACGCTGCACGTCGACCGCGTGAAGCTCTTCGGCACCTGGCAGGGAACCGGTCAGCGGCGCACGCTGACGGGCCTCAACGCGCCGCCGGCGCCCGGACAGACGGTGCTCTTCACCTCAACCTACGGCCCGCGCACACCGGCTGTGGCCGGCGCGGCCGAAGCGGTGCTCGGCGCCTTCCCGCCGACGGCCCCGAACACGGATCTCACCGGCGCCGTCACCGCCACCGCGTCGGGCGGTGGCGAGCCGATCCCGCCCGGCGGCGCGGTGCTGATGGCGGCGGGCGGCGCCGCCGCGAAGCTGCAGGCGGAGGCGCGGATCGCGACGGCGATCCACATCCGCCTAGGGCTGCAGCCGGCGTGGGACGGCGTCACGGCTGCACTCGGCGGCGGGCCCGTGCTCGTGCGGAACGGCAAGGCGGTCTTCCGCTCGCTCGAGGACTTCACGAACGACCAGGTCGGCTCCCGCACAGCGCGCGGCGCCGTCGGGCAGCTTGCCGACGGCCGCATCGTCCTCGTCGCCGTCGACGGCGGGCGGCCAGGCTACAGCGCGGGACTGACGAGCTTCGAGCTTGCGCAGGCGCTCGTCCGACTCGGCGCCGTCACGGCGGCGGGTGTCGATCCCGGTGACGACGTCACGGCGGCGTTCGAGGGCCGGCTCCTCAACCGCCCGAGCGGCCGAACGGAGCACGCGGTCAAGGAGGCGCTGCTGATCGAGTACTTCGGCGTCTACGCGCCGGAGCCGTCCCTGCCGCTCCTCACCGGCGAGCCCGGGCGCGCCGTCGAGCCACTGTCGTACAAGGTCGTGCGTCCGTCGACGGTGACCGCCGTGCTCGTCGGTCCCGACGGCGCGTCGCACCCGCTCGAGAGCGGCGTCGCGCAGACGCCGGGGACCTACACCTTCACCGCGAGCACGTTCGACCACGAAGGCACGTGGCGGTGGGACGTCTCCGCCACCGACGACCTCGGGAGGACGTCGACGATCGAGCGGACCTTCAGGTTCGACATGACCCTCCAGGGCCTCGCCGTTCCACGTGCAGCGCGGAAGACCGTTCGCGTCGGGTTCACGCTCACGCGTCCGGCCCAGGTGGAGCTCTCGATCCAGACTCCCGGCGGCGTGACCCTACGCTCGCTCGCCCCACAGGCGCTTCAGCCGGGTGCCCAGTCGATTGGGTGGGACGGAAGCCTCCAGGGCGGCAGTCGCGCGTACGCCGGAACCTACGTTGCGCATCTCCGCGTCACCAGCGCCGTCGGGGCGTCCGATTTCTGCACCGCTTTCCTGTACCGACGGTAGAGTCGCCACGGTGACCTCGTGGCTCGCCCACTACGGCATCTTCGCCGTCTTCGTCCTGATGGCTATCGACGCGGTGTTCCCGGCGGCGAGTGAGCTCGTCATGCTCTACGGCGGTGCGCTCGCGAGCGGTGCACTCGCACACGAGGTCCACGTCGCCGGCTGGCACACGACCGGCTTCGCCGCGTACATTGCCGTCGTCGTCGCCGGAGTCGTCGGCTACCAGATCGGCTCCATCGCCGGCTGGTGGATCGGTCGTCGCGGTGGCCGTCCGTTCGTCGACCGGTACGGCCGCTGGCTGCACCTCTCGACTGCGCAACTCGACCGCGCAGATCGCTGGTTCGATCGGTGGGACGCTTGGGCGGTGCTCCTGGGCCGCGTCACACCGGTCGCACGGTCGTTCATCTCCATCCCGGCCGGAGTGTTCGAGAGCCCATTCGCGCGCTACAACATCCTCACGATCGTCGGAAACGGCGTCTGGTGCATCGTTCTGGCCGCGATCGGCTGGGCGCTCGGGTCCAACTGGCACAGCTTCGACCACGGCTTCCGGTACGCCGAAGTCGTCGTCGTAGCGGGAATCGTGATCGCGGCGGCGTACTGGATCTGGCGGCGACGCCGCCCCGGTACGCTTTCCAGCCATGGCGATTCCTCACGTTGACGTCCAGGCGCAGTACGCGCCGCTGATCCCCGAGCTCAAAGACGCGTTCGCGCGCACCCTCGAGACCGGCCGGTTCATCTTCGGGCCGGAGGTCGAGGCGTTCGAGCGCGAAGCGGCGGAGAAGCTCGGCACCGCCGACACCGTGAGCTGCGCGAACGGCACCGATGCGATCGTGCTCGTGCTCGACGCGATGGAGATCGGCCCGGGCGATGAGGTGATCTGCCCGGCGTTCACGTTCTATGCGACCGCCGAGGCGATCGCGCGCCGCGGCGCGACGCCCGTCTTCGCCGATATCGATCCGGTGACGCTCAACCTCGATCCCGGTGACGTCGAGCAGCGCATCACCGAGCGCACGAAGGCGATCATGCCCGTGCATCTCTTCGGCCGGCCGGCTGTGGACTTCAGCGGCTTCGGTCTGCCCGTGATCGAGGATGCTGCGCAGGCGTTCGGCGCCGGCGGGATCGCGACGAGCGTCGTGTCGACGTTCAGCTTCTTCCCGACGAAGAACCTGTTCGCGCTCGGCGACGGTGGGCTCATCTCCGTCAACGACGCAGAGCTCGCGCAGCGCATCCGCATGCTGAGGTTCCACGGGTCGGCGGCAAAGAAGGAGTTCCTCTACGTCGGCTACAACTCGCGTCTCGACGCGATGCAGGCCGCATTCCTGCGCATCTTCCTCCGTCACATCGACGAGTGGAACGCGAGCCGCCGCGAGGCCGCCGCCCGGTACACCGAGCTGCTCGAAGGTGTCGTCGAGACGCCGGAAGACGAGGACGGCCACGTCTACCACATGTATTGCGTCCGCTCCCCCGAGCGCGACCGGCTGTCCGCCGCACTGAAGGACGCCGACATCGGGCACGCGGTCTACTACCAGCCGCCGCTGCATCTGCAGCCTGCGCTTCGGTACCTCGGCAATTCGGAGGGCGACTTCCCGGAGACCGAGAAGGCGGCGCGCGAGAACCTCTGCCTGCCGCTCTGGGCCGGCATCGAGGAGGAACAGCAGGCCGAGGTCGTTTCGGTCGTGAAGCGCGCCTCCGCGGTCGTCCGCTCGTAGGAATGCGCTTCCCGGTCAATCGTCACCGGGTCTGGCAGCTCGTCTTCGACGCGGTCCTGATCGTCGTCGCCTGGCGGCTCACGTTCTTCCTGCGCTTCGACAAGACGACCCCGGTCTTCTACCGGCACCTGCTCGACTGGCAGGTGGTCACGCTCGTCGTCGGCATCAAGCTCGCCATCTTTGTGCTCTCCGGCTTCTACAACCGCTGGTGGCGCTACGTCTCGACGCGCGACATGTGGGGCGCGGCGCGCGGTGTGATCATCGCGTCGGCTCTCACGTACCTCGTCCTCTACGCGTTCCCGCCGAACCACACCTCGCGGCTGCCGCACTCGATCGCCGCGTTCGACTTCCTGCTCCTGCTCGCGTTCGTCGCCGGTACGCGGCTGCTTGCACGCACGCTGATCGAGCGCCCGCGCGCCGGGCTCGTTGCGCGAGGCAAGGAGGTGCTGATCGTCGGCGCAGGTGACGCAGGGCAGCTGATGGTCCGCGAGATGCAGCGCAATCGGCAGCTCCCGTTCACGCCGATCGGCTTCGTCGACGACGACCCGCGCAAGCGCGGCACGCGCATCGTCGACGTGAAGGTGCTGGGCACGACCCACGACCTGCCGCATCTGCTGCGCGACAACAAGCCGGACGAGGTGCTGATCGCCATCCCGTCCGCGCCGGGAGCGGTGCGGCAGCGGATCGTCGAGAACTGCCGCGCGCAGCGCGTGCCGGTCAAGACGCTGCCGGGCCTGAACGAGCTGATCTCCGGCGACCTCAACCTGGCGGGGCAGATCCGGCCGGTGCAGGTGGAGGACGTCCTCGGCCGCCAGCAGGTCGTCGTCGATCTCGACGCCGTGTCCGCGTACGTGAAGGACCGTGTCGTGATGGTGACCGGCGCGGGCGGCTCGATCGGCTCGGAGCTCTGCCGCCAGCTCGCGCGGCTCGGCGCCGGCCGGCTCGTGCTCGTCGACAAGGGCGAGCCGCCGCTCTTCGAGATCGAGCGTGAGCTCCTCGAGGAGCGCGACTACCCGGCCGTCAGCGCCGTGCTCGCCGACTGCAGCGACCGCGTGCGAATGCGAGCCGTGTTCGAGCGCCACCATCCCGAGGTCGTGTTCCACGCCGCCGCGTACAAGCACGTCGCGATGCTCGAGTCGAACCCGATGCAGGCCGTCACGAACAACATCCTCGGAACGCGCAACCTCGTCGAGGCGGCGATCGAGGCCGGCGTCGACCGGTTCGTGCAGATCTCGACGGACAAGGCGGCGAACCCGCGCAACATGATGGGGCAGTCGAAGGCCGTCTGCGAGTGGCTGATCGAGTCGTACGCGCTTCGCGACGACGTCTCGACGCGCTTCGTCGCCGTGCGCTTCGGCAACGTTCTCGGCTCGTCAGGCTCGGTGATCCCCATCTTCCGCCGGCAGATCGAGCGTGGCGGCCCCGTCACGGTGCGCCACCCCGACCTGACGCGTTTCTTCATGACGATTCCGGAGGCCTCGTCACTCGTCATCCAGGCGGGCGCGATGGGCGGCCGCGGCCAGGTCTACGTCCTCGACATGGGCGAGCCGGTCCGGATCCTCGACCTCGCGAAGGAGATGATCCGCCTTTCCGGCCGGAAGGAGGAGGACGTGCCGATCGTCTTCACAGGCGTGCTCGCCGGCGAGAAGATCCACGAGGTTCTGTGGAACGAGGGCGAGATGGTCGGCCCGACCTCCCACCCGAAGATCATGCGGGCCGCGCGGGCGACGATCGACCCGGAATGGCTCGAGGAGTGCCTCGGCGATCTGGAGCGCCTCGCCGAGAACGCGGACACGCTCGGGGCGGTTGCCAAGGTGTCGGCGATGATCAAGGAGCCGCACCGCATCGGCACCGAAGCCGTTCTGGAAGACACATTGCATTAACGGCACAGGTGCCCGCCGGAGTGGCCGGTAGGTTGGCTCGGTGGACCCCCTCGACGGCCTGAACCCCGAGCAGCGGCGCGCCGCCGAGGCGGTGCGCGGGCCGGTCTGCATCCTCGCCGGCGCCGGCTCGGGCAAGACCACGACGATCACGCGGCGCATCGCGCAACAGGTCGCTTCGGGAGCGTTCGCGGCGAACGCAATCATGGCGGTCACGTTCACCGACAAGGCCGCGGGAGAGCTCCGCTCGCGTCTCGCCGCGCTCGGCGCCGGCGGGGTGCGAGCGTCGACGTTCCACTCCGCCGCGCTTCGCCAGCTCCGCCACTTCGCGCCCGAGCGCCTCGGGCCGATCCTCCCGTCCAAGGTCATGCTCCTCCGCCAGATCGCGAACCGCCTCCCGGCGCCGTACAAGTTCCGGGCCGCGGGCGACCTCGCGACGGAGATCGAGTGGGCGAAGAACCGCCGCATCCCGCCCGAGCGCTACGGCGACCGTGAGCCGCCGATCCCGATCGACCTGATGAAGCGCGTCTACGTCGAGTACGAGGAGCGCAAGCGCGCGAACGGGTCGATCGACTTCGAGGATTTGCTCGAGCTCGCGGTCCAGCTGTTCGAGCAGGACGCCGGCGCGCGCGAGACGTTCCGCGCGCAGTACCGCGCGTTCACCGTCGACGAGTACCAGGACGTCAACCTGCTGCAGCAGACGCTGCTCGACCTCTGGCTCGGCGACCGCGACGACCTGTGCGTCGTCGGCGACGACTACCAGTCGATCTACGCGTTCACCGGCGCCGGGCCGGAGCACCTGCTCGGCATGCCCGGCCGCTTCCCGAACGCACAGGTGTTCAGGCTCGAGGAGAACTACCGCTCGTCGCCCCAGGTGCTCGAGCTTGCGAACACGCTCGTGCCACGGCTCGGCGGCGCCGAGAAGACGCTTCGCCCGACACGCGACGAAGGGCCTGAGCCGGTCGTGCGGCCCTATCCCGATGCAGCCTCGGAGGATGCCGCATTGATCGGCGCGATCCGCGCGCTCCAGTGCCCCCTCGAGGAAGCCGTGATCCTCGCGCGCACGAATGCGCGGCTGACCGACTTCGAGCAGGTGCTGCACGACGCGCGCATCCCGTACCAGGGAGCGTCGCTCCTCGACCGCGACGCGGCACGGCGGCTCTGCCGCCGGCTCGAGCGCTCCGCTGCGCCTGCTGCGGAGGCGGTGCGCGCCGAGGCGGTCGCAGCGGGCTGGGTCGAGCGCCGGCCCGACAAGCTCGGTGAACGCGAGCAGGTTCGCCAGGACGACCTCGGGAGGCTCATCGAGCTTGCGTCGGAGTTCGACGGCGACGCGGCAGCGTTCGTCGCCGACCTGCGCAAGCGGTTCGCGCCGGGCAGCGACGCTGCGCGCGGGATCCACCTGATGACCTATCACCGCGCGAAGGGACTGGAGTTCGAGGCGGTGTTCCTCCCGCGGCTGCAGGACAAGGAGCTGCCGTCGAAGCAGGCGCGCACCGACGACGAGCTCGCCGAGGAGCGCCGGCTGCTGTACGTCGGGTTGACGCGCGCGAAGCGCGTGCTCTGGCTGACGTGGTGGGGCAAGCGCTCGCGGTTCCTCGCGGAGCTCGGTGTCGCCGGCTCGGCGCCTACGGGGCCGAAGCCGGAGTGGACACCGGACGCACAGCGGTTGCGCGAGTGGCGGCTCGAGCGCGCGAAGATGGATGACGTGCCGGCGTACGTCGTCTTCCCGGACGTGGTGCTGCATGCGATCGCGGCGGCCCGTCCGGGAACGCTCGGTGAGCTCGCGCAGATCAGCGGCGTCGGCCCGGCGAAGCTCGAGCGTTACGGCGAAGAAGTTCTAGCGACCGTCGCGGGCTGAGAGCAGCATGTCCAACATCAGCTGCGGGTCGCGGCGCTCGCGATCGGCGTGGCTCGTCGACCGCTTCTCGAGCTCGAGTGCGCGCGGATCGGTGAGCGGTCGCAGACGGCCGTCGCGGATCAGCTGCTCGTCCACGCCGCCGAGCCGCCCGCCGTAGGTGGTGTAGACCGGGACCCCGAGCGCGGCCGCTTCCCGGTTCATCGTCCCGCCCGCGGAGACGACGAGGTCGGCGAACGCGATCAGGCTCTGCGCGTCGACGGCCCGCTCGGGGACGATCACCGACGGCAGCGCGAGCGACTTGACGTAGTCGCGCTGCTCCTCGGTGCGCGGGATGACGAAGGCGTGCACGTCCTCCGCGCGCCCGAGGTGCTCGAGCGTCTGCGGGAAGAGCGGGTTCGAATGTCGGTGGTACAGCGACACGTCAGGCGGCGGCCGCAGCACGACGAGCACGCGCGCCGGGTCGACCGACCAGTCGGTGAGCACGGAGCCGTCGGGCTCGAAGTCCGAGAGGTAGTACTCCTCCTTCAGGCCCGGGTACTGGCGGAGCTTCGGCGGCACCGCCGTGTACTTCGCGAGCCGCTCCGGCGGGATCGCATCGGGGACGACGACGCGTGTCGCGGCGCGGCAGCCGAGCTGGTGCTGCAACCAGGCCCATTCGTAGTCGAACATCGTCGCGCTCGGGATACCGAGGCGCCGCGCGGTCATCGTCAGCTCGTGCGAGCCGTGCGCGAGCGCGAGGTCGAAGTCGCGGCCTTTCGCCCACTGCCGCAGCGCCTTCAACCGCGAGCGCATCTGGTTGAACTTGCCGAGCGCCGAGCGGCCCCCGTGGTGGCCGATCACCGTCGCCGTCATGCCGTGCGACTCGATCAGCTGCAGCGTCTGCGCGTAATCGCGCGCGGTGATCTCGACCTCGTGCCCCTGCGCGCGCAGCCGCTCGACGAGCGGCCGGAACACGAGCGGATGCGCGCTCGCGGTGAAGTCACACCAGACCCTCAAGCGACGACGCTTTCGAGCGGGACGTCGCGGCGAATGCCCTCGACGTGGTGCTCGTGCCAGAGCGTGAACGCCAGCAGCCCCCACAGCTGGCGCGACAGGTCCTCGCGGCCCGAGACGTGCGTGTCGAGCACGCGCGTAACCGCCTCGGCGCGGAAGAAGCCCTGCCGGCGAATCGTCTGGGGCGAGAGCGTTTCGCGTGCGAACGGCTCCAGGTCACCGCGCAGCCAGGCCGCTGCCGGGATCGAGAAGCCGCGCTTGCGTCCGTGCACGACCTCGCGCGGCAGCAGCTGCTCCACCGCCTGGCGGAGCAGCCGCTTCTTCGAGAGCCCGCGCACCTTGTGCTTCGCCGGCAGCGAGAACGCGAAGTTCGCGACGACGGTGTCCATGAACGGAACACGAGCCTCGAGCGACCACGCCATCGACGCGCGATCGGTCTTCGTCAGCAGGTCGTCGACGAGGTAGAGGCCGAAGTCGAGATCCTGCAGCCGCGTCAGCAGCTCGTGCCCCTCGGTCTCCGCGAACCGCGCACGGTGCTCCGCCAGCGGGTCGATGCTGCTCGCGCGGCCGGTGAGCTCGGCTCGCACGTCGGCGGAGAAGATCTCCTTCCAGCCGTGGTGGCGCTCGAGCGGCGGTAGCCCCGCGGCGCGCGTGAAGCGCTTCGCCTTGTAGTCGAAGCTCACCTTGTTCGTCGACGACGGCAGCAGCTCGGCGAGTGGGCGCGCTGCAGCGGCCGCGGCGCCGAACCGCTTTGCGAGCAGGTCGGCGACGTAGGTGTAGTAGCCGCCGAAGAGCTCGTCGCTCCCCTCGCCGGACAGGGCCACCTTCACGTCCTCGGCGGCGAGCTTCGAGACGAGGTAGGTCGGAAGCGCCGACGAGTCGGCGAACGGCTCGTCGAACGCCGCTGCGAGCGCCGGCAGCAGCAGCGCCGCGTCGGGCTGCAGTGTCAGCTCGCGGTGGATCGTGTCGTAGCGCTGCGCGACGGCGCGCGCGCCGGCAAGCTCGTCGAACGATTCCTCGGTGAAGCCGATCGAGAACGTGCGTACGCGCTCGGTCGATTCCTCGGCGGCGAGTGCAGCGAGGATTCCAGAGTCGACGCCGCCGGAGAGCATCACTCCTACCGGCACGTCGGCGATCAGGTGTGCGCGCACCGAGTCGCGCAGCCGCGCCCGGCACTCCTCGACGAGCTCCGCCTCGTCCTCGCCGTGGCGTGCGCGCAGGGGGCCGGTGCGCGCGAACTGCTCGAGTCGCGTCGCGCCGTCGGACCAGGTGAGCGTGTGACCCGGCGGGAGCTTGCGGATGTCGACGAAGATCGAGCGCGGCGACGGCACGCAGTTGAAGGCGAGGAAGGCATCGAGCGCGTCGAGGTCGACGTCGCCGTGGGGCAGCGCGTCGAGCTCGGACGCGAACGCGAGCTCACCGCCGAGCGCGCGGTAGTAGAGCGGCTTGATCCCGAACCGGTCGCGCGCGAGCACGAGCCGGCGCGTGCGCGCGTCCCAGATCGCGACCGCGAACATGCCGCGCACCCGCTCCCAGAGGCGCGTCCCCCATTCCTCGTGCCCGTGCGCGAGCACCTCGGTGTCGCTGCCGGTGCGGAACTCGTGTCCTGCACGCCGTAGCTCGTACCTGAGCTCGCGGTAGTTGTAGATCTCGCCGTTCTGGACGACGACGACCGTGCCGTCCTCGTTCGCAATCGGTTGGTCGCCGCCCGTCAGGTCGATGATCGCGAGCCGACGGGCTGCGATGCCGACGCGCTCGTCGATGTGCATGCCCTCGGAGTCGGGGCCGCGATGGATGAGCGTCTGCGACATCGCACGCAGCCGGTGGACGTCGAGCGGCGCCTGCGCAGACGCGATCCCGCAGATCCCGCACATGACGTCTAGGTTAGTGACGCCGCCCGAAGACCTGCGCGACGACGCGGAAACCGGTGACGAGCACCGTTCGCAGATACAGGCGCACCGAGCGGTCCGCGATCCACTCGAGATCGTGGGCGAGTTTCTCGGCCATCGATGTCTCGTAGCCGCGCCGCACCTGGGCGAAGCCGGTCAGCCCCGGGCGCACGACGAGCCGCTGCCAGTACGCGGGCAGGTCGGTCGCGAGCTCCGCGAAGAAGCGCGGCCGGATCGGGCGGGGGCCGACGAACGACATGTCGCCGCGCAGGACGTTCCAGAGCTGAGGGATCTCGTCCAGCTGCGACACCTTCAACCACCGGCCGAGCCGCGTCAGCTCGGCATCGGTCGCCTGCACGAGCTCCTCGCCGAGGTACTGGCCGATGCGCTCCTCGGCGCCGGTGCGCATCGTCCTGAACTTGAGCATCTCGAAGAAGCGGCCGCGACGCCCGACGCGCTCACCTCGGTAGAGGACCGGCCGGCCGCTCGCGACGAGCTGGATCACAGCGATCGTGAGCGCGACCGGCAGCGCGGCCAGCCCGAACAGCGTCGCGAGCGTGATGTCGAGCGCGCGCAGCTCGAGGTCGATGCGCCGGTGCTCCGCTTCCGTCGCGAGGCGGACGTAGCCGCGCACGAGCGTCTCTTCGAGCGGTGGCGGCGCCGCCTGCACCGGATCGATGGTAGACCCACGCTCGGGAATGGCGATCACCGGCATCGACCACGTCCAGGTTGCCGCGCCCGCCGGATGTGAGGACGACGCGCGGGCGTTCTACGGCGGGCTGCTCGGCCTCGAGGAGATCCCGAAGCCGGCTGCTCTCGCGGCGCGGGGAGGCTGCTGGTTCCGCGCCGGTGCGCAGGAGCTCCACGTCGGCGTCGAAGTCCCGTTCGCGCCCGCGCGCAAAGCGCATCCGGGCCTCGTCGCCGACGAGCTCGACACGCTCGCCGACCGGCTGCGCGACGGCGGCCACGAGGTCGCACTCGACGACGCGGTCCCCGGCGCGAAGCGGTTCCACGTGGCAGATCCGTTCGGCAACCGGCTCGAGATCCGCCAGGGTTAACTATAAGCTGTCCTTATGGACACGCGGCAGCTGCGGGCATTCTGCGAGGTGGTCGAGCGCAAGTCGTTCTCCCAGGCGGCCGAGCGGCTCGGCGTCACGCAGCCGGCGGTCAGCCTCCAGGTGCGGGCGCTCGAGAAGCGGCTCGGCACCCAGCTGCTCGACCGCTCCGGCCGTCGCGTCGAGCCGACGGAGGCCGGCGCCAAGCTCTACCGGTCGGCGCAGCGGCTCCTCGCGCTCGAGGAAGAGGTCGTCAACGAGCTCGCCGCGGATGCGACCGGTGAGCTCGCGGGGACGCTCGAGATCGGCGCGTCGACCGGGCCCGGCGGCGTCGTCCTCTCGACCCTCCTCTGCCGGTTCGCGGAGCAGCACCCGCAGCTCAACGTCGCGCTCTCCGTCTTCGACACGCAGTCCGTGGTCGAGCGCGTCGCAGACCGGACGCTCGAGCTCGGCGTGGTCGGCGCGGCGCCTCGTCACCGAGGCGTCGACTACGAGCCGTTCCTGCGCGACACGATCGTCCTCATCTGCCCACCCGGCCATCCGTTCGCCGGCCGGAC
The DNA here is from genome assembly GCA_035474195.1 of Gaiellaceae bacterium. Classification (GTDB taxonomy): domain Bacteria; phylum Actinomycetota; class Thermoleophilia; order Gaiellales; family Gaiellaceae; genus PALSA-600. The sequence continues at coordinate 46,465 of DATINO010000036.1, forward strand.
CGTCACGCTCGACGAGGTGCGTGGCGAGAACCTGATCCTGATGCAGGACGGCGCCGGTGTCCGCCAGATGGTCGAGGAGGCGCTGCGCCGAGCGGGCACACGGCTGCGCGATCTCGATGTGCGGATCGAGCTCGGCCTGCAGGAGTCCGTCGCGCATGCCGTCCGTGCGGGATACGGCGTCACGTTCATCTCGCGGACGTCGGTCGAGGCCGACCTCGCGGCGGGCTCGCTCGTCGAGGCGCGTGTCGGCGGCCTCGACCTCGAGCGCGAGATCCTGCTCGTCCGGGCAACGGGGCGCACCGAGACCCGCGCCGCTCGCGCGTTCGTCGAGTTCGCGCGCGAGACGCTGCGATGATCGTCCGCTGGGGGCTCTCGGAGCTTCCCGACACCCTCGCCGAGGTGGGGATCGCGCAGCCGCTCGTGATCGCGAGCGAGCGCTGGCGCACGCTCGACGTCCCGCACGTCGGGTGGTGGTCGGAGGTGCCGTCGGTGCACGTCGACGTGCCGGGCGAGGCCGACGGGATCCTCGCGATCGGCGGCGGCTCGGCGATCGACACGGGGAAGCACACGTCCGCCGAGACCGGGCTGCCCGTCGTGCACGTCCCGACGACGTACTCGGGCGCCGAGTGGACGACGTTCTACGGCGTTCGGTCGCCGGACCGGGTGATGCGCGGCGGCGGTGCGGGTGCACGGCCGGTTGCGGTCGTCTACGACGTCGACCTGACGCTCGACCTGCCGCGCGACCAGACGGCGGGCACCGCGATGAACGCGCTCGCGCACTGCGCCGAGGCGCTGTACGCCGCCGGCCGCAGCTCGCAGGGCGACGAGCAGGCGCTGCTCGGCGCGCCGCTCATCGCCGACGCACTGCCGCGCGTCCTCGCCGACCTGTCCGACCGCCGAGCGCGCGAGGAGCTCCTGCGCGGCGCGATGCACGCCGGTCACGCGCTCGGGCTGGCCGGGCTCGCCCTCGCGCACGCGATGGCCCAGGCGCTCGGCGGCGCCTACGGACTCCCGCACGGCGCGATGAACGCGCTCTGCCTCGCGCCGGCGCTCGGATTCAACGCGCCGCTCGTCCCCGACGAGGTCGAGCGGTTCGGGACCGCGATCGGCGGCGACGCGGTCGAGCGCTCACGGGAACTGGCGGTGCTCGGCGGGTTCGAGCGGCTGCGCGACTTCGGCATCCCCGAGCAGGACCTTCCGGCGCTCGCGGCGTCGGCTGCCCAGCGCGGGGGAAACCAGGCAAATCCGCGCCCCGCCACCCCGGCCGAGATCCTCGGGCTGTTCGGGGCGATCTACTAGAGATTAGATTTCGTTATTTCAGGTATAGTCGCGATCGTGACGGAACCGGGCCGCCAGTTCGACGTGCTCGTGATCGGGAGCGGCGCCTCGGGCCTTGCCGCCGCCGTGTCGGCGGAGTCGGCGGGCGCCCGGGTCGCGCTCGCGACCAAGGGCTCGCTCCAGGCGAACAACTCCTCCAAGGCACAGGGCGGGATCCAGGCCTCGTTCGGCGACGACGACTCGCCCGAGCAGCACGCCGACGACGTCTTCCGCTCGTCCCACGACACCGCCGACCGGGAGCTCGTCGAGATCCTCACGGGCGACGCACAGTCCGCGATCCACTGGCTCGAAGAGCTCGGCGTCGAGTTCACGCGCGAGCCGGACGGTCGCTACCGCCTCGCCCGCTGCGGCGGCGCGAGCGCGAAGCGGCTCCTCCAGGTCGGCGACCGCACGGGCCACGCGATCACGAAGCAGCTGCGCGAGGCGTGGGAGTCCTCGAGCGGCACCAGCTTCCTCAACGCGCCTCTCCGCGAGCTCGCGCAGTCGAACGGCCACTGGCGCGCACGCGTCGGCGACCACGAGGTCGAGACCGGCACGGTGATCCTCGCCGCGGGCGGGCGCTGTTACGCCGAGGCGGAGAAGCGGGGCGAGCTCTCGACGAACCACCCGAACGCGACCGGCGAGGTGACGCAGATCGCGGTCGAGCTCGGCGCCGAGTCGCGCGACCTCGACGCGCTGCAGTACCACCCGAACGGCGGCGCGTGGCCGCCGAACATGCAGGGCTATTCGATCCCCGAGACGACGCGCGCCTACGGCGCGGTGCTCCTGAACGCCGACGGCGAGGAGTTCACCGATTCGCTCGGGCCGCGCGACGTCGTCAGCGAAGCGATCTTCGACGAGGTCGCGAACGGCCGGGGTGTCGAGACGCCCGACGGACGTCCTGCGGTCTACCTCGACACGACGCGCATCGAGGTCGCCGACGCGGAGATCTCGCTCCCGTACATGCTGCGGCGCTACCGCGGCTCCGGCATCGATCCGCTGAAGGAGCGCATCCTCACCTATCCCGTCCTTCACTATCAGAACGGCGGCCTCACGATCGACAGTCGCGCGGAGACGACGCTGGCTGGCGTCTTCGCCTGCGGCGAGATCGCCGGCGGCACGCACGGACGCAATCGCATGATGGGCAACAGCCTTCTCGAATGTGTGGTCTTTGGTCGGAGGGCTGGCAAATCAGCATTCGAGAAGGCTAGGAGCTAGATGGCTATCGATACGACAACAGACCTGCAGCACACGGTCGAGGACGCGGCGGCTCACCTCTACGTGTGGTCGCTCAAGGACATCCCGCAGGACCTGCGCGATGCGCTCTCCGCGGCACGCGACAAGGAAACGTCGGTTCCCGGGAAGCGCGTGCTCGAGACGATCCACAAGAACATCAACGTCGCCGACAGCGAGAAGAACCTCGTCTGCCAGGACACCGGCATCGCCGTCTACCACGTGCGCGTCGGCGAGCATTTCCCGCTGCATCCCGCGCGGATCTACGAAGGCCTGCGGGACGGAACTGCGCGCGCGACGATCGAGCATCCGCTGCGGTCAAACGCCGTGCACACGATCACGCGCGAGAACACAGGCCCGAACATCGGCCATCGCCTGCCGATCGTGCACTGGGAGTTCATCGACGACTGGGACGGTCTCGACGTCAAGTGCGTGCCGAAAGGGTCGGGCTCCGAGAACATGAGCTTCCTCAAGATGTGTGTCCCCGCCGACGGCGTGAAGGGGATCAAGCAGTTCGTGCTCGAGTCGATCGTCGGCGCCGGCCGCAAGCCGTGCCCGCCGGGGATCGTCGGCGTCGGCATCGGAGGCTCCGCCGACTACGCGATGTACCTCGCGAAGGAGGCGATCATGCGCCCGATCGGGACGCGCAACTCCGACCCGCTCGTCGCGCAGCTCGAAGACGAGCTGTTCGGGCTCCTCAACGAGACGGGCATCGGGCCGATGGGGCTCGGCGGTGACGTCACCGTGCTGCAGTGCCACATCGAGCACGCGGACACCCACATGACGCTGAACCCCGTTGCCGTCAACTACCAGTGCTGGGCCGCGCGGCGCGCATCGGCGCACATCTCCGCCGCCGGCGACATCGACTACGACCGGGAGTTCTGATGGGGACGGACTGTTTCTGTTTCGCGACGGTGCCTGGCACCGGCCAGGTCCCGAGTGCCTACCGGCTGAGCAGGGAAGTCACTCTCCCGTTCCACTTCCTTGGCAGTTCCATCACGGTGCCTGGCACCAGGCGTGTCGGGAGGTCTCATGGCCAATCATGAGGTGACGTTCCCGATCACCGATCCCGCCGAGATCCTGAAGCTC
>DATINO010000037.1:0-10853 GCA_035474195.1 Gaiellaceae bacterium
CTGCTTCGGCGCAGAGCAGTCATCGTCGCGTCGGTCAGGACGTGCAGGTTCTGGAGATAGATCACATCGGGCCGAAAGTCGTCCACCTGGGCGAGCAGCACGTCGTCGGGAGTCCCGCCGTCGAGGCCGTGCTCGCGTGCCCAGGCCCGCTGCAGGGGCTCGCCGTTCACGACGACCTCGTGGGCTTCGTGGCCGAGCTCGCGAAGGAAATGCGAGTACGCATCGGCGGTTCCGAAGAACGTGCCCATCACCGACTGCCACTGCGCCTGGTACGGACGCACCGCGAGATCCGGGTTCGCGCGATAGTGGGAGGCGAGGAATGCCTCGTAACAGGTGTCGATGATGAGGATGCGCACGGCGGGACGAGTTTCGCGCGTTCGCGGGGTCAGCTCGACTCGACCGGGACGGCGGTCGGCGCGAAACGGACGCTGCCGGGCATCGGCCCAGCGTATCTTGCACGGCTGCGTGGCTTTTCTCGTTGCCCTCTTCGGGCTTTCCCTCGCCCTTCTCGCCTGGACGCACGTCCTCTATCCGGCCGTGGTGTCGGCCGCTGCGCGGCTCGGGCAGCGCCGCGTCGCGAAGGGTGACGTGGAGCCTACGGTGACGCTCGTCGTCGCCGCGTACAACGAAGAGGCGTCGATCGCGCGCCGGATCCAGAACCTCCTCGAGCTCGACTACCCGCGCGACAAGCTCGAGCTCGTCGTCTCGAGCGACGCCTCGAGCGACCGCACCGAGGAGATCGCGCTGCAGTACCCCGAAGTGACGGTGATCGCGAACCCGCGCGGCGGCAAGGTCGCGGCCCAGGATCGCGCGGTCCGCCAGACGACAGGCGAGATCGTCGCCTTCTCGGACGCCAACTGCACGTGGTCGCCCGACGCGTTGCGGACGCTCGTTCGTGCGTTCGCCGACCCGAAGGTCGCGTACGTGTGCGGGCAGCTGAAGATCCTTGCCGCAGACGGCTCGAACAAGGAGGGCCTCTACTGGCGCTACGAGCTCGCGGTGCGCGACGCCGAGTCGCGGCTCTCGTCGGTCACGGGCGGCAACGGCTCGATCTACGCCGTACGTCGCTCCGACTACGTCGAGGTCGACCCCCGCTTCGGCCACGACCTCTCGCTCCCGTACCTGATGGTGCAACGCGGACGCCGCGCGGTGTACGAGCCCGGTGCCGTCGCGTTCGAGAAGCCGACACCGTCGAACGAGACGGAGTACACGCGCAAGGTGCGGATGTTCGAGCACTGCTGGCTGATCCTCCTGCGCGGCCGGATGTTCCGGCGGCTCGGTCCGGTGTACGGGCTCGAGATCGTGTCGCACCGTCTGCTCCGCTACACCTCCGGCCTCCTGCACGTCGTCCTGCTCGCCACCTCGCTCGCGCTCGTCACGCATGGATGGGTCTACGACGTCGTCCTCGGCGCGCAGCTCGGACTGTTCGCAGCCGCTGCGCTCGGCGTCGGCATCGCGCGGTACTACGTGCTGATCACCTTGGCGACGCTCGTGTCGCTGTGGAACTACCTACGCCGCGGTGTGCCCGCGAACTGGGAGCCGCTCCGTGAATAGGGCGCTCGACGTCGCGATCGCCGGTGCCGGCCTGGTGGTGACGAGCCCGTTGATCGCCCTCGGTGCGCTGGCGGTGAAGCTGGAGGACGGTGGGCCTGTGCTGTACCGGCAGACCCGGGTCGGCCGCTACGGCGCCGACTTCGAGCTGCTCAAGCTGCGGACGATGATCGTCGACGCCGAAACGCAGGGCGCCGGGTTCGCGGTCGATAAGGGCGATGCCCGGATCACGACGGCCGGGCGCCTCCTGCGGCGGCTGTCGATCGACGAGCTGCCGCAGCTCTGGAACGTCGTCCGCGGCGAGATGTCCGTGATCGGCCCGCGGCCGACCCTTCGCTACCAGGTCGACAACTACGACGAGAACCAGCGCCACCGCCTCGACGTAAAGCCCGGCATCACCGGCTGGGCGCAGATCCACGGCCGTGCGTCGCTTCCCTGGGCGAAGCGCATCGAGCTCGACCTCTGGTACGTGCGACACCGGAGCTGGAAGACGGATCTCCTGATCCTTCTGCGCACCCCGCTCGCCCTCTTCGGCGGCACCTATCGAGGCGAGCGCGGCGGCTGGAAACGCTAACCCAGGGACTCTGGCGGGATAGCGGTTGTGCCGTCGGGCCGCCAGAGTCCCTGGCCTTCCCGGCCCCCCGGTACCCTCACAACCCGTGACCGCCGTGCTCTTCACGTGCGCCGGACAGCGCGTCGACATCGTCTCGGCGTTCCGCCGTGCCGGGGCGACAACCGTCGCGACCGACGTCGACGCGCTCGCGCCCGCGCTCTACCACGCCGACCACCGAGCGCTCGTCCCGCGCGTCGACGACCTCGGGTACATCGGGGCACTCCGCGACCTCGCCGCGGTCCACGACGTGCGGCTGATCGTGCCCCTGACCGACCTCGACCACGTGATCCTCGCGCGTTCGCGCGCCGAGCTCTCACCGGCGGCCGTGCTCGTCCCGGACGAGGAGACGTCGCACCGCTGCGCCGACAAGTACCTCGCGCACCTCTTCTTCGACGAGCACGGGATCGGGTCGCCGCCGACGTGGCTTCCGACCGAGCTCCCGGACGAGGTGCCGTTCCCTGTCCTCGTGAAAGCGCGCAAGGGATTCGGTTCGCGTCACATCTTTCGTGCGGACAACCAGGCCGAGCTCGACTTCTTCCTGCGCTACACGACGGTCGAGTCGATGGTGCAGCGCGTGTGCAGCGGCGTCGAGTTCTCGATCGACGTCTTCTGCGACCTCGACGGGCGCTGCGTCGCCGCGGTTCCGCGGACGATGATCGAGTCGAAGGGCGGCGAATCGATCAAGGGGATGACGATCAAGGATCCCGACCTGATCGAGTTCGCGCGCAAGACCTCCGAGGCGCTGCGGATCGTTGGCCCGGCGAACGTCCAGTGCTTCCGGGAGCCGGACGGCACGCTGCAGGTCACGGACGTGAACCCGCGCTTCGGGGGCGGGTTCCCGCTGCCGACCGCGGCGGGCTCGCGCTACCCGGAGCTCGCCCTCGCCCTCGCAAGCGGCGAACCGCTCGAGCCGCGTTTCGGCGACTTCCGCGAGGGCGTGGTTATGACGCGCTTCTTCTCGCAGGTGATCCTCGAAGAGGTCGACGGAGCACTCGAGCCGGTGCAGCCGGAGGCGGTGCCCGGAGAGGCGTGAGACGTGTCTTGCTGCTCCTCGTCGGAGCTGCAGTGCTCGTGGGGTGTGACTGGAACCACTCGACGACGACGCCGAGTGGAGGAGGCGTGGCCGGGCCGCCGGCGCGGAAGCCCCGCGTCCATCGCGTGCTCGTGACGGTCGTCGACGGCGATACCCACCGGCGCGTCGCGCACGCCCGCGTTCGGATCGGGAACCGCTCGGCGGTCTCGAACCGCTACGGCATCGCGAAGATCCCGCTTCGGCAGCGCGCGCCGCTCGTCACGGTCGCGTCGAAGAAGGGCTACGCGACCCGCGCCGTGCGGCTCGCGTTCCATACGCACCCCCAGTCGACGATCCGCATCTACCAGCCCCGGCTGCAGTGGTCGATGTACGGCGCCGGCCCGCGCCGGAGCAACGCGCAGCCCGCGATCAAGCTGCGGCCGCCGTTCAAGCTCGTGTGGTCGCGGGCGCTCGGCGGGCTCGTCGAGTTCCCGGCGGTCGTCGCCGACGGGGTCGCGTACGTCGGGAACGCGCGCGGCACGATTCGCGCGCTCGACATGCGGACGGGCGACGTCGTGTGGCGGCACGACACGCCGCACGGGAAGATGGCGTCCTCGCCGGCGGTGTGGGGAAGCACTCTCGTGGTGCACGGGATGGACGGCCACGTGTGGGTGCTCCGGCGCAGCGACGGCAAGCTTCTCTGGCATTACACCGCCGGCTCGCCGATCGAGTCGTCGCCCGTCGTGATCGGCAAAGGGATCGACGTGTTCGGCGCGTGGAACGGAACCGTGACGGCACTCGACTTGCGGACGCACCGCGTGCGCTGGCGCCGTTACTTCGGCTGCAAGATCACGTCGTCGGCCGCGTATGCCGACTCGACGATCTATCTCGGCGATTACTGCGGGCGGCTGCTGGCGCTGCGCGCCGCGAGCGGGGCGCAGCGCTGGTCGAGGGCGGTCAACGGCCGTGTCTACGGGACGCCGGCGGTCTCGGCCGGGCGCGTCTTCGTGCCGAGCTCGACCGGTGGCTCGCTCACCGCGTTCTCGACGACCGGGACGCGCCTCTGGTCGCGCGCGACCGGCTCGTACGTCTACTCGTCACCCGCGGTCGCGCACGGCCGCGTCTTCTTCGGGTCCTACAACGGCGTCTTCTACGGTCTTCTTGCGCGGAACGGCCGCACGCTGTGGACGCACCGGACCGGCGGCCCGATCTCCGGCGCCGCCGTCGTCGTCGACGGCGTGGCGTACGCCGGGTCGTTCGCGCACCGGATCCTCGGTGTCAACGCGGCGACGGGCCGTGTGGTGCTCGACTTCCCGCACGGCGAGTATGTGCCGGTGTCCGGCGGCGGCAAGCGACTGCTCCTGCACGGGTACTCGCGCGTCTTCGCCGTCGAGGCGCGATGAAGCGCTACCTGATCGCCGGCGCGGCACTGCTCGTCCTCGCAGCGGGCGGCGCGCTCGTCGCGTGGTACCTGCACGTGAAGCAGGCGTCCCGCGATGTCAAGGGCTCGTCGACGGTCGAGTTCGTGACGACGCAGGCGGCACCGCCCGCGCCGCCCGAACCGGGCATCGCGTGGCCGACGTACGGCCACGACGCGGAGCACCTCCGCTTCGGGAACGGCATCACGCTCGCGCCTCCGTTCAAGCGCGTCTGGACGTTCCGCGCACAGAGCCTCGTCGAGTTCCCGCCCGCGATCGGCTACGGCCGGCTGTTCTTCTCGAACAACGCCGGCGTGATGTTCGCGATCGGCGCGAAGAACGGGAAGCGCGCCTGGAAGCTCGACTCGCATCGGTGCGTCGCGTCGTCGCCCGCGCTCGACCGCCACGTCGTCTACCAGGCGTACCTGAACGGCCCGCCGTGCAATCGCAAGCCGAGCCCGTCGCTGACCGGCGAGGTTGTCGCTTACGCGGTCGGCACGGGGCGAGTGCTGTGGCGCCGGCAGATCGGCCCGTCGGAGACATCACCGGTGGTGTCGCGCGCATCGATCTTCGTCGGGGACTGGGACGGCCGCGTCTGGGCGCTTCGCCGCAAGACCGGCAAGACGCGCTGGGTGACGAAGCTCCAGGGGCAGGTGAAGGGAGCGGTTGCGATCTCCGGCAACCGCATCTTCGTCGGCGACTACTCGGGGCATCTGTACGCACTCAGCTACGCAAGCGGCAAGGTGCTGTGGAAGGCGAAGCTGCAGCCGCGGTTCGGAGGCGCCGGCAACATCTACGCGACGCCGTCGGCGGCGTACGGACGCGTCTACGTCGGCGCGACAGACGGGAAGGTGTACTCGTTCGGCGCCGAGAGCGGGAAGCTCCGCTGGTCGCAGTCGACGGGTGGGTACGTCTACTCGTCGACCGCCGTATGGCGCGACCGCATCTACGCGGGCTCGTACTCGAAGCGCTTCTTCTGCTTCGACGCCGCAACCGGGAAGATCTTGTGGCAGTTCACGGCGAACGGGCAGATCTCCGGCGCGCCGACCGTAGTCGCCGGGCGGGTGTACTTCGCCACGCTCGCCGGTCGCACGTACGCACTCGACGCCCGCAGCGGGGCGCTGCTCTGGACGTTCCCCGACGGCAAGTACTCGCCGGTCGTTGCCGACTCGAAGCGGCTCTACCTGATCGGGTACGCCAGGATCTACGGCCTGGTCCCGAGCGCGACGCAGGGAACGGTGACGCCGCAGGAGTTGCGCCACATCTCGCATCCTGGCGTCGTCGCCACCCGCTACCCCACGCGGAACGCGGCGTCGACGCACGGCGGCGTGCAGGTCTGCAACGTCGTCCTTGCGCGCCGGGGAGCGACCCCGGCGCGTTTCTGGGCGACGGTGGGAGCGGCTCGGCGTGCCTGCCGGAGTTAGTCAGTGCGTGTGAGCGGCTGGATGGCTCGAGGAGCGGCTGCTGCTTCCCCATGGCGACTCACCATCGGGCTCCGCCACCGTTACGCCGCGTGTGTGCCCCTTGCAGACGCAAATCCGCCGTACGTGTAGATTCGAAGACCATGCTCTCGGTCGTAGTGCCCGTCTACAACGAAGAGAGCACCCTTCATGAGTTGCACCGCCGGTTGGCCGCGGTTCTCTCCACGGTCGGACTGCACGAGATCGTGCTCGTCGACGACGGGTCGACGGACAACTCCTGGAATGTCATGGAGGACCTAGCGGCCGGTCATGCGCCGACTCGCCTGGTGCGCCTGTCGCGCAACTTCGGGCATCAGGCCGCGATCAGCGCAGGCCTTGATGCGGCGCGAGGCGACGCAGTCGTGACGATCGATGGCGACTTGCAAGATCCTCCCGAACTGATCAATGAGCTCGTGGGCCGCTGGCGTGAGGGGTACGACGTCGTCTACGCGATCCGTAAGACGCGCGCGGGGGAAGCGTGGTGGCGACTGCTCGCTATTCGCGTCTTCTACAAGATCCTTCGCCGAATCGCCGGAACACAGATACCCGAGGACGTAGGAGACTTCAGGCTCATCTCACGGCGCGTTGTCCAGGCGTTGTCTGCGATGCCTGAGCGAGCGCGATTCCTGCGAGGCATGACGACGTGGGTTGGTTTCCGACAGACCGGTGTCGAATATCGCCGCGACGCGAGGTTCGCCGGAAAGTCCAAGTATCCGCCGCGAAAGCTGCTCCGGCTGGCTCTTGACGGGATCACTTCGTTCTCGACGGTTCCGCTGCAGATCGTCACGTGGCTCGGTCTGATGTCGATCGCCTTCTGCCTCGCTGTTCTCGCATACGTGTTCTATTCGAGAATCTTCACGGCCGATGTACCGCAAGGCTGGACGTCCCTGCTCATCGTCGTCTTGCTGCTCGGAGGTGTCCAGTTGGTGAGCCTCGGAATCATCGGCCAGTACATCGCTCGGATCTATGACGAGGCCAAACAGCGTCCCCTCTACTTCGTCGCGGAGACGCGAGACGCGCCGATGGCGGATTGAGCGAGCGGTGGTCGTGGACGTCCGCTAGGGTCGCAGGCGCATGACGGCCCCTGAACTCGACGCGGAGCGCGAGGTCGACCTCGCCCGCTGGCGCCGCGCGGTGGTCGCGCTCTGGTGGCTGCCCGTCGCAGGGCTCGTGATCGGCGCGATCGTCGGCGTCCTCTACTCCTTCCGCGGCGGCACGAACTACAAGGCGACCGCGCTCATCTCGCTCGGCCAGCCGACGTCGCCGGGCGGCGCGCTCGTCCCGAGCTACGGCACGAACCCACGGGCGGTCTCGCAGATCGTCTCCGGTGCGAAGTTCCAGGAGGAAGCGGCGAACGCCGCCGACATGCGGCCGGCCGCGCTCCGTGGCCACGTCTCCATCGGGACGATCGGCAGCGCGGGAGCAGGCGCTGCGCGCACGCAGCCCTTGATCTCTTTGACGGTGACCGGTGCGCATGGGAAGAACGTCGCGGCGGCCGCGAACAAGCTCGCCGACATCGTCGTGAAGCAGACGACTGCCGCGTACGTCCAGAAGAAGATCGAGACGTTCGAGACGACGCTGGCGAGCGTGACGCGGCAGCTCAACAGCATCACCGCCGACCTGAACGTCTACAAGGCCGCACTCGACGAGGCGCGGGCGAAGAAGCTCGACCCGCTGCAACAGCTCGTGATCGTCGGGCAGGAGGACAACGCCGAGACGCGGCAGGGCAACCTGATCGCCCAGCAGGAGACGCTCCAGCAGCAGCTCGTCTTCGCGACGCAGGTCGAGAGCGCGAAGATCGTAGAACCGGCCGCAGCCGTCAAAGCCGCGGCGCACACGAAGTCCACGTCGCTCGTCGTCGGCGCCCTGATCGGGCTCATCCTCGGCGCGATCGTCGCGATCGCCGGCGAGGGCCGCTTCCGCAAGGCGTAGCGATGCTCGAGGCGAAGCGCGTCGCCGTCGTCGTCCCGGCGCACAACGAAGCGGAGCTGATCGTCGGGACGCTGGAAGGGATGCCAGGGTTCGTCGACCAGATCTACGTCGTCGACGACGCCTCGACCGACGAGACGGCGGAGCGCGCGCGGTCGGTCGACGACCCACGGATCGAGGTGATGGTGCACGAACGGAACCGCGGCGTCGGTGCGGCCATCGTCACCGGCTACAAGCGCGCGCTCGCGGATCGCGTCGACGCGACCGCCGTCATGGCGGGCGACAACCAGATGGACCCGGACGAGCTCGAGGAGCTGGCGCTACCCGTCGTGCGCGGCGAGCTCGACTACGCGAAGGCGAACCGGCTCTTCACCGGCAGCGCGTGGACGCTGATCCCGCGCAGCCGCTACCTCGGCAACGCGGTCCTCAGCTTCCTGACGAAGATCGCGTCCGGTTACTGGCACATCGCCGACTCGCAGGCCGGCTACACGGTGCTGTCGCTGCGGATGCTGCGGCTGCTCGACCTCGATCGCATCTACACCTCGTACGGCTTCCCGAACGACATGCTCGTGCACCTGAATGTGTGGAACGCACGCGTGCGCGACTTCCCGTCGCGGCCGATCTACGGCGTCGGCGAACGGTCGGGCATCAAGATCCGCCGCGTCGTCCCGCGCATCTCGTGGCTGCTCTGGAAGGGCTTCTTCTGGCGGCTGCGTGAGAAGTATGTGATCCGTGACTTCCACCCGCTCGTCTTCTTCTACGCGCTCGGGTTCCTGATGACGACCGTCGGCCTCGCGCTCGGGGTGGTCGAGACGGTGCAGCGCATCGGCGGCCACAACATCCCGGCCGCGACGATCGTCCTCGTCGCGCTGCTCCTGATCTCGGGCAGCCAGTTCACGCTGTTCGCGATGTGGTTCGACATGGAGTCGAACAAGGACCTGCGCTAAGCGACGCGCTTAGCCTTTCTGTCGTGGTCGATGTCCCGCCGCGTGGCTCCGCCACCAAGTGGTCGAAGGCCGTTTCGCCCTCGGCGGCGTGGTTGGCCGGGATCGTCGTCACGTCGGTCCTGATCCGGATCGTTCTCGCCCGGCACGTCGCGGCACCGTGGATCTTTGCCGACGAGCTCATCTACTCCGAGCTCGCGAAGTCGTTCGCCGGCCACGGCACCTTTTCGATTCGTGGTGTGCCGACCCACGGCCTGGGGTTCGTCTATCCGATCGTGATCGCCCCGGCGTGGCGGCTCTTCGCGTCGATGCCGCACGTGTACGTGGCCGCAAAGACGATCAATGCCGTCGTGATGTCGCTCACCGCGGTTCCGACCTACTTCCTCGCCCGCCACCTCCTTCCGCCGCGATCGGCACTCGTCGCAGCGGCGTTGACGGTGACGGTGCCCTCGATGCTCTACACCGGCATGTTGATGACGGAGAACGTCTTCTACCCGCTGTTCGTGATCTTCGTTCTCGCACTCGTACGCATGCTCGAGGAGCCCACGCCGCGCCGACAGGTTGTCGTTCTTCTTGCTTTCGGGCTCGCGTATCTCACTCGCGCCGAGGCGATCGCATTCGTGCCCGCCATGGCTGTCGCTCCGATCCTGCTCGCGCTGATCGAGCAGCAACGGCTCCGCCAGGCCTTGCGTCAATACGCGACGCTCTACGGAGTGCTGGCCGGCGGTGTCGCGGCAGTGTTCCTCGCCACCGCGGTCCGCAACCGCCCCGTGAGCTCGCTTCTCGGCGGCTATGCAGCCGCGACAGGCCCCGGCTATTCGGCACATGACGTGCTCCGCTATCTCCTCTACCACGCGGCGGAGCTCGACCTGTCGTTCGGCGTCGTTCCCTTCGCGATGCTGCTCGCAATGTGGTTCTCGCCCCGCGTGCCCTCGCGACCGGCCCGGGTGTTCGTCGCCGCCTCGCTTCCGGTCGTCGTCTTCCTCATCGTCGAGGTGTCGGCGTTCGCCTCCGAGAATGCCTTTCGGATCGAGGAGCGAGACCTGTTCTACCTCGTGCCGCTTGCCCTGATCGCGTTGCTTCGAGTCGGTGTCGACGGGGACGCCGTCGTCGGCCGGCGACCCGTTCTCGCGGCCGCACTGGTGGCGGCCGGCCTGCCGTTCTTCCTGCCGTTCCAACGCTTCGTGACGCCCGACGCCGTCCACGACAGCTTCGCGCTCTTGCCCTGGTGGTGGCTGCACGATCGAGGAGTCGCGTTCGGCAGCTTTCGCTGGGTGGCGCTCGGCTTCGCGGCCGCCTGCGCCGCACTCGCTCTGCTGCCCCGACGCTACGCAACCGTCGTGCCGGCTCTCGTCACCGTGTACTTCGTCGGTTCCACCGTGATCGTCGAGAGCGGCTCGCACAGCATTCGAGCCGCGTCGCGCGACGCGCGAGAGGCGGGAATCCGCCGCGCGGATCCGGACTGGGTGGATCGAGCGGTCACGGCGAACGCATCGGTGGCGTACGTGCGAACCGGGTTCGGAAGCTTCTACACGATCTGGGAGAACGAGTTCTTCAATCGGAGCATCGGTTCCGTCTACAACCTGATCGGGTCATCCGTCGACGCGCTGCCGGAGACGGTGGTCGCACGACGAGCGGACGGAACGCTCATCGAGGACGGCCGGATTGTCCGTGCGGAGTTCGTTCTCGCCGACGAGTCGGCCGGCGTCGAAGGGAAGGAGGTTGCCCGCGACCCGGCGGTCGGGGCAGTCCTCTACCGCACCGAGGGTCCGATCGTCCTGCTCTCGAGCGTCGCCGGGCTCTACCCCAACGACAGCCCCTCGGCGCCACCGTGGTCAGGCCGCACCGTCACCTACACGCGGCTCGGGTGCAGCGGGGGCACGCTGTCCGTCGGCTTCGCGAGCGATCCGGGTCTCTTCCAGAGCG
>DATINO010000038.1:0-12537 GCA_035474195.1 Gaiellaceae bacterium
TTAGGACCTCGTGAGGGTGCGGTAAAGCCAGAACCGCCAGTCGCAGCGCTACACTGCGTGCGCCTCGGGGCTATAGCTCAGTTGGGAGAGCGTCTGGATCGCACCCAGAAGGTCGCCGGTTCGAGTCCGGCTAGCTCCATCCGAAGCTCGGCCGTCCGGCGAACGTCGTAGTCTTCTCGCCCCGCTGTGAGCTTCCGGTCTTCTCTCGCAACCGCAGTCGGCGTGATTGCGGCGGCCCTGCTTGCATGGTCTCTGATCCGCGACGTTCCGCACTCGTGGGCGCTGATCAAGACCGAGCGCTTCGACTATGCGAATTACAACGCGACGCAGCGCGAGCAGGCGTACGGCGCAGCACTGCAGTTGCCGATGAGCCTGTTCGATTTCTATCGCGAGTACTTGCGGCCGGGCGACCGCTACTTCATCCAGATCCAGAACAGTGGGTTCGGGCGCTTCATCGACAAGGAGACCGCGGTGCGAACCGTCGGCCGGCTGTATCTGCTGCCCGCGATCGAGGCGCCAGATCTCGAGCATGCGAACGTCGTGCTCTCGTGGGACTCGGATCCCGCTCTCCTCCACCTGAAGTACTCGGAGCAGGAGCGGCTCGGCGTGCAACTGAGCTTCGTGTCACGGATCGATCGTGACGGTTGAGCTCGCAGGCCTTGCGGTCGCGAACGTCGCGTACTTCGTCGTCGGCGTCGCCGCCTTCGCCGCCGGCGGCTGGGTGTCACCCGACAAGCCGGCGACGTGGCGCCGCCTCGGCGCCGCCTACATGGTCGGCATCGTCGTCGTCGTCGTCCCGGCCTCGTATCTCGCACTCGTCGGCCTGCCGGTGGGGCTCGGCGCCGCGATCGCCGGGCTTGTCGTCGTGGCCCTCGCGGTGGGACGCGTCGGCGTGCCGCGCGCGCCGGCGCGGGCACGGCTTCGGCGGCCGTCGCTCGAGCACCTCGCCGCGCTGGCCGTCACGGGCATCGGCGTCGTCGTGGTCGGGTATTCGTTCCGCGCGTTCGTCGTCCGGCCGCTCGTCGACTTCGACGCCTGGGCGATCTGGACGGCGAAGGCCCGCCTGCTCTACGAGGACGCCGGCGCGGCGCCGGCTGTGCTCCGGTCGGGTCAATACGGCCAGTCGCCCTACCCGCTCGCGCTGCCCACACTCCAAGCGCTCGGCTTCGGCTCGATGGGGCGCTTCGACGGCACGCTGATCGGCGCGCAGTTCGCCGCGCTCGCGCTCGGCTTCGTCGGCGCGCTGTGGTCGGTGCTCGAGCGCCGTGCGCGCCCGCTGGCGATCGCGCTTTGCGCAGCCGCGGTCGTCGTCGCGCCGGAGATTCTGTACCAGTTGATGACGCACTACGCGGACGTGCCGCTCGGATTCTTCGTCGGCCTCGGCGTCGCCGCGGCGGCCGCATGGACGACCCGCCCCGACGACGGCTGGTTGCTCGCGTGTGCGGTCGCGTTCATCGGGATGGCCGCGCTCACCAAGAGCGAGGGCACGATGTTCGCCGTCGCCGCGGCGGTCGCACTCCTCGCCGCGCAACTCGGGCCGGGCTGGCGAGAACGCGCGCGACCCGCTCTGGTCGCAGTCGGCGCGATCGCGCTGATCCTCGTGCCGTGGCAGCTCTACTGCGCGGCGTACCACCTGCGATCGACCGACTACAGCCTCGCCGACGTCGCGAACGTCAGCTATCTCAGGGCGCACAGCGACCGGCTCGGGCCGGTCCTGCGCGAGCTCTGGAAACAGCTGATCGCCTCGAGCCACTGGGGCTATCTCGTTCTCACCGTCGCGGCCGGGATCCTCGCCGGCGCGCTCGGCAAGCGCTGGCGCGCGACGACGTTCGCCGTCGTGTGGCTCGCCGTCGCGTTCGGGGGGCTCGTTCTGATCTACTGGATCTCGACGCTGCCGACGTCGTCGAACCTGACGAACTCGAGCTTTCGAACGATCGTCTCGCTCCTCGTCGGCGGCACTGCCATCGTGCCGTTGCTGATCGCGCCAACCGACCCGGAGGAACGCGACTCGTGAAGGTGAGCTTCCTGATCCCGGTCTACAACGAGGCGGCGACGGTCGCGGAACTGATCGAGCGCGTCCTCGCGCTTCCGTTCGAGAAGGAGCTGATCGTCATCGACGATGGGTCGACCGACGGATCCAGTGATCTCGTCACGCGCCTCGCCGAGGGCAACGACGACATACGTCTGCTCCGGCAGGCGAACGCCGGCAAGGGCGCCGCGCTGCGCGCGGGCATCCCGCTCATCACGGGTGACATCGCGGTGATCCAGGACGCCGACCTCGAGTACGACCCCGCGGAGGTACCCGGATTGATCGAGCCGATTCGGCTCGGCCGCGCGGACGTCGTGTACGGATCGCGTCTCTCCGGCGGGCGGCCTCAGCGCGCGTACCTGTTCTGGCACCGCGTCGGGAACCGGTTCCTCAGCCTCGTTACCGGTGTCCTCTACAACACGACCCTGACCGACATGGAAACCGGCTACAAGGCGTTCCGCGCAGACGTCCTCAAGACACTCGATCTCCGTGAGGACGACTTCGCGATCGAGCCGGAGATCACCGCGCACGTCTGCCTGCGGCATCTCCGGATCTTCGAGCTGCCGATCTCGTACTACGGCCGAACGTACGCCGAAGGCAAGAAGATCACCTGGCGTGACGGGTTCAAGGCGCTCTGGGTGCTCGTGCGGATCCGCGCGCGCCACGTCGGCTAGCACGGCGCGAGCGCGATGGTCGTCGTCGGTCTCGCGGCCGAGAGCTTGACGACGACGGCGTGCCGCCATGTCGACCAGCCCGCGCTCACCCGAGGCAGCCCCCGGACGGGGGCCTTGGTGAGCGTGGCACTGCCGACGCTGATCCTGCACAGAGGACGATCCGGATAGATGAGCAGCTGCTGCTCACGAAGTGCACCGCGGATGGAGATCTGCGTCCGGCCGTGCGCATCGGTCTGCGCCGCCAGAACGGCTCCCCGGTCGGCCGCCGACGCGAACGAGACGCCGGGGCGAAGAGCGGCGATCCACCCCTGGCGCCCGGGGCGCAAGAGGTCGTTGACGCGCCAGGGCCGAGACCACAGCGCGGGCGCACGGAAGGCATCGGGGATCGCCGACCCGGCGCGAAGGTAGAGCGGGAAGTCGCGCGCTCCGTTCGTGCGGTCGATCGTCCGGCCGCCGTTCTGCGCGATGCCGGTGAAGAGATCGACCCATCTGCCTCGTGGGAGGTACACGGCACTCGTCGGCGCGTCGGAGACGACGGGTGCGGCAAGGAGCGCGTCGCCGACCGTGAGCTCGAGGTCGCTCGCCCACGCCTCCGGATCCGTCGGCCAGGTGAGCCCGAGCGGGCGGACGACCGGGATGCCCGTCTTGCTCGCCGACAGGGCGAGCGAGTACAGATACGGGATGAGCTCGTAGTGCAGCGTCGCTGCAGCGCGGAGCCCGCTGACGGCGTCCGGCCCGAGCTGCCAGAACGTCGCGTTCGGCCCTGCGCCGCCGACCTCGAAGATCGGCGTCAGCGCCGCGAACTGCGCCCAGCGGACGAACAGGGCCGCGGTGAGCGTTCCGCTTGCATACCCGCCGACGTCGGAGCCCCAGACGGGCAGCCCGGCGATCCCCGCGGTCTGCGCGGCCCGGATCTCGCCCTGGAGCCCGGTGTAGCTCTGCGGCGCATCCGGCCCGACGAAGCCGGGAAGCGCCGCCGAGGAGCCGGGAGCGGACGCCCGGAACAGCGACGCGAACCGCGTCCCTCTGACCTTCGCGAACGCGGCCGCCGCTGCACGGTCGTACAGCAGCGGATACGCGTTCTGCTCGAGGACGCCCGGCCCACCGACGAGGTTGTCCGGCTCGAGGTTGACCTCGTCTCCGCGGTCGCCCTTGAAGCCGTCGACACCGAGCACGACGAGCTGCTTCAGCCTGGCAACGAAGTCCGCCCGCTCCGCCGGGTTCGTGAGGTCGCGGACGAGCGTCTTGTCGTCACCGGTCATCCAGCCGTCCGGATAGCTGGGCGGTGGGCAGTTGACGCGATCGATCTGAGGCGAGATCCAGAGCATGAAGCGCACTCCGAGATCGTGGATCCGGGTGATCATCGCCTTCGGATCGGGATACACCGAACGATTGAAGGTGAGCGCGCCGTAGCAGCCACCAGGCGTCGCGCCTTGCTCCCACGGATTGTCGAGGAGCACCCAGCCGATCGGGATGTTGCGCGAGCGAAGCTGGCGAATGTCGTCGAACAGCGCACCACCGTTCGGGACGACGTCGCGCCACTTGATCAGCGCGAGTTGCGGGAGCCACGGCGCGCGCGGAAGGCCAACGGTCTTCGCATGCGTCGTCAGGACGTGCGTGATCGAGCCCGGCGCGATCGTCATCGCGACGTCGTCGGTCGCGAAGCACCAGCGCACCGCCTGGATCGGGCCGCCGACCGAGCACGGCGACGAACCGATGTCGCAGGCGAAGTTGGGATCGTCGACGGCGCCGGGGAAGCCGATCCGCCCGACGGCAGTCGTGCTCGCCCACGCGCCGAAGCCGGCGGTCGATGCGAAGAACGGAGTCGGGCCCGAGCTCGAGCATTGGTTGCGAACCTTCAGCGGCTGGACGGTGCCGCGCATGTCGACCCAACGAGTGCGCTGACCGGTGCCGAGGAAGTGAGCCGTGCGGCTCGCGGTCATCGCGAGCCCGACGACGGCAGCGCCCGGCACGCGATAGTCGACGTGAACCTCGCCTGCGGTCGTGCGCACAGTGACGTGCGCGTTCACGCCGGCCTGATCGGTCGCGACGGTGTAGTCCGACCCGACGCGGCGGACGAGAGCGCCCAGTTGGTGGGGAGCCCCGTCGCGTGTCCAGTAGACGAACGGCACCTTCGTCCCACCGAGCGTCGTGATGGCCCTGCCGTCACGCGAGATCTGCACGGAGAACTGCTTCCCGGTGACATGTACCTCGGTGCCGCGCTCAGGCTCGCCACAACCGTTCGTCGCAACCGCGACCAGGAACGCGAGCAGACCGAGTCCGCCCAGGCGGCGAGCAGTCACGGGGGCCGAGGATACGCGCGTGCCCGGCCGGGACCGCCCTGCTATTCGGGCTCGACCGATGCGCGGCCGTTCTCGACGCGAACGCGCCAGCGCCGGCCGAACGCCGGAACACCTTCGAGCGCGAGCCCCTCGGTCCATGCGGGCAGCTCGGCGTCCGTCACGCGCAGAACGCGCGCGTCGGGATCCGGCTCGAGCCCGAGCTCGGCGCGGAGCAGGAGCAACGGTGTCCCCGCCGCCCACGCCTGCGGTCGCGCGGAGCTGGGAACGACGCCCGGGGCCTCCGGATCGCGGCGGTCGAACCCGGCGAAGTGCTCGGGCAGCCGATACTCGAAGAACGGCGCCGCATCGAGGTGCGACCGCACGATCCGGCTCGCCTCGTCGCGCCGACCGGCCCGCGCGAGGCCGAGCGCGATCAGCGAGTTGTCGTGGGGCCAAATCGTGCCGTTGTGGTACTCGACCGGGTCGAACGCTTCCTCGTCCGCGGCCAGCGTGCGCACCCCCCAGCCCGACCAGAGCGGCCCGGACGTCAGGCACGCAGCGACCTGCGCGACCCGCTCGGCCGGGACGATCCCGCTCCACAGGAGATGGCCCATGTTCGACGCGAGTGCGTCGACGCGGCGCTTGTCGCGGTCGAGGCCGAGCGCGTACCACCCGCGCTCCTCGAGCCAGAACGCGTCGTTGAACCGCTCACGCAGCTCGCCCGCCTCGCCTTCGAGCCGTACGGCGGTCTCCTCGTCGCCCCAGACGCGACGCGCGAGCTCGGCCACGCGCAGCTTCGCGTCGTAGACGTAGCCCTGCACCTCGACCGGCGCGATCGGCGCCTCCGCGAGCGAGCCGTCGTGGAACACCATCGAGTTCCACGAGTCCTTCCAGTTCTGATTGTCGATGCCGTGCGTCCCGCGCCGCAGGTACTCGACGAAGCCGTCGCCGTCGCGATCGCCGTAGGAGTCGATCCAGCCGAGCGCGTTCCGCGCAGCCTGTTCGAGCTCACGCACGATCGCGTCGTCGCCGCTCCACCGCCACAGCTCCGAGAGCAGGACGAGGAACAGCGGCGTGGCGTCGACGGTGCCGTAGTAGCGATCGGTCCACACGAGCGCGGTCTTGCCGCGCCGCAGCTCGTGCACGATCTTCCCCGGCTCGGCGTCGCGCTCGGGGTCGTCGACCTCGGCCTGGTCGTCGGCCAGCGCGCGCAACGCTGCGGCCGCCGGTTCCGGCCCGAGCACGAGCTCCTGGAACGACGTGATCAGCGTGTCGCGCCCGAAGAGGGTCATGAACCACGGCAAGCCGGCAGCGGGGACCATCTCGCTCCCGGCCCACCGCAGCCGGAGCGCTGCGAGGTCGGCGAGGGAATGGGTCCACGTGCGCTCGAGCGCAGGCTCCCCCGGCGCCTCGAGCGTCGGCGCGGAGCGCCACCAGTCGGCGAGCGACGCGTCGCGCTCGCGCCGGTCCTCCTCCAGCTGCCTCCCGAACGCCACAGCATCGAGCGCGGGCGCTCCGTTCAAGAGCCACTGCACGGCAATCACGAGCTGCCACTGCTCGCCGGGCGCGAGCAGCAGGCGGCACGTCGCGACGGCGCCGTCCGCCTCGTCGGGCGGCGGGGCGAGATGAACGAGCGTCCGCGCAGGAAAGCCGTCGTCCGCGAACTCGACGGTGCCTGCTCCATTCCAGTGCTCGGGGCGCGTGGGCGCGACCTCGGAAACGCCGGGAGCTCC
The DNA here is from genome assembly GCA_035474195.1 of Gaiellaceae bacterium. Classification (GTDB taxonomy): domain Bacteria; phylum Actinomycetota; class Thermoleophilia; order Gaiellales; family Gaiellaceae; genus PALSA-600. Next base: position 6,719 of record DATINO010000038.1, read on the forward strand.
CAGATCCTCGACGCGCTTGACGGCGAAGATGTCGGCGAAGTCGGAGGCGAGCTCGAGTGCGAGCACCGCATCCACGTCATGGTCGGCGCGGTTCGCGACGGTGACCGTCTCCTCGAGACCGCGCCCGACGAACAGCTCGCGGCGAACCTCGAGGCCTGACGGCCAGCGCAGCTCGAACACGCCGACGTGCGGCGCGCCCTGCTCGAACGACACCGGCTCGCCGCGCTCGCCGTCGATCGTGAGCACGGAGCGCGAGAGAAAGCGCGTGTCGGCTGCGAAGAACCCGGACGCTGCCGTGTCGGCGCCGAGATCGCCTCGTTCGTCGCAGACGACGAAGGAGGAACCGTCGAGCAGCGTGAGCCTCACGCTGCGATTGCCAGGCCGCTGTCGAGGTCGAAGAAGTGGAGGCGACGGAGATCGACTGCCAACTCGAGCATGTCGTCGGGACGCACGCGCGCGGAGGGGTCGAGCCGGGCGACGACGGTTGCGCGCAGCCCTTCGGCGCCACCCTTGAGCTCGGCGATGTCCTCGGCCGCTTCCATGTCCACGATTCCTTCGAGGACGTCCTCGACGAGCACGGGCTTCGCCTCGATGTCGACATAGGCGAGGAGCTCCGACCCGAGCGCCTCGATTCCCTGCACGCGCCCGCGGAGGTTGCCGGCGTCTCCGTTCCGCCGGCCCGGCTCCTCGAGCGCCTCCGGGCGGATGCCGACTGCGATCGGCTCGCCGAGATGGTTCGCGAGCGCAGGGCGGTCCTTCAGGAGCTCGGCCGGCAGCGCGAAGGACGCCGAGCCGATCCGGCAGACGATGCCGTCGTCGCTCCGCTCGAGCGTTCCTTCGAGCATGTTCATCGCCGGGCTGCCGATGAAGCTCGCGACGAACAGGTTGGACGGCCGCTCGTACAAGCGCTGCGGCGCCTCGAACTGCTGCAGGAGGCCGCGACGGAGAACGGCAACGCGGTCTCCCATCGTCATCGCCTCGACCTGGTCGTGGGTCACGTAGACGGTCGTGACCCGCAGCTGGCGCTGGATGCGCGAGATCTCGGCACGCATCTGCACGCGCAGCTTGGCGTCGAGGTTCGAGAGCGGCTCGTCCATCAAGAAGACGTGCGGCTCACGGACGATCGCGCGTCCCATCGCCACGCGCTGCCGCTGGCCGCCGGACAGTTGGCGCGGCTTGCGGCGCAGGTGCTCGTGGAGCCCGAGGATCTTCGCCGTCTCCTCGATCCGGCGACGGGCCTCGTCCTTCGGAACCTTGCGCATGCGCAGCGCGAACCCGATGTTCTCCGCCACGGTCATGTGCGGGTACAGCGCGTAGTTCTGGAAGACCATTGCCACGTCTCGGTCGCGCGGCCGCAGGTTGTTCACGACGCGATCGCCGATCTTTACCTCCCCTTCGCTGATCTCCTCGAGGCCGGCGATCATCCGCAGCGCGGTCGACTTTCCGCAGCCGGACGGGCCGACGAAGACCACGAGCTCGCCGTCCTCGACGTCGAGGTTGAGGTCGGAGACGGCACGCGTGCCGTCGTCGTAGATCTTGCTGACGTCGGTGAGAGTGATGCCTGCCATCGGTCTACTCCTTCAGTGCTCCCGACTGCACGTTCATGATCCGGCGCTGGAAGACGAAGAACAGCGCCGCGACGGGGATCGTCATCAGGCACGACGCGGCGAGCTTGAGCGGGTAGCGGTTTCCGGAGCCGAGCTGGCCGGACGCGAGCTGTGCGACGCCTTTCGTCAGCGTGTTCAACGAGCTCGACTGCGCGCTGATGATGAAGTGCCCGAGCTCGTTCCACGACCCCTGGAACGAGAGGATGAAGATCGTCACGAGCGCCGGACGCGCCATCGGCAGCACGATCGACCAGTAGATCCGGAAGATGCTCGCACCGTCGATCCGCGCGGACTCCTCGACGCTCACCGGGATCGATTCGAAGAAGTTCTTCATGATGAAGACGCCGGCCGCGTCGACGAGCAGCGGGATGATCATCCCCGAGTAGTGGTCGTACATCCCGAGCTGCCGGATCATCAGGAACTTCGGGATCAGCAGCACGACGCCGGGGACGGCCATCACGGCGACGATCGCCGCGAACGCGAGCCCGCGGCCGCGGAAGTGCAGCCGTGCGAGCGCGTACCCGGCGAGGCTGTCGAGGAAGACCCGCAGGAACGTGACGCTCAGCGTGACGATCACCGAGTTCTTGACCCAGAGCAGGAAGTCCTGGTCCTGGTAGAGCTGATGGAACGCGTCGGTCGACACCGGCGACGGCCAGAGCGCGAGCGGGTCAGCCGTCGCATTCGGCTCCGTCTTGAACGACGTGACGACGGCGATGAGGAACGGGAAGATGTAGACGATCGCGACCGCGATCAGGAAGCTGTAGGTGAGCGTGCGCGCGATGCGCTGCCGCCGGATCGACTGCTCCGTCGTCGGCAGGCTGCGCGGGCCGGTCATTCCGGTGCCGGCGCTCACCGACCGCTCCTGATCCCCACGAACGCGAGCGCGCCGCGGAAGCGCGGCTTGCGGACACTGTCGCGATCGCGCGTGATGATCCGGGTGATGATCGTGAAGAAGACGATGATCGCGAACAGAATGAAGGCGAGCGCCGCTCCCACGCCCCACTCGTTGCTGTTGAAGGACGCGTTGAACGACAGAAATGCCGGCGTGAGCGTCGTGTTCAAGGGACTGCCCTTCGTACCGACGTAGATCTGGTCGAAGATCTGCCACGTTCCGATCAGGCCGAGGGTCACGATCGTGAAGATCGTCGGCCGGATCATCGGGACGGTGATGTGGCGAAACTTGCGCCACTCGCTCGCGCCGTCGAGCTCGGCCGCCTCGTTGATCGAGTCGTCGATGTTCTGGAGGGCGGCGAGGAAGAGCAGCATGAACGTCCCCGAGGTGGTGAAGACGGCCATCACGACGAAGACGCACATCGCGACACTCGGCCCGGCGAGCCAATCCCAGTAGCTGACGCCGAGGAAGAAGTGGTTCGCGAGCCCCGACGGCGGGTTGTGGACGCCGAAGTGCTTGACGACGATGTGGAAGAGCCCGTCCGGGTCGTAGATCCACGCGGGGCCCTTCAGGCCGACGAACGTCAGCAGCTTGTTGATCGCGCCGTTCGGATCGAACAGGAAGAGGAAAAGGACGGTGATGGCGACTGAGCTCGTGACCGACGGGAAGTAGAACGCGGTCCGGAAGAAGCCGACGAACTTGACGCGCCGGTTGACGAGCACGGCGAGGAAGAGGGCGACCGCGGTCTGGATCGGGACGACGAAGATCACGTAGTAGAGGTTGTTGCGGATCGCGGTGCCGAAGTTGTTCTGGTCGAGCCCCGGCTCGGTGAGCAGGTGGCGGTAGTTCTCGAGCCCGACGTAATGGGCGTTCGCGCCGAGCGGGCTGCCGTTGCCGTTCCAGTCGGAGATGCTGACCCAGGCGGCCATCAAGATCGGCAGCACGAGGAAGAGGCCGAGGATCACGATCACGGGCAGCAGGAACAGCCAGCCGGCCGTGCCTTCGCGGCCGCGGATCCCGGGCTCGCGGAGCCGCGTCGTCATCAGCTTCACTCTTGCACCCCCTGCCTCCCCGCGTCTCCGCCGTCAGATGTCTCGGGCGGGCGCTCCGTGGCCGTGAGGCCACGAAGCGCCCGCTGCGAGCTTGCAGCGACGTCGATCCTTACGCCGAATTCAGGACCGACTGCATCTCGGTCTGGATGCGATTCAGGATCGTCTTCGGATCGGTGTTCGGCAGCCCTTGCAGCTGCTGGTTGAAGTCACCGAGGACGGTCCCGATGTTCGGAACGGTGGGGATGCTCCGCGAGTAGTCGGCACCCTCGAGGAACGGTGCGAACTTCGGGTAGAGCGCGCTCCACGGCTTCCGGTCTGCCTTCACCGACGGCATCACGCCGAAGGCCTTCGCGTTGCCCATCTGCACCTTCGTCTGGGTCAGGTACGTGATGAGCGCCATCGCCTCGGCCTTGTTCTTCGAGTCGGCCGCGAGTCCCCAGCCGCCGTCGTACTGAAGTGTCCCCTTGATGCCGGTCGGGCCGGCGGGGAGAGCGGCGACGGTCCAACCGACGGTCGGATAGTCGTGCGACATCGCGCCCGAGATCCAGTTCCCCTCGATCGTCATCGCGCAGGCCTTCTTGCCGAAGCCCTCGCCGCCCCAGCCTGCGCCGATCTGGTTCGTCAGCTTCATCGAGCCGTTCTTGAGCATCGACTTGACGAACGTGAACGCCTTCACGTTCGCGGCGCTGTTGACCGTGGCGGTCTTTCCGTCCTTCGAGACGATCCAGCCGCCGGCCTGCAGCATGAAGACGCCCAGCCGGTGGAACTCGGGGTTCGTGCAAAGGCCGACCTGGCCGTTACGGGTCAGCTTCTTGGCGACCGCCGCGAGCTGGGTCCACGTCTTCGGCAGATCCTTGTTCGTCAGCTTCGCGCCCTTCCACGACGCCGTGTTGATGATCAATGCGAGCGTCGAGAAGTCCTTCGGCGCCGCGTAGAGGTGGCCTTTGTACGTGTAGGCCGACTTCAGCGACGGGTAGAAGGAGTTGACGTTCTTCAGGTTGTCGAGCGGTGCGAGGTCGCCCGCCTTGGCGTAGGTCGCGACCTGGTCATTGCCCAGATAGAAGATGTCGGCCGGGTTGCCCGACGCGAATCCCTGGGCGAGCTGCTGTCCGAGGTCCGACGCCACGATCACCTTCGCCGTGTTGCCGGTCTGCTTCGACCAGGCTCGAGCGGCGTTGTTGACCGCGTACGTCTCCGCCGGGCCCGAGCTGCCGATCAGGGCAGTGACGGTGATCCCGGCCTTGTGGCTCTGCTGCCCGGCAACCGCGACGCCGGTCGTCAGGGCAAGCGCGACGACCGCCGCGAGCGCCATTGCGACCTGCCAGCGCACGCTGCGGGTGGTCCGATGCGCGTTCACTTCAGAGTTCCCCTCCTTCGTACTCAATGGAACCGCTTCCAGTCGACCACGGGGCGGCGAGAATACCGCGTTTACCAGACCGATTCAAGCGGCAACCGGCTTGACTTCTCAGGCCCGGGCAGGCAAAACACCGGTACCGGATGGAAGCGGTTCCGACAACGCCGGCCCGCATCGCCGATGTCGCCGCCCATGCCGGCGTCGGCATTGCGACGGTTTCCCGTGTCCTGAACGAGCGCGGCAGCGTCGCGTCGGCGACGCGCGAGCGCGTGCTCGAGGCGATCCGCGTCCTCGAGTACCGGCCGAGCTCCGTGGCCCAGGCGCTGTCGCTCAAGCGAACCCTCGTCATCGGCGTCGTGCTGCCGTTCCTGACCGAGGCGTCGCCCATCGAGCGCATTCGGGGAGTCGTCACAGCACTTGCGTCGTCGCCGTACGACATCGCGCTCTACGACGTCGAGTCGGCCGACCGGCAGCGGCGCGCGTTCCGCCTGCTTGCCGACGCGCACCGCACCGACGGGCTGCTCGTCGTCTCGCTCATCCCGCCGGACGGCGAGGTGCGGCGGCTCGGCGCGGGCTCGATCCCGTGCGTCCTCATCGACGCGCACCACGACGCGCTGCCGAGCGTCGTGATCGACGACATCGCCGGCGGCGAGCTGGCGACCCGCTACCTGCTCGAGCTCGGGCACCGCCGGATCGCGTTCATCGGCGACAAGCCGGCCGACCCGTTCCGCCGCCAGTCGAGCCGCGACCGCACGATCGGCTACGAGCGCGCGCTCGCGGCCGCCTCGATCCCGGTTCGCCGCGACTACGTGCGCGAAGGGACGCAGAGCCGCCACCTCGCGCGCAACATCGCGGACGAGCTGCTGCGGCTCCCCGAGCCGCCGACGGCGGTGTTCGCCGCGTCGGACGTGCAG
>DATINO010000039.1:0-22419 GCA_035474195.1 Gaiellaceae bacterium
GCAGCCGCCGCGCGCAGCGTCGTCACGTTGCGGCCGTCGCGGGCGATGTGAACCTCGCCGCCCTTCGTCGCTCCGTAGGTGAAACCGAGGCTCACAGGATCGCCTCCACCGCTTCGTGGATCTCGCCGGCCTTGAACGGCTTGCCCGTCACGCGGTTGTAACCGACCGCATCGACGAGGTACCGCGCGCGAATCAGCTGCAGCAACTGACCGGAGTTCATCTCGGGAACGAGCACCTTGTCGTAGCTCCGCAGCACGTCACCGAGATTCGCGGGGAACGGGCTCAGCCAGCGCAGGTGCGCGTGCGCGACCTTGCCGCCGATCCCCCGGACACGCCGAACGCCTGCGTGAACCGGGCCGTACGTGCCGCCCCACGAGAGGACGAGCACCTCGGCGCCCTCCTGGTGGTCGACGACCTGATCGGGAACGGCGATGCCCGCGACCTTCTGCGCGCGCAACTGCGTCATCAGGTCGTGATTCTCCGGGTCGTACGCGACGTTGCCCGTCTCGTTCTGCTTCTCGAGCCCGCCGATGCGATGCTCGAGACCCGGCGTGCCGGGAATCGCCCACGGCCGCGCCAGTGTCTCCGGGTCGCGCTTGTACGGGAGGAACTCGTCGCCGTCGCCTCGAGCGAACTCGACGCGAATCGGTTCGAGCGTGTCGATGTCCGGGATCAGCCACGGCTCGGTGCCGTTCGCGAGATACGCATCCGACAGGAGATAGACGGGCGTGCGGTAGGTGAGCGCGACACGCGCCGCCTCGATCGCGGCGTAGAAGCACTCCCCGGGCGTCGACGCCGCGAGCACCGGCACCGGCGACTCGCCGTTCCGGCCGAACAGCACCATCAGCAGGTCGGCCTGCTCGGGCTTTGTCGGCATCCCCGTCGAGGGGCCGGCGCGCTGCACGTCGATGATCAAAAGCGGCAGCTCGAGCGTCACGCCAAGCCCGACGGTCTCCGACTTGAGGACGATGCCGGGGCCGGCGGATGTCGTCACACCGAGCGCGCCGCCGAACGACGCCCCGAGCGCGGCACCGACGGCTGCGATCTCGTCCTCCGCCTGGAACGTGCGCACGCCGAAAGCCTTGTGGCGCGCGAGCTCCTCGAGGATCGACGAGGCGGGCGTGATCGGGTAGGCCCCGAGGAAGAGATCGAGGCCCGAGAGCTTCGATGCGGCAATCAGCCCCCACGACAGCGCGGTGTTGCCGGTGATCTGGCGGTAGCGGCCGGGCGGCAGCTTCGCGGGCTTGACCTCGTATTGCACCGCGAACGCCTCGGACGTCTCGCCGAAGTGGTATCCGGTGTTGAACGCCTTCAGGTTCGCCGCGGCGATCGCCGGGCGTTTGGCGAACTTCGTCGAGATGTAGGTGGTCGTCGACTCGGTCTCACGGCCGTAAAGCCACGACATGAGCCCGAGCGCGAACATGTTCTTCGCGCGCTCCGCCTCACGCGCGGTGACGTCCTCGATCTCCTTCAGCGCCCCGACCGTGAGCGACGTGAGCGGCACGGCGTGGAGCTGGTAGTCCTCGAGCGAGCCGTCCTCGAGCGGGTTCGACTCGTAGCCGGCCTTCTTCAAGTTGCGGTCGGTGAACGCATCGGTGTCGAGGATCAGCGTCGCGCCTTTCGGGAGGTCGCGGAGGTTGGTCTTCAGCGCCGCCGGGTTCATCGCCACGAGCACGTCCGGGCGGTCGCCCGGCGTCAGGATGTCGTGGTCGGCGAAGTGGAGCTGGAAGCCCGACACGCCCGGCAGCGACCCGGCCGGCGCTCGGATCTCGGCCGGGAAGTCCGGGTACGTGGCGAGATCGTTGCCCGACAGCGCTGTCTCGGAGGTGAACCGGCCGCCGGTCAGCTGCATGCCGTCGCCGGAGTCCCCGGCGAACCGGATTACGACGGATTCGAGCTCGACGACCGGCTTGGCCACTGTCGATTCGACAGTAGCACCGGGTGCTGATCGTCCCCGCCCAACGCGCTGACAAGGTCGGCGACCCCGTAGAGACCGACGTACGCAAGCATCAGAAACCCGCCGCCGGCGGCAACGAACAGCAGGATGTCGACGTGCGCGAGCGGGTTGTCGAGGCCCTGCCACATCGTCCATGCGACAAGACGCGGGCGCGTCAAGACATCCCAGCTGTTGAAGCGGTGAACGCGACCGAGGTAGACGCCGAGGCTCGCGAGGAAGAGCGCGCCGGACGCCACACCCCAGCCCGTCGCCGCCCCCGCCGTGCGCGTGACGACGATCTGGACGAGGAGCATCGACGCGAAGCCGAGCGCAAGAGCGGTGAACGCGAACGAGGAGAAGATCAGCGTGTCGACGAGCCGGTGGCGGTCGCCGAGGTGGATGAAGTCGGTCAGCATGTACGGCGCATTCGGCAGGAACACGAGCCACGCGGCTCCGAGCGCGACCAGCTCCGCGGCTGTGTGCCGCCGCCGGTACGCGGCGTAGAGCAGCAGCGCGAACACGAGCGGCAGCCACGCGAGGCCGAGGTTCCAGACGAGGTAGCGGAGGCCGCCGGGCCCGTAGGCGTGCCGGCGCGCGACCACAAGGACGATGCACCACGCTGAGGCCGCGAAGAGGGCCGCAACCGGGAGCCAGACACGGGCGCGCATGCCCACAGCGTAGGCGAACGTTGTTAAGCCGGAACGGCGCTGACGTTGCCCGTGACCTTGCCGTCGCGCATCGTCACCCGGCGCGGCGCCCGCGCGGCGAGGCTCGCGTCGTGCGTCGCGACGATCACGGTCGATCCGTGCTCCGCCGCGAGATTGGCGAGGAGCTCGATGATCTCGCCACCCGTCGCCGAGTCGAGGTTGCCGGTCGGCTCGTCGGCGAGCACGACACGCGGCTCGACCGACAACGCGCGCGCGATCGCGACGCGCTGCTGCTCGCCGCCGGACAGGTGCGCCGGCAAATGATCCGCGCGCTCGGCGAGCCCGACCTCGGCGAGCAGCTCGAGCGCGCGTTCTCGCGTCCCCCCTACCGGAGCGAGCTTGGCCTCGACGTTCTCCACGGCAGTGAGCGTCGGGATCAGGTTGAACTGCTGGAAGACGAAGCCGAACGAGCGGAGCCGAAGCGCTGCAAGCGCCGAGTCGGGCTGCTTGACGAGATCGCTGCCGTCGAACGTCACCGTCCCCGCGCTCGGGCGATCGAGCGCACCCAGGATCTGCAGCAGCGTCGTCTTGCCGGATCCGCTCGGGCCTTCGAGGGCGACGAACGCGCCCGGCTCGATCTCGAGGGTCACGTCGTCGAGCGCCCGAACCGTTGTCGGACCACGTTGGAAGTACCGCGCGACGCCGCTCAGCTCGTACAGGCTCATTCGACCTGCCTCAGCGCGTCGGCGGGCCGAAGCCGCGCGGCCCGGAGAGCACCGGCCGTCCCCGCGATCAGCCCCCCGAGGAGAGCCAACCCAAAGCCGATCGCGAGGACGGTTATCCCCACCGGCGCTGTCAGCGACACGGTGTGTGTCGCAGTCCGAACCGTGCTGACACCGAGATTGGCGAGGTCGCTGCCGGTCGACGAGCTCGCCGTCAGCGACGGGCCGAACGCGTCGATCGCGACCGCGACGAGCACGCCGAGGCCGATGCCGACGATGCCGCCCAGGATCCCCGTCGCAAGTGACTCGCCGGCGATCTGCCGGACGACCATCCGCTGTGTCCAGCCGAGCGCCTTCAGCGTCCCGAGCTCCCGGACACGCTTGCCGACCGACGACAACGCCAGCAGCGCGGCGAGCAGGAACGCTGCGACCGCGGCAACGATCGATAGCGCCAGCCCAAGGTCGTGCGAGAGATTCGACGCGTCGACGAGCGAGCCGCTGATCGTGTCCGCGACATCCTTCGAGCTCGCGACCTGCGCCTGCGGCAGCGCCTGCTGGATCTCCTGCTTCACGTTCGCGACATCGCTCGACGACTTCGCGTGGACGAGGATCACGTTCGCGAGATCCTTCTCGCTCGCGAGGGTCTGCAGCTGCTTCAGCGGCAGATAGACGTCGGCACTCTGACCGCCGAGCGGCGGGCTGACGAGCCCGACGACCGTGAAGGACGTGCCGTTGAGGTCGAGCTTCGAGCCGACCTTCAACGAGTGCTTCGCGGCGTAGCTCGTCGCGACGAGAGCCTCCTTGCCGCCGGCCGGTGAGAGGAACGTGCCCTTCGTCAGCTGCGCGGTGGTGACGACGCCCATCGTCGGGCTCGTCTGGTCGACGCCTCCGATCGTGTAGGCGCTCGTCGTGATGTTCGTCTGCGGCGGGTTCAGCACCTGCTTCAGCGTCTGGCTCGGCGTCGTGAAGCGCGTACGGAAGCGGCGCATCGACGCGGGCAGGCACTTCTGGAACGCATCGCGGTTCGCACGGTTGCCTTGCGCGCCGCCGCCGCCGCCGAAGCCACCGCCGTTGCCAAAACCACCGTTTCCGCCGCCGCCGTTGTTGTTCCGGCCGAGCGTGACGCCGAGCTTCTGCAGGCAGGCCTGCATCTTCGCGAAGTCCTGCGCGCTCGGCCGCGGCAGGTTCCTCGTGATCGTCTGCGTCTTCGCCTGCGTCTTCAGCGTCGCGACGATCTTCGGGACGATCCCTTCCTGATGCTCCGCGAGGAGCGTCAGGCCGGTAGTCGTCTTCGCGACACCGTCGAGCGACGCGATCTGGCTCGCCGCGCCCTGTTGGAAGGTGAGCTGCGTGCCTGGAAGGAAGAAGTCGTGCACGAAGTGCGTGCCCGGCTTGCCGAGCTTCGAGAGGTCGGTCAGGACAGACTGGTTCGCCTGGATCAGGTCGCGGTTCCCCCCGCCGCCACCGCCCGGGCCGAAGCCGCCGCCGCCGAAGCCTTGATCCTGCTGCTGCTGCGGCTGCAGCGTGACGGTGAGGTCGGTGCCGATGCCGGCGAGCGGGTCGAGCGTCTTGTGCTGCGCGCGGTCGAGGCCCTTCGACAGGCTCGCGATCGCGACGACGAGCGCCACGCCGAGTCCGAGGCCGATGACCGTGACGATCGTGCGCGTCCGGCGGCGGACAAGCTCGTTCCGGAGATACCGCACATAGAACATCGACCTCGAATCGAACCTACGGTTCCTCAGAGATCCATAAGAAACAACCTAAGAAGACTCGGAGAAACGGCGCGGGGCGGCTCGTCGCCGCCCCGCGCACTCGCTACGGGTACGAACGTCGCGTTCGCTCAGACCGCGACGAGCTCCTGCTCGGCGCGCAGCCAGTTGGCGGTCGGGTCGCCACCCTCTTCGAGGTGGATGTAGTACGCACGCTCCGCGACGTGCTCCCAGCTGAGCACGACGGGCTCGGTCGCCTTCTTCGTGCGGCGCGTGGTTGTCGCCTTCTTGGCTGCCGGCTTCTTCGTCGCGGCGGCCTCGGTGGCCTTACGTGGCATCGCTGACCTCCTCAAGGTCGTCGCCTGGGTTGCCCTCAATCCTTCGTCCGGATCGAGGGCAACCCTTCATGCCGCGTAGGAGGGATTAGCCCTGCCCGGGGCTCGGCGCGAACTCGCCGAGGAAGCCGGAGCCGATGATCTGCTGGTCGCCCGCCGCCTGGCCGATGTAGCACTCCCAGGTCGTGCCGGCGCTGTTCAGCGAGCGGCATCCCCCGTTCACGTGCTTGGTCTCGTCGACCGACGGCTCGACCGTGCCCTTCCAGTCGGACACCTCCGGCGCAGGCGCCTTGGCCAGCACGCAGCGGTACTCGACGCCGCTGTTCACGGCGGTACAGGTTGGCTCCGTGCCCGCGAGCGAGAGCGTCCCGGCGGGCAGGCTGCTCGCCACGTCGTCGTTCGAGATCAGCTTCGCGCCGGCGATCGCCGCCGCGGGCACGAGCACCGCGGCCGCAACGGCCGCCGCGACGATCCCTCGCCGCGGCCGCTTGTGGGCTGCCACGGTGCGCCGGGTCGCCGCCTCGAGCGCATCGCCGAGCCGGTCGAGCGTTTCCGTCTGTTCCATCACACTGCCTCCCGTTCGTCTCCGATGAGCCGTTGCCTGAGGCGGCCGAGACCGCGCGCGACACGCACCCGCGCCGCGCCTTCGGAGGTAGAAAGGCCAGCCGCGACCGCGTCGTACGGCAGGCCGTCGATCACGCGCAGCTCCAACGCAGCCCGCTCGCTCGACGGCAGCTCCGCCATCGCCTCGTCGAGCCAGACGTCGTCCGGCTCGGCCGTCGCACGCGGCTCGTCGAGCCGCTCGAGCAGCCCGATGCGCGCGCACGCCTTCAGCTCGATTCGGCGCCGGCGGACCGACTGCGAGAGCAGGTTCCTGGCGATCCCGAACAGCCACGGCCCGGCCGAGCCGCCTGCGCGATCGCGGAACCGCCGGCGTGCGAGCCACGCCTGCGCGAACGTCTCCGCGGTCAGGTCGTGCGCCGCGTGCGGGTCACGCGTGCGGCGCAGGTGGTAACCGTGGACCTGCTCGGCGTAACGGTCGTACAGCTCGCGGAACGCCCCGGCATCGGTGCGCGCCGCCCGGATGAGGTCTGCGTCGCTTCTCATTTCCCACTCCGGCGCCGCGCCCGTCGGCGCCTCCGCTCCTTGCATGCTCCGTCGAGCCTGCGCATGTCCACCTCCATGGTCGCCTCACCAGGGAGATGGCGCGAAGAGAACCGATTGTTACGCGGCGACGGACTCGGGATCGCCCGGCGGCGTCATGACCTCGCCGGGCTGGGCGCCGATCTTGAGCGGCACCTCGCGCAGGAACCACGTGAGAACGAACGCGAGTAGCGAGACGCCCGCTGCGGTGAGGAACACCGGATGCAGCGCGGCGGCGAACGCTTCCTGGAACGCGGCGTGCGTCCTCGGCGGCAGATGCTTGATGCCCTCGGGGTTGATCACCTTCGGGACGCGGGCGCCGGCCGGCAGGCGGTTCGCCAGCTCGACGTGGACGCGGCCGGCGAAGATCGTCCCGAAGAGCGCGACGCCGATCGAGCCGCCGATCTGGCGGAACATCGTCGAGCCGCTCGTCGCGACGCCCATCACCGAGCGGTCGACGGCGTTCTGCACAGCGAGCACGAGCACCTGCATGACCATGCCGAGCCCGAGACCGAGCACGACCGCGAACGCAGCGGCGACCCAGACGCTCGTACCGACCTGGAGTCGCGAGAGCAGGAGCATCGCGACCGCGACCAGCGCCGTTCCGACGATCGGGAACACGCGGTAGCGGCCGAGCTTCGTGATCAGCTGCCCGCTCAGGATCGACGTCACGAGCACGCCGGCCATCAGCGGTACGAGCTGCAGGCCCGACGCGGTCGGGCTCGAGCCCTTCGTCACCTGCAGGTAGAGCGGCAGGTACGTGATCGCGCCGAACAGCGCGAAGCCGACGATGAACCCGACCGCGCTCGTGACAGAAAAGGTGTGGTTGCGGAAGAGCGAGAGCGGCAGGATCGGTTCCGAAGCGCGCGCCTCGGTGAGGACGAACAGCGGTGTGAGCACGATGCTCGCGACGATCAGGGCGATGATCTTCGGCGACCCCCAGGCCCAGGTCGTGCCGCCGAGACTCGTGAACAGAACGACGGACGCGAGCGAGCCGGCGAGCAGCGCGGCACCGAGATAGTCCATTGCGTGCCGCGTGTGCACCTCGCGCGTGTGGAACGCGACCGCGATGATCGAGAGCGCGATCGCGCCGACCGGGAGATTCACGTAGAAGATCCAGCGCCACGACAGGTTGTCGACGAAGAAGCCACCGAGCAGCGGGCCGACGACCGTCGAGATGCCGAAGACCGCGCCGAAGTAGCCCTGGTATCGCCCCCGCTCGCGCGGGGGGATGATGTCGCCGACCACGGCGAGCGTCACGACCATCAGGCCACCTGCGCCGAGACCCTGCAACGCGCGGAACGCGATCAGCTGAGCCATCGACTGCGCGAGGCCGCAGAGCACGGAGCCGACGAGGAAGACGACGATCGCCGACTGCAGCACCTTCTTGCGCCCGTAGAGGTCGCCCAGCTTCCCGTACAGCGGCCCGGTGATCGTCGCAGCGAGCAGGTACGCGGTCACGACCCACGACAGATGCGAGATTCCGCCGAGGTCGCCGACGATCGTGGGCAGCGCGGTCGAGACGATCGTCTGGTCGAGCGCAGCGAGCAGGAGCACGAAGAGCAGCGCGGTGAAGATCAGGCGGATGCGGGGCTGCTCGTTCGGCATCGGCCGAGAATAGCAGACACAACGAAACTATTTCGATATGCAATCATCCGCGCATGACAGGCACCCCCACCGACGTCGAGCTCGTGCTCCGCGAGCTGGGCCACCTGATCCGCCAGCTGACCCGGCTGGTCGGGGGCGCCGACGACGGGCCGCCGATGACCGCCACGCAGCGGATCGCGCTCGTCGAGCTCGGCGACGAGGGGCCGCTGCGGTTGAACGACCTGGCGAGGCGGATGGGCACGAGCACTGCCACGGCGAGCCGGACGGTGGACGCGCTCGAGGCACTCGGCCTCGTGACGCGCGCGCCCGAATCGAGCGACCGCCGTGCGCTCAGCATCGATGTGAGTCCGCGAGGTCGCGACCTGCTGGACGAACGGCTCCGCCGTGCGGCGGACGCGTTCGCGCCGGCCGCCGCGACGCTGTCCGCAGCCGACCGCCGCGAGCTCGTGGCACTGCTTCGCCGAATGACCGACGCCCTCCGCGCGACCACCTAGCCGGTCACCCGTCGCTGTGCTTGAGCGCGGACTCGCGGCGCTGCGCATCGGCGAGCGAGAGCGACCCCGTGCACACACGGTGGTTGAGATCGTTCTCGATCTGGTCGACCGCGGAGGCGCGCGGGTACGGCTCCGGCCAGAGGTTGCGCGGATCGACCGGGTCGCCGCCCAGCTCGAGGCTGATCAGGTGGTCCTCCTGGAACGCAGACGGAGGGCCGCGGAGGCGGTACTGCCGCAATCCCTTCGCCTTCAGCGCGTTCGTGTACGAGACGGGCGGCCGGACCGTGCGCGTCCAGCCGTGTCGGCAGATCGTCGCGGCGATGTTGGCCTGCGTGACCGTGGGGTTGAGCACGCCGGGCGTGAGCGTCCAGCTCGCACGCACGACCCGAGCGGCCGGGCCGCCGCCGGAGCAGCGGGGCAGCGCGGTCGCCGCAACAGCCGCGGCGGCGAGGAACAGCACGATCTCGACCAGGGAGAGACGCATGCCTCCAACGGTACGAACGGCCGGCGCGACCGCAATTGTCCATTTGTGATCGGCACGAAATCGTCACACTCTCGTGTGCGATGCGGTACACCTCGCGCCCCGAGCTCTACGACCTCGAGTACTCGTTCAAGGACTACGCGGGCGAAGCCGCGACGGTCGAGCGGATCGTCCGCGAGCGGAGCCCGAACGCGAGGACGCTGCTCGACGTCGCGTGCGGCACCGGCAAGCACCTCGAGCACCTGCGCACGCGGTTCAAGTGCGAAGGCACGGATCTCGACGACGGGCTCCTCGACGTAGCGCGGCAACGCCTGCCCGGCGTGCCGCTGCAGCAAGCGGACATGCGCGACTTCGACCTCGGCCGTCGGTTCGACGTCATCACCTGCCTATTCAGTGCGATCGGGTTCGCCGGCGGCCCCGACGGGCTGGCCGCGACCGCGCGCGCGGTCGCGCGCCACCTCGATCCCGGCGGCATCGCACTCGTCGAGCCGTGGCTCACGCCGGACGTCTGGATGCCGAACCACCCGCACCTGCTCACGCACGAAGAGCCCGACCTCGTGCTCGCGCGGGCAACGCTCAGCGGCCTCCGGGACGAGCGGGTCTCGACGACAGAGATGCACTACGTCGTCGCGACGCCCGCCGGCGTCGAGCATTTCGTCGAGAACCACGACCTCTACCTCTTCACGAACGACGAGATGCGGACAGCGCTCGAGGCAGCCGGGCTCGGCGTCGACTACGACGCCGACGGGCTGATCGGCCGCGGGCTCTGGATCTGCTCGCGGTAGGCCGCGTCGCCGACTGCCGCCCACACGACGACGGCGATCCACGGCACGCCGATCACGTCTGTCTGTAACCCGAGCACGAGTACTGCGAAGAACGCCGCGCCGAGCCACGGGAGGCGACGAAGCGACACGCGAAGCAGCGCCATGCACCATCCGATGAACACGAGCGCGCCGGCGAGCCCGGTCTCGACGCCCAGCTCGGTGTAGGTCGACTCCCCCGCCTTGATCCCGACACGGGTGCGCATCGCGGTCACGCCGGAGTTGCCGAGACCGAATCCCCACGGATGCTTCAGCACCGTCTTCGCGCCGTCGCGCAGGCTCGCCAGGTGCTCGCTCGTCGACGACTCGCCCACCGACGTCGGATCGTGGGAGACGGTCGGCGTCTTCGCGCCGTTGCGCTCCTGCACGACTTTCTCCGCCGCCGTGAAATGCGTCCGCGGCGCGAAGTGGTCGTAGCCCTTCACGAACACGAATGCGACGACCACCACTGCCACCGCCCAGCCGAGGAGCTGCACCCGCCGGCGAACGAGCGCGAGCAGGATCAGGCCGGCCGCGAGCGCGATCACCGCAGCCCGCGTGTGCGTCCAGAGGATCGCTGCGTAGAGCAGCGCAGCGACGACGATCCCCCACCGCCGTCGCAGCGGGACGAAGAACATCGCGACGACGAGCAGATACGCGGTCGCGAGCGGCGACAGGAACGTCGAGGTGAGCCGGCGGAAGACGACGTTCTCGCCCGCGTTGTAGACGAAGTTCTCGGGGAGGTGCGACAGGCCGGGGCCGTAGTCCAGCCCGAGCTGGTGCTGGAACCAGCCGGCGGCCAGCCGCCACCAGGCGAGCGACACCGCATATACGTCGACGAGGCCGAAGACGGCGACGAGCGCAGCCGTCCCGAGCACGAAGCTGCACAGCCGCCCGCGCTCCTTGTCCGTGAGCTGCAAGCCGCGGCCGAGGAAATACGCGCCGACGATCAGGAGATCGTGGCGGAGCGCGTACGCGATTCCCTTGTGCGTCGCGGCGCCGCCGAGCACCGACTGCGGGATGAGCGCGTAGACGACGACGAACGCCGCGAACGCAAGCGCAAGAATGTCCGGCGCGAACGACCACGAGATCGGCAGCGCACGCCGCTCGGCGATGACGAACGCGAGCGCTGCGACGAGTAGTACCTCTTTCCACGCGGAGATCGCGGTGAGCGCGCCGCCGCGAACGCCGGCGCGCCAGAGCATCGCCATCACGACGTTGTGGAGCGCGAGACCGACAACCAGCGCGTACAGCGCCCACACGGGACGGCGCAGTGTCATGCGGGGCCGACGGCGACGAGCGTCATGCCGCGATTCAGTACACGCACCTCGTAAGGAAAGAGCGACGCGAACGCCTTCGGGCCGAGCGGATCGAGGACGTCGTCGAAGGGGATCACGCGGTCGCGGGCACTCTCGGGCAGCCAATGAACAAACGGGAGCAACGTGTGCACCTCGAGCGGGAACCACCGGTTCGGCGTCGTGACGAAGACGCGCCGGGCGACACGGCAGAGCTCGTGGACGAGCAGCCGCTGGCCGTCGCGGCCGCCGGCGACGTGCTCGACGACGGCGTTCGAGAACCCGAGGTCGAAGGCGCCGTCGGGGAACGGCAGGTCGCGGCCGTCGGCCCGAACGGC
The DNA here is from genome assembly GCA_035474195.1 of Gaiellaceae bacterium. GTDB lineage: Bacteria > Actinomycetota > Thermoleophilia > Gaiellales > Gaiellaceae > PALSA-600. Next base: position 11,509 of record DATINO010000039.1, read on the forward strand.
CTGCACGCGAGGAAACGCCGCTGCGAAGCGGTCGAGCTCGGTGTTGCCGACCGCGGTGATCCGCTCGGGCCAGGGGTACATCGCCTCGAAGAAGTTGTCGCTCGAGCCGGCCCCGAACGGCGCGTCGGTGACCCCCACGTCGACCACGGTCGTCCCGGGCCCGGGCGCGAGCAGGTCGAGAAACAGGCGGAGCTTCCGCTCGCGGCTCCGCAGCGACACCTGCGACGCGACCCGGCGCAGCATCGGCAGAGCGTACGCCTACACTCGGATCGTGGTCCGCGCCGAGCTCCGCCCGAATGGGCCGTATTCCCTGCGCCTCTCCGGCCGCCACGCGAGCGACGCGACAAGGGTGGTCAGCGCGGGCACGTATCGCGCCACGATTCGCGTCGGCGATCGGCTCGAGCGTGTCCACGCGGTGCAGCGGCCCGACGGCGTCGTCGTCGTCGCGGCCGCGAGCGACGAAGGCGTCGACCAGGTGCGCTTCACGCTCGGGCTCGACGACGACCATTCGGAGTTCCTCGACCGGTACGCGAACGACCCGCTCCTCGGCGAGAGCATCAGGCAGCTGCGCGGACTGCGGCCGATGCGCACCGGCACCGTTGCGCAGGCGCTCCTCCGTGCCGTCGCTGGCCAACTGATCCAGGCGAGCCGAGCGCGGCAGATCGAGCGGACGATCGTGCGCGCGACGACGCCGGAGCTCGGCGGCCTGCACGCCGCGCCGACGTGCTCGGACTTCGCGCGCTACGCGCCCGCCGAGCTCGCGCGGCTCGGTCTCGGGGCACGGCGCGCCGGAGCGCTGATCCGGCTCTGCCGAACGCTCGAGCTCGAGCGGCTCAAGGCGGTGCCGACGACGACGAAGGTGGTCGCGCGGCTGACGCGCGAGCGCGGGCTCGGTCCGTGGTCCGTCGGTGTCGTCTGCCTCGAAGGCCTCGGCCGGTACGAGTTCGGCCTGTATCGCGACCTCGGGCTCGCGAAGCTCGCGTCGGCGCTCTGGGGTCGCTGGGTCGAGGCTGAGGAGAGCGACGAGCTGCTCGCGCCGTACGGCGACTGGTCCGGGCTTGCGAGCGTGTACCTGCTCGCGGGCTACGCGCGCGGTTTCGTACCCTTGCCCCTTGCAGCCTGACCTACACATCGTCGACGACCCGGCCGCCGCGGTCGGCGAGCTGCTCGCGGAGCAGGCGCGCGCAGGCGGGTCGATCGTCCTCACCGGCGGCTCGGCGCCCGGCGCCGCCTACCGGCATGCGGCGGAGCTCGAGCCCGACTGGAGCAACGTCACGCTGTGGTGGGGCGACGAGCGCTGCGTTCCGCCCGACGACGAGCGCTCGAACTACCGGCTCGCAAAGGAGACGCTGCTCGACCTCCTCGACACGCCACCGGGCGCGATCCACCGCATCCGCGGCGAGGCGCCGCCGGCCGAAGCAGCGGACGAGCTCGACGCGGCACTCGCCGGCGTGACGCTCGACTTCCTCCTGCTCGGGCTCGGGCCGGATGGGCACATGGCGTCCCTCTTCCCGGGCTCGCCGCAGCTCGGGGTGACCGATCGCCGCGCGACCGACGGCCCCGCAGGCCTCGATCCGTGGGTGCACCGGATCACGTTCACCGTGCCCACGATCCAGGCGGCGAAGCGGGTCGTGTTCCTCGTCGCCGGCTCCGGGAAAGCGGATGCGGTCGCCCGTGCGTTCGGCGCTGATATCACGCCTGACGTCCCCGCCAGCCTTTCCCGGCGGGCAGCTCGCGTCGAAGTCTTCCTCGACCGCGCCGCAGGGGATAGGTTGGTCGGGAGATGACCACGCCGCAGCCCCAGCCGGGCCTGTCCGACGTCCTCCAGCTCGACCGTCCGGAGCAGCTCAAGGCACTCGGGCATCCGCTGCGCCTCAAGGTGCTCCAGGCTCTCGGCCAGTCGGACGAGCCGCTGACGAATCGCGAGCTTGCCGCGCGGCTCGCAGTCGATCCCGGCCATCTGCACTTCCACGTACGGATGCTGCACCGGGCGGGGCTGATCGAACGCGCGGAGGCGGCCGGACGCGAGAAGCCGTACCGCGCCGTCGCGAAGCATTTGAAGGTCGGCAGCGAGCTCCGTGCGTCCGGCGGCGCGAGTGAGCTGCAGGCCGCGCAGCTCCGCGAATTGCAGCGCGGCTTCGAGACCCACGCGGCGCAGGGCCAGTTCCGCAGCGCCCAGGTGCATACGCGCCTCGCTCCGGAGACGGTGCGCGACCTGCTCCGCCGGCTTGTCAGGGAGCTCACGGACCTCGAGGACGAGTCGGAGCCGCTGCAGACCGTCACGTTCGCCTTCCACCCGGCGATCGAGCAGGGCGAGACCGACTAGCTCGCGACGTCGGCGGAGACGACGACCGTCCTGCTGAACGTCGTGCCGTCGATCTGGAACGCGTAACAGCCCTTCGTGAGGATGCGGACGCCCGACGGAATGCCGCGGCTGTTCTTCGGCTGCCCCGTCCAACTGACCGTGTCGTAGGGCTCGATCCGCAACTCCGGATCCGGGGTCTTCGTGCCGTTGAAGCCGACCCGTCCCGGTGCGTCGATGCGCCTTCCCCGAATCAGGACCCGGCCGCGATAGCTCGGGACGACGAACCAGAACACCTTCTCGCCGTACCACGTGCTCCCGTATTGCTCGTCGCGTGACGCCATGAGGAAGCCGTCCGGGAGCCCCGGGTACACCGGCCCGCGGCCGATGCCGAAACCGCCGAAGATGTGCATCCTGCTCCAGTTGATGCGCCGGTCGATCTTGCTGACCGGGCAGGCAGCGCCTGGCGCGACCACCGGCAGATGAAGCGGCCGGCGCAGCGAGGCCCAGGTGTCCACACCTCCAGCCGCAGCCGGAATCACGAGCGCGGCGACGGCGGCGATGACGGCAAGACGCGGAATCACGGCAGCAGCTCGGAGTCTGGCAGCTCGATCTCGATCCCGCGCCGCCGCGCGAGCAGGTCCAGCACGAGTGCCGTGTCGGCGACACGTGCGTCCTCGAGATACTCGGTGCGCGTCTCGAAGCTCTCGACGACGGATTCGATCGCCTCGGCGTACCCGACCACGTCGTGAGCCGAGATGTACGCCAGCGCGTCGGCGACGTCGCGCGGGAAGTCATCCCGCTCGCGGAGCGAATCGGCGGCGTGACGAGCATCCGCCCAGCGCGCGAGCACGAGCAGCGCGAGAGCCGCTGCGTACCGCCCGATCGGGGACTCCGAGCGCTCGGCACCGGCGTCGAGCGCCCAGCGGGCGTGCTCCTCGGCCGCCGTCTCGTCGCCGGCGAGCAGCGACGCCTTGATCGCGCCGATCGGCCGCCCCCAGGACTGTCCGCCCTGCCAGCTCTCCCGCCAGGTCGCGGCGGCGCGACCGAGCCATTCGGCGGCGCCCGGGTCTCCCGTCATCAGCAGCCCGAGCCCGGCGGCGTACGCGACGTTTCCCTTGCGGACGAGCGACCGCTCGTCGAGCTCGCCGTGCTGCTCGGCAAAGCGTGATTGGCGCTCACGAACGAAGGGAATCCACTCCATCTGGCTACGTTGTACTAGGAGAGATGACGACGCGCTTCCACGGACTGACGTTCCTCACCGACCCCGGCCGGGTCTTCTCACCGCGTCCGGCGACCGAGAAGCTCGTCGATGCAGCGCTCGACCGGATCGGAGATGGCCCTGCGCGGATCGCCGACGTCGGAACTGGCTCCGGCGCGATCGCGATCACGCTTGCGCTTCGGGTGCCGACGATCGACGTGTGGGCGACCGACACGTGCAGCAACGCCTTGGCGCTCGCGTCGGCGAACGCCGATCGCCTCGGTGCGCAGGTGCACCTCGTGCACGGCGACCTGCTCGAGGGGATCCCGCACGACCTCGACCTGATCGTGGCGAACCTGCCGTACCTCTCCCCCGACACACCTGGGTACGACGAGGAGCCCGCGAAGGCCGTCTTCTCGACGGGCGACGGGCTCGACCACTACCGCCGCCTGTTCGCCGCCGCGGCGGACCACCTGGCGCCGACCGGCGGCATCGTCATCCAGTTCGACGGCGAAGTGCTCGAGGCCGAGCGGAGCGAGCTGCCCTGGCTGCGCTCACGGCTCGAGTCGATGATCGCTGCGGCGGCCTAGCACCGCGCTGCCACGGCCGGTCCAGGCCGGCAGCGGCAACGAGCCGTTCGATCAGCTCGGTCGGGTGCCTCGGCCGGTAGCGGGCATACCACGGGGCGTCGACTCGAATCGCCCCGTTCGTCCTCCCGATCGGCTATTGTGACCCTGCGCTCCGCGAACGGGAACACACCCCGCTGGCGCAACCTTTCAGGAGTCGGCACCGCAGGCGTGCCGCAGGCATTGTCAGAAACCACCACGTACTCTCCGAGCGAGTCGGAGGCAGCGTCGGCCATGCGGGCCGATGCGCTCCGCGCAGAAGCATGGGCCGGCGAGCCCTTCCTTCGGACCGACGACGATCCGGAGGCGGTCCTCGCACCCGGCACGGCTCGCCGACGCGCGCTCGACGACGCGCTGGCCGAGATCGAGGCAGGAGCGAAGGAGCCGTCGAGCGAGTGGCAGGTGCGCTACGCCCTCATGCTCGGCCTCGAGCGCGTCCTCTCCGAGAAGCCGCCGCGCCTCGCGTCCGGAACCGAGCTCCGCCGCCACCAGGTCGACGCGCTTGCCGGCATGCTCACCGAGCTGATCGCGGCCGTGCAGAAGAGCGAGAACGGGAACGGGAACGGGCACGCGAACGGCAACGGCGACGAGCCCCCACCCGACGAGGACGACGAGCCTGAGGACGAGCTCGGCCTCGCGACGGACACCGACGACGACGAGCTGCCGCCCGAGCCGCAGGAGGACCCCGGCGCGGTGCGGCGTTACCGGTTCCGTCACCCGACTGCGTCCGGCAAGACGATCGCAGCGGCGGGCTTCGTCGAGGCCGCACGCACAGAAGGCGTCCTGATCCTCACGCACCGCCGCCTGCTCGTCGACCAGTTCCGCCGCGAGCTGACCGAGCACGGCTACGGGGACCGGTTGACCGAGGCGATCCTCGAGGGACACACGGCCAAGCACCCGTCTGCGCCGATCACGATCCAGACCTACGCCTGGTTCGCGCGGCACGTCAAGGAGATCGCGCGCCACGTGTACGAGCTCGTCATCTGCGACGAAGCGCACACCGCACTCGGCGAGAAGACATCTGCGGCGATTCGCTCGCTCGACGAACCGGTCTTTATCGGCATGACCGCGACGGAGGAGTTGATCGCGAAGCAAGTCTCCGACGTCTTCCCGGCGTCGGTCGACGACCTGCCGCTCACGGATGCGGCACGACGCGGGCTGATTGCGCCGCTTCGCTGTCTTCGCGTGCCGCCAGTGGCGGCGATCAACCAGGTGCCGATCATCGGCGGCGACTTCGAGGAGCGCGCGCTCGCGCAGGCACTCGACCACGAGGCGCTCAACATGGCTGCGGCGACGCTGTACCGCGAGCGGTTCGGCGACACGCCGGGCGTGGTCTACGCGGCGGGCGTCGAGCACGCGTACAACCTTGCGACCGCGTTCCGCGCGGCCGGGATCAAGGCCGAAGCGGTGTCGGGTCGCACGCCGCCGGTCAAGCTGGCGGAGATCCTCGCCGGTTACGAGCGCGGCGAGATCGACGTGCTAATCAACGCGATGCTGCTCGCCGAGGGCTGGAACTCGCCGCGCGCGACGGTGATCATGCACCTCGCGCCGACGGCCTCGAAGCGCGTGTACCAGCAGCGGATCGGCCGCATCATGCGCATCCACCCGCGCAAGGAAGCGGGCATCGTCGTCGACTTCACGCCGAAGGCGGCGACGCACAACGAGCGCGTCGTGTCGCTCCACTCGCTGCTCGACGCGGACTTCTACCGCGAGGGCGCGCGCGTAACGCCCGCCCCGAGACGTCGGATGCAGCGACGCGCGAGGCGGCGGCTCACGCCGGCAGCGTGGCTCGTGCCCGTCACGCCGGATGTGCTGCGCCGCAAAATGGTGATCGCACGCGAGTGGCAGCGCGTCGACCCGAAGTTCCTCGACGAGGACGAGCAAGAGTTCTGGGGTGAGATCGCCGGACGGCAGCTGCGCTTCGACGAGCGCGCGGCGTTCGTCGAGAAGCTCACCGCGCGCGGTGCGTCGAAGCGGGCGATGGAGACGTTCCTCTCGACGTGCGCCGCGCAGAACCCGAATCGGCGGCTGCGCCTGATTGCGCTCGCCGACCGCGTGTCGATGCGCGTCGAGCGCGCCGACTTCGACGATCTGGTGACGCTCGTCTCGCAGGCGCCCCCGTGGGAGAAGGACCGTGCCGCCGGTGTTCGCATCCTCCTGCGCGCGATCGGCGAAGGAAAGCCGGACGCCCCCGACCAGATTCTCGCCCGTTGGACGTGGCGGCTCTCGCGCGCGGTACGCAAGCAACTCGACCGCAAGGCGTCGCAGGAGTACCCCGACGCGAAGCGGCTGCTCGGCGCGCTCGCGAACTCCCGCGGTCACCGCCATGAGGAGAATGCCGCGAAGCTCGTGAACGCGGCGCTCGAGATGCCACGTGAGGTCGGCGCTGCGTTGCTCGCGTCGGCCGAGGGTTACACGCCGCGCTCGACGCAGCTGCTCGAGGCGGCACGCGAGCGGCTCGGCTCGATCAACGAGGTCGCAGGCTGGATCTCCGAGAGCCTGCCGCAGCCGAAGACCGGCCCGTCGCGCACGCGGCGGCGCAGGCGGCGCAAGAAAAAGCCGACCGACGGTACGACGCCCGAGACGCAGGCGACCACGCCCCCCGGCGGCGAAACCGCGGCCGGCTCAAACGGCGGCGCGGAGCAGCCGGCTGCGAAGAAGCGGCGCCGCCGTCGCAAGAAGCCGGCCGAGGCCGGCCCGCCCGCCGCGTCGGACGAGCCGGCCGGCACGGTCGCGGCCGAAGACGCGGCCTAAGCGACCACCGGGCAGTTGACGACGAGCGACGTCTGCTTGGTCGTCAGAAGCCCCTTCGCCTTCGCGCGCCGCACCTCGGCGGCCGAGCGCAGCAGCGTCTTGTGCGCGCCCGCCTTCCACTCGACCGCGATGATCGTCCAGAGCGGCGGGTAGTCGGTCTGTCCCGGTTCGACGTTCTCGAGCGCGATGTTGTGCTGGCCCGCGACGCCGTTCATCGGTGCGTAGAGCGGCGCGGTGTCGTTGCCCGGCTTCACCTTCACGGGACCGTCGTCGTAGTAGTGGATCACATGACCGTTCGAGAAGCCCGCGATGCGCTTCTGTGCGAACCCGAGCACCGGGCAGTTCACGACGGTCGACGTCTGCGCGACGGTCACCTCACCCGCTTTCCGGGCCGCCTCGACCTCGGCTTTCGAGCGAAGCAGACGAGGGGTCGCCGAGCTCTTCCACGTCACCATGCTCACCTGCCAAAGCGGCGAGTAGTCCTGGCGCCCGGGAACGGTGTCGACGATGTTGTGCTGTCCCGTCGGCCCGTTGGTGACGGCCCAGATCGGAGCGAGCTTGTTCCCCGCCTTCAGCTTGATCGGCCCGAAGTCGAAGTAGTGGATCACCTTCCCGTGGTAGAAGCCGGCGACCGGCGTCTTTTTCATCATCTGCTCCGAGGCCCCGGCCGAGGCGACACCAACGACCGCGGCCGCGACGCTCAGGGCGACCGTCATCTGCAGCATCGTTCTCACGCGTTCCTCCAATCTGGATGTCCTTGCCGCCGGTAGGTAACGGAAGAACGGTTGCGTGAGTCTTTCGTCCTACTTACGAATCTGTGAAACGCGAGAGTTAATGCCCACGAAACCGAACGCGACCCACAATGGAGACATGCCGACCGTCCTCGTCGTCGACGACGAACCGATCGTTCGCGACGTCGTCGTCCGCTACCTCCGCCGCGATGGCTTCGCGACAATCGAGGCCGGGACGGGCGAAGAGGCCATGATGGTGCTCGAGCGGCAGCTGCCGTCGCTCGTCGTCCTGGACGTGATGCTCCCCGGCACGGACGGGCTCGAGCTCTGCCGTCACATCCGTGCGAGCTCCGACCTCCCCATCGTGCTCCTCACCGCGCGTGGCGACGAGGCCGATCGCATCGTCGGGCTCGAGCTCGGCGCCGACGACTACGTGACGAAGCCGTTCTCGCCACGCGAGCTCGCGATTCGCGTGCGCAACCTCCTGCGCCGCTCTTCACCCGTCGGCGCGCGTGGGCTCGAGACCATCAGGTTCGGCTCGGTCGAGGTGGACGGCTCGGCCCGCGAGGTGCGGCGCGACGGCGCGACGCTCAAGCTGACGTTGAAGGAATTCGACCTGCTCTGGTTCCTGATCTCGCACCCGCGGCACGTGTTCTCGCGCGACCAGCTCATGGATCGCGTGTGGGGCTACAGCTCGGCGCTCGACACCGGAACCGTGACGGTGCATATCCGCCGGCTACGCGAGAAGGTCGAGGAGTCGCCTTCCAATCCGCGGCACCTCGAGACCGTGTGGGGAGTCGGCTACCGGTTCACACCGTGATTGCGTTCGCAGTGATCACGATCTCGGCATCGCTTGCCGCCAGCGTGCTGGTCGCGGTCGGCGTGCGCCGCCTGCCGACCCTGAGGCTGCAACTCGCGGCGCTTGCGCTGTACGCGGCGGCCGTCCCCCTCGCGACGGTCACCGCTGCCGGCCTCGTGATGATGAAGATGCACGAAGACATCGGTGTCCTCTACATCGCGGCTGCGTGCGGAGCGACGGCGCTGGTGGTCGCGTTCCTGCTCGGCCGCGCCGTCGCGAGTCGCATCGAGCGGCTCGTCGACACCGCCGGCGAGCTGGCGTCGGGCGATCTTGCCGCCCGCGCGCCGGAGAACGGCCCGGCCGAACTGGCGCGACTCGGCCAGTCGCTGAACGAGATGGCCGCGTCCCTCGAGCAGGTGTTCGATGCGCGCAGAGAGCTCGTCGCCTGGGCGAGCCACGATCTCCGAACTCCGGTGGCGGCGATTCGCGCCATGCTCGAAGCGATCGAGGACGGGGTTGCCGCCGCGGACGAGTACCTCCCCGTTCTCCACGAGCAAACGGTGGCGCTGGGCGAGGTGATCGACGATCTCTTCGAGCTCGCACGCATCGACGCCGGCGTTCTCACGCTCGAGCTGGAGCGGCTGTCCGTCGGCGACGTCGTCGTGAGCTGCGTCCGCGCGCTCGAGGCGGACGCGCTGGCGCGTCACGTGAAGCTCCAGACGCGCGTGGACGGTGCGCTGCCTGCCGTTGCCGGCGCGCCGGAGCACCTGCGCCGAGTGCTCTGGAACCTGCTTGCGAACGCGCTCCGGCACACCCCGTCTGACGGTTCGGTGATCGTGTTCGCCGAACCGGTCGGGAACGAGGTGCACATCGGGGTCGAGGACTCGGGCGTGGGACTGAGCGCCGAGGCCGAGCGGCGCATGTTCGAGCGCTTCTGGCGGGGTGACCCGGCCCGGTCGCGCGCCGAGGCCAACGCCGGGCTGGGGCTCGCGATCGCGCGCGGGCTCGTCGAGGCGCAGGGCGGCCGCATCTGGGCCGAGAACCGGCTCGGCGGCGGCGCGCGCGTCGCCTTCGCGCTGCCCCTTGCCGGAGAGGCCGCCTAGTGCTGCTGCTCTTGCTCATCGGCTTCGTCGCCGGCGTGATCACCGCGATCTCCCCTTGCGTCCTTCCGGTGCTCCCGATCCTGCTCGCGAGCGGCGCATCGGGCCGCAAGCCGCTCCGCGTGATCGCGGGTCTCGTCACGAGCTTCAGCGTGTTCACGCTCTTCGCGACCTGGATCCTCGACAAGCTCGGCCTGCCGCAGGACACGCTCCGGAACCTGGCGATCGCCTTCCTCTTCGTGCTCGCGGCGATCCTGCTCGTTCCGCAGGCGGCACTGATCGTCGAGCGCCCGCTCGCGGTCTTCTCCCGCTTCCGCCCGAAGGGCGCCGACGGCGGCGGCTTCTTCTTCGGCACGACCCTCGGGCTCGTGTTCGTGCCGTGCGCCGGCCCCGTACTTGCCACCGTCACCGTGGTCGCTGCGAACAACAACGTCGGATTGCGCGCAATTCTGCTCACGCTCGCGTATGCCGCCGGTGCAGCGGTTCCGATGGTCGCGATCGCATTCGGTGGGCGCGAGGCGGCTGCCCACCTTCGCAGTCATGCACAGACTGTGCGGCGCGTCTCCGGCGCGCTGGTTGCCGCCGTCGCGTTCGGGCTCGTGTTCCACGTCGACGACCACCTTGCGACGCTGACACCCGGCTACACCTCGTTCCTGCAGAACAAGGTCGAGGACAACTCGACCGCGAAGCGCGAGCTCGCAAAGGTGCGCGGCGGCGGAACGGCGCTCGCGGCCAAACCTCACACGACGGTCGGCGGATTGCCCGACTACGGCCAAGCGCCGCCGCTGCACGCCGACGGTGCATGGATCAACTCACCGCCGCTGACGCTCGCACAGCTGCGCGGCAAGGTCGTGCTGATCGACTTCTGGACGTACTCGTGCATCAACTGCCTGCGCACACTGCCGCACCTCAAGTCGTGGTACTCGACATACCACGACAAGGGGCTGGTGATCATCGGCGTGCACACGCCGGAATTCGCATTCGAGCACGTCACGTCGAACGTGCGTGCCGCGGTGAAGCGCCTCGGGATCGCATACCCGGTAGTGCAGGACAACCGCTACAAGACGTGGGACAACTACGCGAATCAGTACTGGCCCGCCGAGTACCTGATCGACAAGCAGGGCCACGTTCGGCACACGCACTTCGGTGAGGGCGAGTACGACCAGACCGAGGCGCTGATTCGCCGGTTGCTCAACGACAACGGCGCGCACGCGCGGCACGTGGCAGACGCGACTCCGAGCGGCCTGCTCACGCCCGAGAGCTACCTCGGCTACGCGCGGCTCACGAACTACGCCGGCGCAGCGGCTTTCCCTGCGTCTGGCGCTCCGACCAGGTGCTCTACCCCCGGGAGAAAAAGGTCTACTACCTGCACACCCAGGCCTTTTGGACCCGGGGCAT
>DATINO010000040.1:0-25641 GCA_035474195.1 Gaiellaceae bacterium
GATCCTCTCGGGCGGCGAAGTGATCACCGAGGAGATGGGCCTCAAGCTCGAGAACACCAAGCTGTCGCAGCTCGGTCACGCTCGCAAGGTCGTCGTCGACAAGGACTCGACCACGATCATCGACGGTGCCGGCGAAGGCGACGCGATCAAGGGCCGCATCAAGCAGCTGAAGTCCGAGATCGAGAACACCGACTCCGACTTCGACCGCGAGAAGCTCCAGGAGCGCCTCGCGAAGCTGTCGGGCGGCGTCGCGGTCGTCAAGGTCGGCGCAGCCACCGAGACCGAGATGAAGGAGACCAAGCACCGCGTCGAGGACGCGCTGCAGGCCGCGCGTGCCGCTCTCGAAGAGGGCGTCGTGCCGGGCGGCGGCGTCGCGCTCCTGAACGCCGCGGACGCAGTCAAGGAAGGCCTGCTCGCGAAGCTCGAAGGTGACGAGCGCACAGGTGCGCAGATCATCATCAAGTCGCTCGAGGAGCCGCTCCGCCAGCTCTCGACGAACGCCGGCCTCGAAGGCTCGGTCGTCGTGCAGCAGGTGCGCTCGTCGAAGCCGGGCGAAGGCCTGAACGTCGACACGGGCGAAGTGACCGACCTGGTCAAGGCCGGCATCACCGACCCGACGATGGTCACGCGCTCGGCGCTGCAGAACGCCGCGTCGATCGCGAAGAACATCCTCACCACCGAGGCGATCGTCGCCGAGGCTCCGGAGAAGGCGGGCGCTGGTGTGGGCGCCGGCATGCCCGATATGGGTGGGATGATGTAGGCACTTCCGCTTCGCGGAAGCGCTAGTAGGTCTCACTAGCAAAACGGGCGGCCAATGGCCGCCCGTTTTGCTGGGATGGGGGAGGGTTGTAGTCCTTGGTGTCGGCGCGCCGATCGCGCACCGCATCCCTCGTTCGGGGGAACTCAGAAGCCGTACCGCTCTTCCTTCCACGGGTCGGCATCGTTGTTGTAGCCGTAGCGCTCCCAGAACCCCGGCTTGTCGATCGAGCTGAGCTCGATCCCGCGCAGCCACTTCGCGCTCTTCCAGAAGTACTTGCCCGGGATCACGAGCCGCAGCGGATAGCCGTGGTCGGGCTCGAGAACCTCGCCGTCGCCGTGCGTCGCGAGCAGCGCGTCGTCCTGCTCGAGAAACGACAGTGGGACGTTTGCGGTGAACCCGCCCTCGGCGTGCGCGATCGCGAAGCGCGCGGTCGAACGCGGTTGCACGAGCTTTGCCAGCTCGCGCCAGTGCACTCCCTCGAAGCTCGTGTCGAACTTCGACCAGCGTGTCACGCAGTGGATGTCCTGCACGTTCGACGTCTTCGGCAGCTCGTCGAACTGCTCCCACGAGAGCTCGATCTCCTTGTCCACGTCGCCGAAGACGCGCAGCGTCCACGTCGACAGGTCGCGGTACTGCGCGACCGAGCCGGCGTGCAGAACCGGCCACTTCGCCGTCAGGTACTGGCCCGGCGGCAGCCGCGCGGGGTCGTAGCCCGCGTCGCGCACCTTCTGCTCCGCTTTCGACCTGAACACGCTGTCTAGTCTAGGGAGGCATGCCTACCGTTACGCAAGGCGCAGCACGCAGGCCCCGCGCCTACGTGCGGGTGCAGGGCCCAGACGCGATCGACTACCTGAACAGGATGCTCTCGAACGACGTCCCCGCGAAAGGGTCCGTCGACGCGCTGCTGCTGACTGCGAAGGCGCGCGTCATCGCACCGGTGCTCGTATGGCGCCGCGGCTCGGACGACGTTCTCCTGTTGACAGAGCCCGAGCTCGGCGACGCGTTGCGCTCGCAGCTCGTGCGCATGCGGTTCGCGGCCAAGTGCGAGATCGAATCGGAGGAGCATGTCTCGACGATCGTGCTCGGGGGTGACGAAGGAATCCCGAACCGCGATTACGGCGTGCCGGCGGTCGAGGTCCTCGACTCCGGCGCCGACGGCGACGCCGACCTGGAACGGTTGCGCATCGAGGCGGCGACGCCGCGCTACGGTCGCGAGCTCGACGACCGCGTGCTGCCCGCCGAGGCGGGCCTCGAGGAGCGCGCGATCTCGTTCACCAAGGGCTGCTACCCCGGCCAGGAGCCGATCGCCCGGCAGCACTTTCGCGGCAAGGTGAACAGGCGTCTGCGCGTGCTCGACGTGGAGGGGACACCCGCGGCCGAGACACCGGTCGTGCATGGTGAGAAGGAGGTCGGCCGCGTGACGAGCGCCGTCGACGGACTGGCGCTCGCCTACGTGCGCGTCGAAGTGCCGGACGACGCCGAGCTGAGAGTGGCCGGCGCCCCGGCGCGGCTACACTGGCCGCCCGAGCGCCCGTAGCTCAGGGGATAGAGCGCTGCCCTGCGGAGGCAGAGGTCGCAAGTTCGAATCTTGCCGGGCGCATCTGGCGGCTGACCCGCTATGCGGATCCTATGCACGCGCCGCGCACACTCGGCTCGACTGCAACCGCCGGAGGGAGCCGAACATGAACTGGAAGACGACGTGCGGGTCACTCGTCATGACGGTGGCCGGACTTGCCGTCGCCTCGGGGCAGGCCGTCGGCGCGGGCGCGGCGCCGACGTGCTCCCAACTGACGAAGGCTCAGATCCAGCCTCTGGTGGTTCACCGTCTGACAAGAATGACGGTCAAGCCGGTGGCCGGCATCACCTACCTCAGCTCCGCGAAGCAGGTCGGGCAGACGTGCGTCTTCGCCGACTCGGAGACGTCGAATGCATTCGCGGTAGTCGTGATCGGCGGGCAGGCAGCTTCGCGCGCGTACCAGGGCGACTTGCACAGCCTCGGCCCTTCGCTCGCACGCGTGCCCGTGGTGAGCGGTGGAAAGGCGGTACGCGAGCGGGCCGACACCCACGGCTCGGTGGGTTCGGCGGAGGTGACGTCGATCAAGGGCAATACCTACTGCGCGGTGATCCCGCAGGACGGCGAGACTCCCGGCGAGGCGAGGCTCGAGAAGGCGGCCGGTGCCACCGCCGCCATCGGCGACAAGGCCTACGCAGATATCGCAGCTGCGATCGGCACGGTGTGCAACCGCATCTACGGCAGCAGCAGCACCAACCCAGGCCCGGCCCTCGCGGCGCTGAAGAAGCTCAAGCCCAGGCACTCGGGCGGCGGTCTCCCCGTGCCGGCGCTTCCGTCGATTCCCTAGAAGCCAGGTGCGAGCGAGTCGTCGACGCAAAAGGCCGCAAGTTCGAATCTTGCCGGGCGCATCGCGCCGAACCGCTCAGCTCTCTGCGGCGATGCTCCACGCCGTCTCGGTCAATCCGAACGTCCACGCCACCGCCTCGCGGGTCGTCCGCATGTTCGGCGGCACGCGCAAGAAGAAACGGCGCCGCTCGCCGCTCGTCTCGACCGTCGCGTTCAGCACCTCAACGAACGCGACCGCCTCAACGCCCTGAATCGGCACCTGCCAGAGACGCCCGGACACATCGTCGTCCATCAATATCGACGGTCCTTTCTCTAGGAGCCCGTCGTAGCCGTAGAGCGCGATCAGCAGCTCGCGCCGTGCGACGTTCTCTTCGGCGGCGATCTGTTCGTACGTGATCGAAGCGCGGCGCTCGAAGAGCTCGCGCGGAACATGGAGCCCGTGCCAGGCATGGACGGCGAACCCGTCGGCCCACTCGATTGCGGGGCCGTCCTCCGAATGGAGGCGATCGTCCCCGTCGAGGCTGATCGCCGCATGCCGTTCACAGACGTACGCCGTGTCCTTGCAGGGAAAGTAGCCCCATGCCTCGCGGGCGAGCGTGACGAGAGGGCGCCACGGGCCAAGCGTCAGCCAGCTCGACGCGGAGATGAATTCCGCTTTCCCGACCAGCGCGATCATCGATTCGGCCGTGACCGGTGCACGACGTGCGCGGTTCGCGATCTCCGTGCGTATTGGGCCCATGGTCGACCAGTTCCGTCCGAAGCCGAAGGTCCGGTTCATGATCCGCCCCGTCGTCGTGGCTGACAGCCACGCCTGTCGCAGGTACCGGTCGAGCTCGCACGGAGCGGGCAGCTCGTCGATCACAGGGAATTCGAGGACGCGCCGGATCGGCTCCTGCACGAGTTCGGCGTTGCCGGTCAGGCGAACGAGCACCGCCGGCGAATCGACCCAGCAGATCCTCGGCGCAGGCAAGCCGGCGATCTCGTACGCCTCGTGCAGCGCTGCATCCACCTGCTCGCGGTTCGCCGGACGCGTCTCGACGACGCTCCGGCGCCAGCCGATCCGTGCCTCCTCGAGCGCGTCGAGCCGGTCGTCTGCCAGCTCAAAGCCGACCGGCACGAACTCGGCAGGCTGCGGGGCACGAACCGGCGCCGAGCGCGTCCGGCTCACCCGTTGCCGCGCAGCCTTCGGTTTTCTCTCGCGCTTCCGCCAGACGGCGACCATCGCGATGAGCGATCCGAGGGCGAGAATCGGACCGGCGCTTGACGCGCTGTGCGCCAGAGACGTGGAAGCGAGGTACAGCAGGACCGCGTAGAGGCGCGCGTTGCGCACCGCCGTCAGTCGTACGCGTAGCGCTCGGCCATTGCCGCGACGGGGTCGTACTCGCGTTGGCGTACGACGCGATACGTCCCCGGAGGCACGATGAGCGGGGTGTGCTCCTCGTGGCTCAGTGTCGCCGGCTCGCCGTGTACGAGCAGGTAGAGCTGGGACGCACCTTCGGCAGTGACCAGCTCGGCGTGCTCGTCCGCGACTGCGTGTGCATGGCCGCTCAGCTCACCGGTTGCGAGCACGAGCCGCCCTTGCCGGCGCGGCACGGGCTGCGAAGCCGGCGCTTCGGAGACCGGGACGAGCAACACATCTCCCTGACGAATCAGCACGGGTTCCTCCTTGGGCCGCAGAGCACTCAGTAAGGCCCGACTTGCGCCCTCGCGAATCCCTCTGACGGGGGGCTAGCTCGCGTTCGGCAGGTTCCGGTAGAGCAGTACCTGGTACGGGTTCGGGAGCGTCGGGTACCAGGGCGGCTGCAGGTAGAGCAGGTTCGGGTCGTAGTTGTAGTACCGGGTGTCGAACATCTGCATGCCGTTCCCCATCTGCAACTGGGCGATCGAGCCTTCGTGGTACATCGTGTCGAACTTGCCGTTCGGAACGCCCGACGGCTGCCCCCACGAGCCGTTCTCGGCGAGGCTCGCGCCGCTCCAGTTGAGGCTCGAGTTGGACGGGATCCACGACGCGATGTAGAAGTTGTTGTTCGCGAGGAGCCCGAGCACGTCTTGACCGGGCGTCACGTAGCCGGAGTCGTCCGCCATGACGATGTCCGCGCCGGACGCGATGCTGACGCGTCCCTTGACGCAGCTCGCATTCGTCAGGGCCACGTAGGAGCCGGTGGGGCCGCCCGAGACTCCGCCCGACAAGCACGACGATGTCCCGCCCGCGATGATGACCGTCTGGTCGGAGTAGATCGCGCCGTTCGTCGGCATGGCGACCGTTCCGGAGCCCGCGCACGCCGAGACCGAGCAGTCTGTGCCGAGGACCGCTCCCTGGTTCGAGACGCTCCCGTCGCAGGTCGGCTGCGTCGACTGCACCGGGTTCGCCGTCTTCCGGCACGACTTGTACGTCAGTGTCCCGTTCGAGTTGAAGGAGATCTGCCAGGCCGAAGGGGGCGATGTCGAAGTCGTCGTGCCGTTCGTCAGATAGATGCCCTTGGCATTCTGCGCGGCCCGCTTGATGTTGACGAGAGATACCTGGAAGGTGCTGAAGTCCGGCTTCGTCGCCAGTTCGGGCGCGCTTCGGATGTTCGACGAGTTGTACTGCACGGCTGGCGAGATCAGCCGCCCCGTGTTGTTCTGTCCGGACGTGCTGCACGGGTCGCCCGACCGCGCGCTCGTCGGCGGCAGGTAGATGTTCTGCTCGGCGTTGAGGTCGGCATAGGCGGTACCGCTGTAGTAGAGGTTTCCCTGGGTGTAGATCTTGCCGTTTGTGTTTGCGCCGTCGCCGTAGCAGACCGAGCCTTTCGAGAACATCTGGAAGTCTGCGATGGATGCAGGGCGCATCAGCATCTGCACGACCTGCCGGTTGTTCGCGGCCGCCGTTGCAAGGTTCGACTTCCCGGTCGAGGTGATGAGGACGAAGTTCGTGTGGTTCGATCCTGTCTGCGGCGCGGTGATCTCGAGGTCGTAGGAATACCCGTTCCCGAGGTCGACCCACGCGTTCTTGGACGCATAGGTCCACGATGTCCCGTACCCGCTCGGCCACGGTGTCGGCGCTGCAGGGGGGAGCACGGACGACACGGTGTTCGCACCCGACTGGCGCGTCGCCTCGCCGGGCGCCACGTAGTGCGTGTAGTACTGCGTGTCGTTCAGTAGCTTCGCCACGTAGGCGTTGATCCCGGCGTCGGCCGCGGCGTGCGCGTGCGACTGCACGAGCGCGTTGTTCGACTGAGCTGCGCTGCTCGTCATGGTGTCGAGGAGCAGTGGGGAGAGCAGTCCGAGCGCGAGGATCAGGAAGATGACCAGGACGAGCGCCTGGCCTTCTTCGCCGGCCGGGTGGAGGTTACGTTTCACGGTGTGCATGTCTGCTGGGTCGACCACGTGCGGACGGTCGCGCTTCCCTGGGTCGTGAGGGCGCCCGCGCCGTGCGACGCGAGCGGGACGACCGTCAGCGTCAGGCTGATGCGCGCGACCTTCGGCAGCTGCGCGGCCGTCAGGGAGCCGCTCGTCGGGACGAGCTCCGCTCCGGTCGAGTCGTAGTAGCGGAAGACCGAGGGATTTGCGATCGAATTCACGATCGCAGCCGGCGAGCTGGTCGCCCCCATGGTCCAGGGCGGTCCGTTCGTGTTGGTACTGATAGCGATCTGCTTGCGGAACGTGTTGGCGGCGAGCGAGTAGGTGAGCTGCTGGAGGTGGTACGGCTGCAGGCGATCCGGCGCGGTGAACTGAACCTGCGTCGTCGTCGCCGACGTGATCGGCTGCGTCGCCCCGTTGCACATCGCCGATTCGAGCTCGCGCGACAGCTGGTCGGTCCCCGCGCGAGCCTGAACAGAGAGATAGGCCTGGCGCGTGAGCGTCGCGTCGCGGCTCGTCATCAGCGAGGCGACCGATGCGAACAGCCCGAAGAGGATGCCCAGTAGCGCGACCGCCATCAGCGCTTCAACGAGCATGAAACCCGACTCGGAGGTGTGGGCCGTGGACGTCAACAGTTCGTCGATGCGCTGCCGGTGGTGAAGGTCACGGCGACCGGCGTCGTCTGATTCGGCGGCGGGGTGACGTTGGAGACGGTGCCAGTGCGTGCCGGTGACCCGCCGCCCCTGGCCGTGACGGAGTAGGTGGCGTTCGCCAGGACCTGGAGCTGGACGTCGTACGGGGCCACCGTCGAGGTCGTTCCGGTCGCGACGGTGGTACCGCTTCCGTCGCGCACCGTGATGGTGGCGCCAGTTCGACACGCCGAGCTGCCGGGACGGTTAGCTGTGACATCGAGCGTCCCCATTGCAGGCGGAGTCATCGTCTCCGCGAACGTGTAGGTCAGGTCGCTCGCGACCGTCGCCGGGTACACGCCGCTGGCGGGGACGACCTGATCGTCCGAGACCGGCACGACGTTCGTCGCCTGAACGGCGATGAAGTAGTCGATGTTGGGGAGGAGCGGCGCGCCGGCCGGACCCTGCCTCGTGATCGCATACGGCGTCCCTGCCGAAGTGAAGCTGACGTTGTTGAACTGGTAGTTCGTCCCGCCCGACCCCGCGGTGACGGTGATGTTCGCCGTTCCGACCCAGTTCGATCCGTCCGGATTCTTGAGGGTGACGTACAACGTGACGGGCTGGTACACCTGGATCGACTGGGGCAGGATCTGCGTCGGGGAAAGCTGGAACCCCGGGACCGCGATCTGGGTGTAGAACGCCGGCAGGTCGGCCGACGCGATGCCGACGGTGTAGAGCTGCGCGCCCGTCGTGGGTGTGAGACCGCCGAAGGTGACCGTTCCCGAGGCGTCGGTGACGTCGCTCTCGGGGCCATTCGGAACCGGTGGGTTGAGCCCGGCGGGGGGCGTGAGGGTGACGGGCACGTCCTGGAGCAGAGTCCCCGACTGCGCCTGGTTGTTGCCGATGTCGGTCACGGTTGCCTGCACGGTGCCCGTGGTCTGTGACGCCTGCAGCTTGGGCGAGACGTACGTCACCGCCGATGCGAGAACCTTGGAGTCGTTGTTGCGCGTGATCGTGACCGTCACCTTCTTGTAGTCGGCGCCGGTGAGAGCCGATCCCGGTACGTCGGCGCTCGCGAACCTGACGGAGGTCGTCATCGTCGCGGGCTCGCCGAGGTCCTCGCTGTTGACCCCGGCGAAAGCGACAGAAGACTGGATGCTCCCGGACGGGTTCCCCGTCGTCGTTCCCACGAACTTGTAGTCGAGTGCCCGGATCGCCTCGATCTGGTTGCTCACTCCCTGCTCCGCGATGGTTCGCTCCTTGGCCAGCGTCGTGATCGACGTGCCCGAGACGAGCATGCCGACGATGCTCGTGACGACGATCGCGAAAACGACCATCGCGACCAGCACTTCGACGAGGCCCTGGCCGAGCTCGTCACGAGATCGGCCACGACCGGTGTGGACCATGATCAGGCGTTCGCGCCCCATTGGACTGATTGTCGTTGGGCCCTACGATCCGTCGAGTGCCAAAAAGGGTGATTCCGACGTAGCGACTCAGGCCGTGGGAGTCGAGCCTGTCCACCTCTTGCCGGGCACCGCCGCCATCAGGTGACTGACACTCCCGCCAGGTCAGCGCCCGAACGCGAAGACGTTGCCGTCGGCGGCAGCGAGGACGAGGAACGAGCCTGCGATCATCGGCGCTGCGTACGTAGGGCTGTCGGTCTTGAGCGTCTTCAGGATCCGGCCGCTCTGCGAGTCGACCGCATAGACCCTGGCGGCTTTCGTGCTGGTTACGAACGTGACGCGGCCGGCTGCGAGCGGCTGCGGCTGCGGGCCGCCACCGATCCTCACGCTCCACGCAAGCCTGAACGTGCAGTTTTTCCGCAGTCGGAGACCGACCGCACCGTTCGCGCCGGACCCGCCTGGAATCGCGACGCCGTCGACGACCAACGTGCGGGTCGCCCGCACCCAAGTCGGCTCTGCGTAGAACGTGTTCGCCCTGCCACTCTCCCCGAGCTTCATCCGCAACACCGGTGCGCTCGTGATCGCGGCTCGACGCCAGACGTAGGTATACGAGTCTTTGGAGTTGACCGCGAGCATCGCGGGACATCCGCTCGGCTTGAAGAGGACGGGCGTCGAGCCGAAGCCTTGATCGCCCAGCGCCGTGGGATTGGTGTCCAGCTGAGGAACGCTGGCCAGTACCTTCAGGCCGGGCGACAGGTGCACGACGCGCTCCCCGAGCGGGGCGCTTTCGTCGGTGCCTCCGTCCTTTGGCACCACCGAGTTCGCCGTTGCCGTCCAGACGGATCCGTCGATTGGATCGATCGACACCCCGCCGGGACCCCAGATGCCGCCGCCGTTCTTCGGGCCGGGCACGACGTCGAACGTCTGCTCGATCTGATGTGTCTTCTCGCTGACGCGAACGAGTCGTCCGTCCCACGCACCGTCAGGGGCTTGCGTATCGCACCAGGACGCAACCGGAACGTAGATAGAACCGGCCGCGATCCGGAGCGCGCCCCACACCACCTCGACGTTCGTCCGCATGATGATCGGCACCTCCCAGCCGGGAACGAACCGGCCCGTTCCCAGATCGAGTGCGACGAGCCGACCGTCGCCCCCGATCACGAAGACACGATGCGCCGCTGCGTCGATCACCGGCGTCGACTCGATACCGCCCTTGCCGCCGCACACCTGAGGCTGCGTCGGGCCAAGCGACCGGCGCCACACGACGCGCCCCGTACCGAGGTCGAGCGCTGAGATCGCGTTGTCTCCCGATGCGACGACGAGAAGCTGACGTGTCGTCTTGCCCACACGCACGTCGGGGGCGTACAGCGGCTGCGCCGTGATGATATCCCCCACATCCGTCTTCCAGGCCGCGCGGAGCGCGCTCGCTGCTGCCGGCGAAAGCGGTGTCGGGGATGCGTTCTGCGCGTCGGGCGTCCGTCCGTAGGCGAGCCACGGCGTCCGTGGAACCGCCGTTCCGCCCGCTGCGGTGCACACGATCAATGTTGTCGCAGCGAGCGTCAAGAGCCTCGCCTTGCGCACCCGCGGCATGCCGTGCACTGTACGCGCAGGCATTCCTTGTCGCGAGCTACGCTCCACGCCGTGCAGCGTTGGGAGTATCGCGTGGTCTCGCTGACCGACGGTCAGTACACCTCGTCGCTGAACGACTACGCCCGCGACGGCTGGGAGCTCGTCAACGTCGTGCCGGACATCGCCGTCGTGCCCGAGCGGCGCGAAGGCGGGAGCCTGCCGATGGCAGCGCTCGGCGGCAAGCTCGGCGCGGCGGCGTCGAAGTTGAAGGACCTCGAGAGCTCGAACGAGCCCGTTCCGGGCACGATCGTCACGACGTTCCTCTGGGTTCTGCGCCGCCCGTTCGACGAAGACGATCTGGGTTAGCCGACGATCGTTCGCGGGGAGAACGTCGGCATGGCCGATGTTCCTGACGGAATCGTCCTCAAGCGACATCGCGACCTCGCGGGGATGCGCGACACGCTCTGGCCGCGCCGCATCATCGTCGGCGCGATCGGGGTGTTCGCCCTGCTCGGGCTGCTGAACGTCTTCGGGCAGCGACCCGTGACTGCGTCGGCGGATGCACCCGCGGCGTCGCTGAAGCTCAACGCGCCAGATCACCTACGCGGCGGATTGCTCTTCTCGGCTCGCTTCCACATCACGGCGCATCACGACGTGAAGGACGCCGTCCTCGTGCTCGACCAGGGCTGGGCCGAAGGCATGGCGATCAACACGATCGAGCCGAGCCCAATCGGCCAGGCGTCGCGCGGCGGGAAGATCAGCCTGGATCTCGGCCACATCCCGGCCGGGCACGCATACGTCCTCTACATGCAGTTCCAGGCCAACGCGACGAACCTCGCGTGGCGACGTCCCGCCGGGGTCACGCTGCTCGACGGCTCGATGCGGCTCCTGCACATCGACCGCAGGGTGACCATCTATCCCTGATGGACATCGTCCTTCGAGCAATCGTCGTCTTCGCCTTTCTGCTCGTGCTGACACGCATCATCGGCCGACGCGAGCTCTCGTCGCTGCAGCCGTTCGACCTGATCCTGATCATCATCCTCGGCGACGCCGTCCAGCAGGGCCTGACGCAGGACGACTACTCACTCACCGGCGCGTTCCTCGCGATCGGGACGATCGCCGTGCTGCAAGTGCTCGTGTCGTGGATCGGCTTCCGGTTCCCCCGCGCGCGACCCGTGCTCGAGGGGACTCCGATCGTCGTCGTGCAGGACGGTGACGTGATCGAGCGCAACGCGAGGCGTGAGCGCCTGAGCGTCGACGAGATCCGCGAAGCGGCGCGCGTGCAGGGGATCGCTCAGCTCAGCCAGGTGAAGTGGGCCGTGCTCGAGACGAACGGCCAGATCACCTTCATCAGGCGAGAGAGCTAGAGCGTCGTCTTCGTGTCGGCGACGACGTTCTCGCCGAGTGCGTGCAGCACGTCGGGACGATCGAGCAACCGCTGGATCTGCTCGGCGCTCAACCGGTTCGTCACGTAGTGGTCCTCGAGGATGTCGCGCACCGGACGCCCGCGATGATGCTCGCGGATCACGTACTGCGCGACGCGCTCCTCACTCTGGTTGCGCGACGAGAGAAACGAGAACGCGCTCTTGATCGCATCGACCAGGCCCAAGATGCAGTCGATTGTATAGTCGCGGCGTGAAGGCTCGCGCGAGGGATGGCCGCTTTGCCGAGCGCGTCGTCGAAGGGCTCGACGACGGTGGCAGCGCCGAGCGTGTGGTGATCTGGATCGAGCGCCGCGCCGGAGCAGTGTGGGCGGTCGGGCGGCAGGTGAACCCGCAGCACCGCGAGTCCGAGGAACCGCGCGCGGATGATTACGTGTGGGAGGGCTACGAGCTCGACGATTGCCTGGAGGCAGCGAACGACACGCTGGAGGACGACGCGGTGGTGTCGGAGGACGACGGCGCCGACGCGAAGGTCAGGCCGTTCCACCGCGACGAGCTTTTGGCGCCCCTCGAGAAGTTCTTCTTCGGCCGCTGAACGCTCAGCGATTGCTAGGCCACTCCAGGTTCGCGTCCGGGATCGGGTCGCCGTGCGGGTCGTGCGTCGGGAACCCGAGCGCGCGGTCGATCCGCGCCTCGAGCTCTTCCGAGATGACGTGCTCGAGCCGGTCAGCCTCGTCGTGGACGTCGTCGACGTGCACGCCGAGCGTCTCGGCGAGATACAGCTCGAGCAGCCGGTGGTGACGGATCACCTCGAGCGCGACGCGCTCGCCCGCCTCCGTCAGGTGCGCGCCCCGGTACGGCTCGTGCGTCAGCAGCTCGAGGGCGGCCAGCTTCTTCACCATCGCAGATGCCGATGCCGGCGCGACGCCGAGGTCCTTCGCGAGGGCGCCGATCGTCACGCGGCCGTTCGCCTCGTGCAGCTTGTAGATCGCCTTCAGGTAATCCTGGATCGACTCGCTCAGCATCCGGTGCACGCAGGGTAACGTCCGCTCCCGTGCCAATTCGAGTCGGTCACTCCGCGGATCCCGACGACGCGTTCATGGTCTGGGCGATCGAGGCCGGTGCCGTCGATGTCCGTGGCCTCGAGCTCGAGCTCGTCGTGTCGGACATCCAGTCCCTGAACGAATGGGCGCTGGCAGGCCGGCTGGAGGTGACGGCGCTCTCCGCGGGCGCCTACCAGGCGGTCGAGGACAGCTACGTCCTGCTGCCGCACGGCGCGTCGTTCGGCGAGGGCTACGGGCCGATCGTCGTCGCCCGCGGCGAGGTCGACCTGAACGCGGTCGAGATCGTCACGCCCGGCCCGCTGACGACGGCCAAGCGCGTGCTCCACCTCGCCCTCGGCGGCGCCATCCGTACGCGCGACCTCCCGTTCGACCAGGTCCTGGACGAGGTCGTGTCCGGACGCGCCGAAGCGGGCCTCTTGATCCACGAAGGTCAACTGACCTACGCGGCGGCCGGGCTCGCGAAGCTGCTCGACCTCGGCCTGTGGTGGGCGGAGCACGTCGGGCTGCCGTTGCCGCTCGGCCTCGTCGGCATCCGGCGCGACGTCGAGCGCCGCGCCGACGTCTCTGCCGTGCTGCGTGAGGCGATCGCGGCAGGCCTCGCGAACCGTGACGACGCGCTCGCGTACGCGATGCGGTTCGGCCGCGGCGTGGACGAGGAGACCGCCGACCGGTTCGTCTCGATGTACGTCAACGACCTCACGCTCGACATGGGTGAGCGCGGCCGTGCCGCCGTCACCCACCTGCTCGGGAAGGAACCGGAATTCGCGCAGTGATCCTGAGCGCGGTGCGCACCCCGGTCGGCCGCTACGGCGGCGGGCTGTCCGGCGTGCGCCCCGACGACCTCGCCGGGCTCGCGATCGCCGCAGCCGTCGAGCGGGCCGGAGTCCCGCCGGACGAGATCGAAGACGCATACATCGGCTGCGCGAACCAGGCGGGAGAGGACAACCGCAACGTCGCGCGCATGGCCGTGCTGCTGGCCGGGCTGCCCGACTCGGTCGCCGGCGTCACCGTGAACAGGCTCTGCGCGTCCGGGCTCGCAGCGATCGTCGGCGCGTGTCACGCGGTCATCGCCGGCGACGGCGATCTCTTCGTGGCCGGTGGTGTCGAGTCGATGTCGCGCGCCCCGTTCGCGACACCGAAGCCCGACACCGCCTTCCCTCGCGGCGATCGCGTGCTGTACGACACGACGCTCGGCTGGCGGTTCCCGAACCGGAAGCTCGAGGCGATGTTCCCGCTCGAGTCGATGGGGGAGACCGGCGAGAACGTGGCCGACCGGTGGCACGTGACGCGCGAGGAGCAGGACGCGTTCGCCCTTCGTTCGCAGGAACGCTGGGCGGCAGCGAGTGATGCCGGCCGCTTCGACGACGAGCTCGTTCCCGCCGGTGAGCTGACGCGCGACGAGCACCCGCGTCCCGAGACGACGCGCGAGAAGCTCGCGAACCTGAGGCCGGCGTTCCGTGCCGGCGGCACGGTGACGGCCGGCAACTCCTCGGGCCTGAACGACGGTGCGGCCGCCGTCGTCGTCGCGTCCGAGGAGAAGGCGCGAGCGCTCGGCGCCGAGCCGATCGGCACGTTCGTCGCGTCGGCCGTCGCCGGCGTCGACCCGCGCGTGATGGGGATCGGCCCGGTGCCCGCCGTGCGCAAGCTGCTCGCCCGCACCGGGACCGCCATCGAGGACGTCGACCTCGTCGAGCTGAACGAGGCATTCGCGTCGCAGTCGATCGCCGTCGCGCGCGAGCTCGGGATCGACGAGGAACGGCTCAACGTGAACGGCGGCGCGATCGCGATCGGCCATCCGCTCGGGATGAGCGGCGCACGGCTCGTCGTGTCGCTGCTCCACGAGCTCGAGCGCCGCGGCGGCCGGCGCGGAATCGTCACCATGTGTGTCGGCGTGGGACAGGGACAGGCGGCATTGTTTGAGCGCAGCTGAGTCGTATCTCGAGCTCGGGCTCAGGCTCGGGCGCCACATCGACGGTCTCGTCGACTCGTACTACGGCCCGGCCGAGCTGAAGGAACACGTCGAGGCCGAGGAGCTCGTTGCCCCGGCGCAGCTCGTCGAGGACGGCGCGGCCCTGCTCGCCTCCCTCGACGACGGCTATCTCCGCGATCAGGTGCACGGCTGCTGGACGTGCGCACGCGTGCTCGCCGGCGAGCAGCTCTCCTACAGCGACGAAGTCGAGGGCAGCTATGGCGTGCGGCCGCAGCGCACGCCGGAGACCGCGTTCGAGCGCTCGCACTCCGAGCTCGACGCGCTGCTGCCGGGCGACGGGCCGCTCGCCGAGCGCCGGCGCGCGTGGCGTGATCGGCACGCGTGCCCGGGCGACAAGGCGGTCGGCGTGCTCGGCGAGCTGCTGCCGCTCATGCGGGCGCATACGCTCGGCGTCGTCGACCTCCCCGACGGTGAGAGCCCCGCGCTCGAGCCCGTGCGCGACGAGCCGTGGTGGGCGTTCAACTACTACCTCGGCGACCTGAAGAGCCGCGTCGTCCTGAACATCGATCTGCCGACGACGGGGCTCGACCTGATCCACCTCGCGGCCCACGAGGTGTACCCGGGCCATCACACCGAGAGCTCGGTGAAGGAGCAGTTGCTCGCGCGCGAGCAGGGGCGGCTCGAGGAGACGATCGCGATGGTGCCGACGCCCGCCGCGGTGCTCAGCGAGGGCATCGCCGAGATCGGCGCCGACATCGTGCTCGACGACGCAGCCCGCGACGAGGCCCACGCGATCCTTCGCCGCCACGGCGTCGAGCTCGCCGACCCGGAGCTCGCGCGGCAGATCGGCGACGCGATCGACGACCTCCGCACCGTCAGCCTGAACGCGGCGCTGATGATCTTCGAGGACGGCCTGTCGCACGACGACGCGCGCGACTACGTGCAGCGCTGGACCCTCAACACGCAGGAACAGGCGGCGCAGTCGATCCGGTTCGTCACCGATCCGACCTGGCGCGCGTACACGATCACGTACTCCGCCGGACGCCAGCTCTGCGGCGCGTACGTCGGCGGCGATCCCGCCAAGTTTCGACGGCTCCTCACCGAGCAGGTGAGGGTGTCGGAACTGGTCTCCGGTTGATCCCGACTCGCTGGGTCGTCCTCACCGCCGGAACGTTCGCGCAGGCGACGTACTCCGCGATCTGGTTCGGCGTCGCCGTGATGGCGCCGCCGTTGCGCGACGAGCTCCACCTGTCGCTCGGGCAGACCGGCCTCCTCATCTCCGCGTCGCTCGCCGGATCCGTCGTCTCACTCATCCCGTGGGGGCTCGCCACCGACCAAATCGGCGAGCGCTGGGTGCTGCTCGCCGGCGTCGGTGGTTGCGGCCTCGCCCTCCTCGGCGCATCGCTGACGTCGACGTTCGAGGCGCTGCTGCTCCTGCTCATGCTCGCCGGGTTCCTGGGCGCGAGCGTCCAGTCGGCGAGCGGCCGCGCCGTGATGGCGTGGTTCCCGGGCTCGCAGCGTGGGCTCGCGCTCGGGATCAGGCAGACCGCGATCCCGATCAGCGGCTTCGCAGCTTCGCTCGCGCTCCCGCCGATCGTGCACGCCGGCGGCACCGGCTGGGGCTTCGCGGCGATGGGGCTCGCGTGCGTCGCCGCAGCGGTCGTCGGAGCGCTCGTCCTGCGCGACATCCCGCTGCCGGACGGCGCGGACGCGGCCGATGTCGCGCCGCTCCGCGACCGGCGCCTCTGGAGGCTCTCGATCGGCAGCGCGCTCGTTCTCGCCCCGCAGATGTGCGTCGTCGGCTTCACGGTGCTGCTCCTCCACGACCACCGCGGCCTCTCGCCGGGTCATGCCGCGGCGGTGCTCGCGGTCGTCCAGCTGCTCGGGATCGTCGCGCGCATCGGCGCGGGCCGCTGGTCCGACGTCGCGGGAAGCCGCCTGCGCCCGTTGCGGCTGATCGCACTCGCCGTCGCCGTGTTCGTCACGGCCTCGGCCGCGCTGCTTTCCGCGCCGCTCGTCGTGTTCATCCCGGCGCTCGTCGTGGCCGGTGTCCTGTCGATGAGCTGGAACGGCCTGTCGTTCGCGGCGGCCGTCGAGGTCGCCGGGCATCGCCGCTCCGGTGCGGCGATCGGGCTGCAGCAGTCGCTCCTGAACGGCAGCGGCGCGATCTACCCCGGCCTGTTCGGCGTGCTCGTCGGCGCGACGTCGTGGTGGTGCGGGTTCGTCGCGTGTGCGGGTCTCACGCTCGCAGGGTGGCGCGTCCTCCTAGCATTGCCGGAGTGAGCTCTCGCACGATGGAGCGGATCGAGGCGGTGTACGCGATCGCCCAGCACCGCCATGCGTACTCGGCCGAGGAGGACGCTGCGCACGAGCTCGCGGCAGGGTGGATGCGCGACGCGGGGCTCGAGGTCACGCGTGACGGCGCGGGGAACCTGTTCGGGTCGCGCGGCAACGCGCGCGTGTGGGCCGGCTCGCACCTCGACAGCGTTCCGACCGCCGGACGGTTCGACGGGGTGCTCGGTGTGATCGCGGCGATCGAGGCGGCGGACAAGCTGCGTGACCGTCCGCTCGCCGCCGTTGCGTTCCGCGCCGAGGAGTCAGGCCCGATGGGCAGCAAGAAGATCGAGTCGGCACCCGACGCCTACCTGGAGTTGCACATCGAGCAGGGGCCGGTGCTCGCCGGTCTCGACGAGCCGCTGGGCGTCGTCACCTCGATCGCGGGGCAGGCGCGCGGTACCCGTGTCTTCCAGGGTCGCGCCGACCACGCCGGGACGACGCCGATGGACGTTCGCGCCGACGCGCTCGTCGACGCAGCGAGCTTCGTGCTGCACGTCCGCGAATGTGCGGTCAAGGGAACGGTCGCGACGGTCGGAGCGATCGAGGTCGAGCCGAACGCGGGCAACGTCGTGCCCGAGCGCGTCACCGTCGCCGTCGACGCCCGCTCTGCGGACTCCGCTCTCCTCGACCGCTTGATCGAGGCGATCGGATTCGACGTCGCCTGGCGCTCCGATCCCGTGCCGATGGGCGACGCGTTCGCAGCGGTGCTTCCGGACGCGCCGCGCCTTGTTTCCGGCGCCGGCCATGACGCGATGTTCGTCCCGAACGCGTCGATGCTGTTCGTCCGCTCGTTGAACGGCGGCGTATCGCACCATCCGGACGAGCTGTCGAGCGACGAGGACATCGTGCTCGCAGTCGATGCACTCACGGCCGCACTCGATAGGCTCACGCAGTGACCGAACGCGAGGTGATGACGTGGGACGACCTCGGCACCGGCGCGCGTGAGCTGGCCCAGGCGATCGCCGCCGACGGCTGGGTTCCCGACATGATCCTCGGTATCGCGCGAGGCGGCCTGCTCGTCGCCGGCGCGATCGGCTACGCGCTCGGCGTCAAGAACACGTTCACGATGAACGTCGAGTTCTACACGGGCATCGACGAACGGCTCGACATGCCGATGATCCTGCCGCCGGTTCCCGACCTCGTCGACTTCGCCGACTTCAAGGTTTTGGTCGCCGACGACGTCGCCGACACGGGGGCGACGCTGCAGCTCGTCCAGGAGTTCTGCGCCGGCAAGGTGGCCGAGGTCCGGTGTGCCGTGCTGTACGAGAAGCCCCGCTCGATGGTCAGCTGCGAGTACGTCTGGCGCCGCACCGACCGGTGGATCACGTTTCCGTGGAGCGCGAAAGACCCCGTTCTGCAGGGGCTTCCGACCGAGGCCTAGTAGCTCGCCGGAAGGTGGGTTAGATTCGACCTTCCCCCCGGCAAAAACGGCGCAAGGAGAGGAATAGTGCTCAACAGGAAGCTCGCGCTCGGCGCGATCGTGCTCGTGATCGCGGCGGTCTCCGCGGTGCTCGCGCTCGGCACATCGCCCGGCTCGGCGAAGTCGACGGCGGCGTTCAAGGCCGCGTGGATCTACGTCGGACCGCACAACGACGGCGGCTGGTCGCAAGCGCACGACCAGGGCCGTCTGTACGTGCAGAAGATGCTCGGCTCGAAGGTGCAGACGACGTACAAGGAGAACGTCCCGGAAGGCCCGCAGGTCGGTCAGGTGATCGAGCAGCTCATCCGCGACGGCAACAAGATCATCTTCGCCACGTCGTTCGGCTTCCAGCCGGCGATGGCAGCCGCGGCCGCGAAGCATCCCGACGTGAAGTTCGAGATGGCGACCGGGACGATCATCAAGCCGAACATGGCCGAGTACGACGGCGCAGGCGAAGACGCTATCTACCTCTCCGGCATCGCAGCCGGGGCGGCGACGAAGACCGGCACGGTCGGCTACGTCGTGCCGTTCGCGATCCCTGAGGTGATCCGGCACACGAACGCCTTCGCGCTCGGCGTCCAGAAGGCGCATCCCGGCGCGAAGGTGAAGATCATCTGGACGAACTCGTGGTTCGACCCGGCCAAGGAGAAGAAGGCCGCCGAGAACCTGAAGGCCGCCGGCGCCGACGTCCTCGGCCAGAACGTCGACAGCCCGTCGACCGGCCAGTACGCGAAGACCGTCAGCGTCCCGTGGGTCGGTTACGACTCGAACGCGCAGTCGTTCGCGCCGAAGCAGTGGCTCACTGCCGCGGTCTACAACTGGGGCCCGTACTACCTCAAGCGCACGAAGGCCGCGATGAACGGCACGTGGAAGACGGGCAACTACTACGGGAGCCTGAAGGACGGCTTCACGAAGCTCGCTCCGTACGGCCCAGGCGTCTCCGCGAAGACGAAGGCGCTGATCGCTTCGCAGCTGAAGCTGATCAAGGGCGGCACGTGGAACGAGTTCAGTGGCCCGATCTACGACCAGAAGGGCAAGCTGCAGATCCCGAAGGGGAAGCGGCCCACGTTCAACGACCTGTACTCGATGAGTTACCTCGTGAAGGGCGTCATCGGGAGCCCGAAGGGCTAACCGTGTGACGGGCGGGCGGGACTCCGGTCCCGTCCGCCCTTTTTCTATGACCGCAGCCGTCGAACTCCGCGACATCACGAAGCGGTTTCCGGGCGTCGTCGCGAACGACGGCGTCCATTTCGAGGCGGCGGAGGGCGAGGTGCACGCGCTGCTCGGCGAGAACGGTGCGGGCAAGTCGACGCTCTCGAACATCCTCACCGGCCTCTACCGGCCCGACGGCGGCGAGATCCTGCTGAGCGGGAAACCGGTCTCGTTCGCGTCGCCTCGCGAAGCGCTCGAGGCGGGGATCGGGATGGTGCACCAGCACTTCCGGCTAGTGCCGCCGTTCACGGTCGCGGAGAACGTCATCCTGGGGGATCACCGCGGCGAGGGGAAGAAGTTCATGGTGCACCCACGGCGGATCGAGCGCCGCGTCGCCGAGCTCGGCGAGCGCTATCGCATCGCCGTCGACCCGCGCGCCCGCATCTGGCAGCTCTCGATCGGCGAGCAGCAGCGGGTCGAGATCCTGAAGGCGCTCTACCGCGAGGCGCGGATCCTCATCCTCGACGAGCCGACCGCGGTGCTGACGCCGCAGGAGGCAGAGTCGCTGTTCGAGACGCTCCGTGTCATGGCGGACGAGGGCCGGACGATCATCTTCATCTCGCACAAGCTGCACGAGGTCAAGGCTGTGTCTGACCGCGTGACCGTGCTGCGTGACGGTAAGACGATCGACACGGTCGCGACCGCGACCGCGACGCAGCGTTCGCTCGCGGCGCTGATGGTGGGCCGCGAGGTGTCGCTCGCCGCCCGGGTGGAGCGCGCCATGGAAGTCGGCGAGCCGGTGCTCGAGGTGAAATCGCTGTGGGCGCAGGGCGACCGCGGCGGCGATGCGCTGCGCGGCGTCGACCTGACGCTCTGCGCCGGCGAGATCCTCGCGATCGCCGGCGTGGCGGGAAACGGCCAGCGCGAGCTCGCTGAGACGATCACCGGCATGCGGACGCCGACCCGCGGCGAGATCGTGCTCGGAGGACGCCGCCTGCGCGGCGGTGACGCGCGCGAGGCGATCGCCGCCGGCGTCGCGCACGTCCCCGAAGACCGTCTGCACACCGGCGTCGCGCCGTCGCTCTCGATCTCGTCGAACGTCGTGCTCAAGTCGTATCGCGGCGGTAGTGTGACGAGAGGACCGCTGCTCCGGCTGCGCGTGATCCGAAAGTACGCTGCGGAGCTGATCACCCGCTACGACGTGCGCGGCGGCGGGCCGGAGCTGCCTGCCCGGCAGCTGTCGGGTGGGAACCTGCAGAAGGTCGTGCTCGCGCGCGAGTTCGAAGGCAGCCCGCGCGTGCTGGTCGTCGCGTCCCCGACGCGCGGCCTGGACGTCGCGGCGATCGAAACCGTGCATCGCTACCTGCGCGAGGCGGCGGAGGGCTACGTCGGCGTCCTCCTCATCTCGGAGGACCTTGACGAGATCCTCGCGTTGGCCGACCGCGTCGCGGTCATGTACGAGGGCGCGATCGTCGGCGAGCGCGATGCGAAGTCGGCGACGGTCGAAGAGCTCGGCCTGCTCATGGCGGGAGCGACCGAGTGATCAGGATCGAGCGCCGCCTCGTCCAGCCGCGTTGGCTCGCCGTCGCCGTGCCGCTGGGCTCGCTCGTCGTGGCGTTCGGTGTGATGGCGCTCGTCCTGCTCGCAACCGGCCACGCCCCCGGCCACACGTTCTGGCGTCTCATCGACACGGGCTTCGGGAGCAAGGTGGCGCTCAACGAGACGCTCGTCTCGGCAACTCCGCTCCTCTTCACCGGTTTGTGCGCCGCGGTTGCGTTCCGCATGCAGCTCTTCAACATCGGCGGCGAGGGACAGCTCTACGCCGGCGCGATCCTCGGCGCGGGCGCGGGAATCGCGCTCGGCAACCACACCGGCTGGCTCTCCGTCCCGGCGATGGTCGCCGCCGGCGCCGCCGGCGGCGCAGCGCTCGCGCTCGTGCCCGCGATCTTGCGGGCGTTCTTCTCGACCAACGAGATCATCACGTCGCTGATGCTGAACTACGTCGCCGCGCTCGTCGTCAACTATCTGATCTTCGACTCGGAGTCCTACTGGCGCGACACGTCGAGCCCGACCGCAAAGGTGTTCCCGCAGGGAAAGAACCTTCCCGCCGCGGCGAGCTGGCCCGTCGCGCACTCGGTCGGGCTCTACGTGCCGCTCGGGCTGCTGCTCGGCATCGTGCTCGCGGCGGCGATCTGGCTGCTCTACACGCGAACGCGGTTCGGGTTCGAGGTGCAGGTGATCGGCGACTCGCCGCGCGCGGCGACGTACGCCGGCATGCGGACGCGGCGGAAGATCCTCGCGGTGATGGCACTCTCCGGCGCGATCGCCGGAATCGGCGGCGCGAGCCAGGACGGCGACTTCCGCCACACGCTCGACCCGCGCGGGCTGACGGCAGCAGGCTACGGCTACGCCGGCATCGTGATTGCGGCGCTCGCCCGGTACAACCCGTTCGCGGTCTGCCTGATCGCGGTCCTGCTCGGCGGATTGCAGAACGCGGGCTTCGCGTTGCAGGGCGCCGACTTCCCCTCGGGGCTCGTCGGCGTCATGCAGGGCGTGATCCTCTTCTGCGTCCTCGGCGGTGAGATGCTGACGCGGTATCGCGTGCGATTCTCGCGCGCGGCGCGGCGGTCGGAGGCGACGGCATGACGGTCCTCGCGGCCGGCGGGATCAACGACTCGATCGTGGTCGTCGTGCTT
This sequence comes from Gaiellaceae bacterium, assembly GCA_035474195.1. Classification (GTDB taxonomy): domain Bacteria; phylum Actinomycetota; class Thermoleophilia; order Gaiellales; family Gaiellaceae; genus PALSA-600. The sequence goes on from DATINO010000040.1 coordinate 22,041, forward strand.
GCGTCGGCGGTCGCCTACGGGACACCGCTGCTCTACGCCGCGCTCGGCGAGCTGCTGGCCGAACGCTCCGGCGTGCTCAACCTCGGTGTCGAGGGGATGATGCTCGTCGGCGCGGTGATGGGGTTCTGGGCGGTGCAGCGCACCGACTCGCTGCTGCTCGCAATCCTCGTCGCCGCGGTTGCCGGCGGGGCCATGGCGCTGATCCATGCCTTCCTCGTCGTGACGCTGCGGGCCAACCAGATCGTGTCGGGCCTCGCGCTGACGATCTTCGCGGGCGCGGCTGGGCTCTCGTCGTACCTCGGCAACGACCTGAACGTCGCGGGACAGCCGGCGAAGCACTCCTTCGGCCCGTTCCTGCCGCACTCATGGCAGGACGCCAAGGTGATCGGGCCGATCCTGCTCGCGCATTCGGAGCTGGTCTTCGCGTCGTGGGTGTGCGTCGCGCTCGTCGCCGTCTACCTCGGCCGAACACGGCTCGGGCTCAACCTGCGCGCCGTCGGCGAGTCTCCCGCCGCCGCCGACGCGATGGGCATCAACGTGGCGGGCTATCGCTACGCGCACACGATCGTCGGCGGTGCGTTCGCGGGCGTCGGGGGTGCGACGTTCACGTTGTCGATCACGCCGCAATGGGTCGACGGGATCACGGGCGGCGCGGGGTGGATCGCGATCGCGCTCGTCATCTTCGCGTTCTGGCGGCCGGCGCTCTGCCTGGTCGGCGCGTACTTCTTCGGCGCCTTTTCGGGCATCCCGTTCACGTTCCAGGCACGCGGCATCCTGAGCGGCGTTCCACCGGAGCTGTTCCAGTCGCTGCCGTACGTCATGACGGTCGTCGTGCTCGTGCTGGTCTCGAGCGCCGGCGCGCGGCGCCGGCTCGGAGCCCCTGCCGCCCTCGGCACGCCGTACGTGCGCGAAGAACGCTAGTTCAGAGCGCGCGGAACGTGATCGGCTGCGCGCCCTCCCAGAGGGTCAGCTTGCCGAGCTGCGGGAGCTGCTCCGCGCCCTCGACGACGGTGGCGAAGTGGTTCGCCCACAGCTGGCCCGCCTTCGAGGCGAAGTTGCAGTAGCCGTACGGGAACAGGAGCTCCGTCTCCGACTGGCCGCCCGGGTAGAGCGCGAGCTCGCCCGGGTGCGGATACGACGTCGCGTTCTCCGGCCCGATGCCGAAGTCGCGCGTCCCCCACGGGATCCAGTTCGACTCGCCGCTCCAGCGGCAGTGGATGATCCGCTCCTCCATCGGCAGCGACGCCTTGAACGCCGCGACCGTGTCGGGGGCGAGCTCCTCCTCCCAGCGCGCGACGAAGCGCATCCCGGCGGCGATGATCTCGAGCACGCGCGAGACCCTACCTGCGCTCGATCGCCAGGCGAAGCCCGAGCGCGACCAGCACGACGCCGGTCACGACGTCGGCGATCCGCCGCACGCGCGGGACGAGCAGCATCCCGGCGCCGCGCGACACGACCGTCAGCCAGCAGAACGTCAAGCCGACGAACACGAGCCCATGTGCCGTCAGCGCGACGAACGAGCTGCCGAACTGCGGCAGGAGGCTGATGAAGAAGACCGGCATCTTCGGGTTCGCGAGATTGCTGAGCAGCCCTTGCCGGTACGGGGAGCCGACGCCGTGGCGCGGCGTGTGCCCGCCGCGCGCGAGCAGCGTCGCGAGGCCGAGCCAGACGAGATACGCCGCGCCGACGAGTCGCAGCGCCACGAACGCCGGATGCGACGCCGCGAGCAGCGCCGCCACCCCGGCGGCGGCTGCGACCACCCACACCACCTGCCCCGTCACCACACCGAATGCGGTCGCCACGCCGCCGCCGCGCACCGTGTTCTTGAGAGTCAGCGCGAAGTCGGGGCCGGGGGCGACGATCACGACGGCGGCAACTGCGAGAAAGCCGATCACACTGTCACCATCTTCGCTCGTCACCGGATCAGCAAGGCGATCGCGACGATCGCCGCCGCGGCCACTCCGAGCAGCGGCCACACGTTCAAGCCGCGATGGCGCAGATTGAAGTAGTGGCGCACGAGCGCGCCGACAGCCATCAACGCGACGAGCACGATCCAGCCGTTGCGGTGCCCGTACGTGAACGGAAAGTGGTTCGACAGCATCGCGAACAGCACCGGCAGCGTCAGGTAGTTGTTGTGCACCGACCGTGTCTTGCCGTCGCGGTTCCAGCGCAGGTCGGGATCGCGCCCCGCCTCCTTCGCCCGGACGAGCTTCCAGTGGTTCGGGATGATCACGAAGAAGACGTTGCCGACCATCATCGTCCCGATCATCGCGCCGACCTGCAGGTACGCCGCGCGCGGGGCGAACAGCTCCCATGAGCCCCACGCCGAGAGGCAGATGAAGCCGAACACGAGCACCGCGAGAACTCCTTCGTCGTCGGCGAACGCGCGGCACACCAGGTCGTAGACGAGCCACGCCAGCACGATCCCGACGACCGACAGCGTGATCGCCTCCCACGCCGTCAGGTCGCGCACCGACCTGTCGATCAGGTACGAGCTGGCGTGCGAGTAGTAGACCACGATGAACAGCGCGAAGCCGGAGAGCCACGTCGTGTACGCCTCCCACTTGAACCAGTGCAGCGGCTCGGGCAGCCGCTCCGGTGCGACCTTGAACTTCTCGACGCGGTAGAAGCCGCCGCCGTGGATCTCCCACGCCTCGCCGCCGACGCCGCGCCTCGCGTCCGCGGGATCGCGCGGCGGCTCGAGGTGATTGTCGAGCGCGATGAAGTAGAACGATGCGCCGATCCACGCCATGCCCGCGACCACGTGCAGCCAGCGGAAGAGCAGGTTGCCCCAGCCCCACCAGTAGTCGCTGAGCGCTAGGAGGTCAGCCATCGATTGATCGCGATCTGCACGAGCTCGTCCACGGCGGTTTGAAGCTCTTCCTCGCGCGACCGCGTCATCCTCTCGCGCAGCACCGGCACGATCTCGCGCCGCGGTCGGCCGTTCACGAACACGACGAAGCGAAAGCCGAAGCGCTCCTCGTACTCGGCGTTCAGCCCGGCGAGTTCGGCGAGCACCGCGGGGTCGTCGTCGGTCCCCTGCTCGCGGCGCGAGCGATCGGACCTCGGTTTCGCGCCGATCGCCGGGTGCGCGTCGAGCACCTCCTTCTTCTCTTCGTCGGAGAGCCCCTGCGCAACCTCGCGCGCACGGTCGAGCGGTTCGTCGAGGACGGCCAGCCGCTCGACGAACCGCGTGCGCCCCTCGAAGAGCTCGGCGAGCTCGTCGGCGCTCAGCTGCCGCGGTAGGTCGCGCACGCGTACGACGAGACGAGGAGCGGGACGTGGTAGTGGCCGTCGGCGAGCTCGATCTCCAGCTCGACCCTGCGGAAGAACGGGCTCGTCGGATGGAAGACGATGCGGTACGTGCCGGGCTCGGTCTCGGCGAGGTCGCGGATGCGGCCGTCGTCGTCGGTGACGCCCTGGCCCGCGATCGTCCCGTCCGCGCGTAACAGCTCGACGGGGATTCCGGCCGCGGGAGCGCCGCGCTCGGTGTCGAGGACGTGGGTCGAGACCGTCGTCATGCCGCCCAGAGTCTGGCAGCCTGGAGGCGGTGCTCGCGCGCTATCTCGTCCGCGCGCGCGTTGACGAGCGAGCCGCCGCG